>NZ_JAGIQL010000025.1 GCF_017813245.1 Streptomyces montanisoli
GCCCGCCTCACGCCGCGCCCCGCTGCCGAGGCGCTCGAAGGCGATGGCGGCGGCGCCGAGCACACCGGCCAGGTCGCCCGCCTCCGCGGGCACGATCCTGGCGGCGCGGCCGGCCGGGCCCATGGCCAGCCGCGCGACCTTCTCCCGCACGGGGACGAGGAGCTGCTCCCCGCAGCGGAGCACACCGCCGCCGAGCACCACGACCTCCGGCTCCCACAGGTTGATCACGGAGGCGAGCCCCCCGGCCAGCGCGTCCATGGTCTCGTCCCACACCCGCACGGCCAGCGCGTCGCCGTCGCGCGCCGCCCGTGCCACGTCGGCGGCGGTGAGCCGCGGGACCGACGCGAGCACGGTGGACTCGCCGCGCGGCGCCGCCTCACGCACCGCCTCGGCGGCGCGTTCCGCGATCGCCGTGCCGGACGCGTACGCCTCGAGACAGCCGGAGCGGCCGCAGCCGCGGCAGCGCCGCCCCTCGGAGCGCACGGTGACATGGCCGGGCTCGCCGCCGTTTCCCGCGGCCCCCCGGTACGTGCGGCCCTCGATGACCGCGCCGCCGCCGATGCCCGTCGACACCGTCAGGTAGACGAGGTGGCGGGTGCCGCGCCCGGCGCCGAAACGCCACTCGCCGGCGGCTCCCGCCGTGCCGTCGTTGTCGAGCACGGCGGGCAGCCCGAAGGCCTCCTCGGCCAGCGCGGTGACCGGGATGTCGAGCCAGCCCGGCAGGTGCGGCGGGCAGATGAGCAGCCCGGCCGCCGAGTCGAGCGGGCCGCCGCAGCCGATGCCGCAGCCCAGCAGCCGGCCGGGAGCGTGCGCCGGGTCGATGCCGGCGCCGTGCAGGGCGCTCGCGCCCAGGGAGAACAGGCGTTTGAGAACGGTGTCGGGGCCGTCCGCCACCTCGGTGGGGCAGGACACGGAGGACAGGACCGCGCCGTCCTCCCGCACCACACCGGCGGCGAGCTTCGTGCCACCGATGTCGAGGGCAAGCACGGCCCGGCCGGTCGTGTCTCCGTGTTCGTACGAGGTCATGTGGTGCTCTCAGCCCTTGTTTCCAGTGGTGGCGATGCCCTCGGTGAAGTGCCGCTGGCAGACGAAGAAGGCGATGATCATGGGCACCGTGACGATCACACTGGCGGCGCAGACGATCTCCCACCGCATCTCACCGCCGTCCCCGAACTGGTCGAGCACGGCCTTGAGCCCGCGGGGCACGGTGTACAGCTTCGGGTCACGCAGGTAGATCAACGGCTTGACCAGGTCGGTCCACGACGCCTGTACCTCGAAGATGAACGTCACGATCAGTGCGGGACGGCACAGGGGAGCGGCGATGCGCCAGAACATCTTCCAGTAGTTGGCGCCGTCGACGCGCGCCGCCTCGAACAGCTCCCTGGGCAGGCCGAGGAAGAACTGCCGCAGCAGGAAGATGTAGAAGGCGCTGCCGAACAGGTTGGGCGCCCACAGCGGCACCTGGCTGCTGGCCAGGTGCATCCAGTTCCAGATCAGGTACTGCGGCACCATCGTGACCACGGACGGCAGCATCATCGTGCCGATGACCAGTGCGAAGAGCACGTTGCGGCCGGGGAAGCGGAAGTACGCGAACCCGAACGCCACGATGGCGCTGCTCACCGTCACGGTGACCGCGGCGGCCAGGGTGACCACCACACTGTTGCCGACCCATGTCAGCAGCGGTACGGCCTTCCAGACCTCGACGTAGTTGTGCAGCTGCCAGACGTGCGGGATCAGCGCGTTGTCGAAGACGTCCTGCGTCGGCTTGAAGGACGCGCTGATCAGCCAGAGGAACGGGTAGAGGAAGATGACGGAGACGGCGATGAGGCCGATGATCCGTACGGTGCGGCCGACCGGACCCGCCGTACCGCGCGGGTCGGTCCTGCGGCGCCTGGGCGGCTGCCCGGGATCGTCCGAAGCGGGCAGCAGGCCGCCGCCGTCGGCCTGGGCTCCTTGGGCGGGGGGCACGGAGAGCTGGGTCATCGCTCGTCTCCCTCGTAGTAGACGAACCGCTTGCTTACCTTGGCCTGGATGACGGTGATGACGAGCACCACCAGGAACAGCAGCCAGGCCAGCGCGGAGGCGTACCCCATGTGCGTGTACTGGAAGGCCTGCTGGAAGAGGTAGACCACGTAGAACAGCGCCGCGTCGTTGCTGTACGTCTGCGAGTTCGAGCTGCCGAAGAAGGCGGTGTACGCCTCGGTGAACGTCTGCAGGGACGCGATGGTGTTGACGATCAGTGTGAAGAAGAGGGTTCCCGAGATCTGCGGGAACGTGACGTGCCGGAACGAGTTCCACCGGCCGACGCCGTCGAGCTCGGCCGCCTCGTACAGGTCCTTGGGCACGTTCTTCAGCGCGGCGAGGTAGATGATCACCGTAGAGCCGACGGACCAGAGGCTGGTGAGGACCAGGCCGGGCTTGATCCACGCGCTGTCCGTTGTCCACGCGGGCCCATGCAGGCCGACGAGTCCCAGCACGTGGTTGATCAGGCCGACGTTGCCGTTGAACAGCAGCAGGAAGAGGATGCCGACCGCCACCGACGGCGTCATCACCGGCAGGTAGAAGATCGTGCGGAAGAAGCCGGACGCCCGCCCCACGCGCAGCAGCAGCATGGCGAGCAGCAGCGCCACCGCCATCGAAAGCGGCACTCGCATCACGGCGAAGATCAGTGTGTTCATCAGCGACTTCGCTACGGCCGGATCCTGGAAGAGGTGCCGGTAGTTGGCGAATCCCACCGAGTGGGAGGCGCCGATGCCGTCGTAGTTCGTGAAGGACAGCACGAAGCTGGCGATCATCGGGCCCGCCGTGAAGACGAGGAAGCCGATGATCCACGGCGAGATGAAGCCGTAGGCGGCCCACGTGTCACGCCGGCGCCATCGGCTCCGCCCCCGCTCGGGGTGCTGGGCGGACCGTACCCGGCGCTTGGCCCCTGTGGCTGTGATGGTCATCGCACTCACCGCCTTCCCTGGTTCGCGAGGTCGAGGGCGCTCTGCGCCTCTTTCTGCGCCTGGTCGAGCGCCTGCTGCGAGGTCTGCTCACCGGACAGCACCCGGTTGATGGCGTTCTGCCAGGCGTTCTTGAACTCCGTGCCCGCCGCGTTGGACGGGACGATGAAGCCCTTCCTGGAGATGGAGTAGAGCGTCCGGGTGGCCTTGTCGTAGGCGGCGTTGCCGGTCGGCTTCCACACGTCCTTCTCGATGATGCGGTCGGCGACCGCGTTGCCGGTGACGTCCCCGGTGTATGGTGTTCCGCCCTTGCGCACCTGGGCCGCCTTGGCCCGTGCGGCGTGCACCCACGTCTTCGTGGCCGTCATCGTCTTGATGAAGGTGCAGGCCTGTGCGGCGTGCGGGGACCCCTTGGGGATCGCCCAGCCGTAGCCGGACGTCCAGTTGAGCGGCTTTCCGTCACGTGCCTTGAACGTCTGCGTCCCGAGGTCGAGGTGCGGGGAGAGGCCGGCCAGGGCGTTCACGTACCAGTCCTCCATGGGGTACATGCCCACCTGGCCGCGGGCGAACTGGTTTTTCGCGCCGAAGGTGTCGAACGAGTCCCGCAGGGACTTGAACTTGCCCCAGCCGCCCTGCACGTTGATCAGGCTCACCGCGTAGCGCAGCGCCTGGACGACGCGCGGGTCGTTCAGGTGGGCGGTGCGGCCGTCCGCGCTGATCAGGTCGGCGCCGTTGGCCTTGGCCCACAGGGGGAAGAACTCCGGGATCTTCGGGTCGAAGCCGATGCGGGTCAGCTTGCCGCCCTGCTGGTGCTGGAGCTTCTTCGTGAGGCTCTTCAGCCGGGACCAGTCGGACGTGGAGACCGTGGCGGGATCGATCCCGTCGCTCTTGAGGACCTTGTCGTTGACGAGCAGCAGCCTGCTGTCGAACGAGTCCGGCAGTGCGTAGACCTGCCCGTCGAGCGAGCCCTCGTCGATGGCGGTCCTGTAGTAGTCGCCCGTGTCGATGTGTTCGCGCTTGATGCAGTCGGTCAGCGGTATGAGGGCGCCCTGCGCGGCGTAGCCGCCGATGAGGCTGCGGTCCATGTGCACCACGTCCGGCGGGTCGCCGGCGGCCACCGCCGAGAGGAACTGCTGCTGGTCGAAGGCGCCCTCGTTGACCTTGATGTGCAACGAGGGGAGTGCGGCCCTTGCGGTGTCGATGCGGTCCGTGGCGAGCGCGTCGCCCATGCCGTACCCCATCGTCGTGAAGGTGGCCGGGTCGCCGCCGGTCAGACTCACACCGCCGCACCCGGCGAGTACCGGGAGCAGGGCGAAGGCCGACAAGAGGGCCGTGGTGCGCCGGCGTGTTCGCCGGGGTGGTGCCGCCATGATCTCTCCTTCGAGCAGCTGGCTACACGGGTGACCGACGCTGCGGAACATCCGGACGGGGCGTGGGCAGTTGCTCGCTCCCGTGTGTGGCATCGATCCCACATGAGAACGTAACCACGTTGGGCGCGGCCGTCAACGGGTTCGACGGGCCGTTATGGAACCTGTGCTTCCGCGGGCATGGAGCAGCGCACCCACCACGGGGGTACCGACGTGGCGGGGCCGGTGAAGGGCGGGTGAGGGATCAGTGCTTGGGCGCCGCGGTCGAGCCGCGGACCACCAACTCGGGCCTGAGCACTTCCGTGCTCCTGCGACGGCCGCCGTTCCCGACACGCTCAAGGAGCAACTCGGCCCCGCGGCTGCCCATTTCGAACACCGGCTGGCGCACGGCGGTGATCCCCGGCTCGACCATCCGCATCCAGCCGAGGTCGTCGAACGACACCACGGAGCAGCGCTCGGGCACACCGCTGCCCCGCCGCTTGAGCTCCTGCCAGACCAGCTCGGCGACCACGTTGTTGGCCGCGAAGACCGCCGTCACACCCGTGGCCCGGTCGAGGAAGCGCGCCAGCTCCTCCTGGTGATCGGACGGTGTGAGGCCCAGGTCGAGGACGTGCCGGCGCGACGCGGGAAGGCCGGCCGCGCGCAGGGCGGCACGGTAGCCGCGCACGCGCCCCTTGCCCGTCTCCCACTTCGTCTCGTCGATGACGACCGCGATCTCCCGGTGGCCGAGGGCGATCAGGTGCTCGACCGCTGCCCTGGCCCCGTGCTCGCTGTCGATCGCCACCGCGTCACAGCCGCGGACGCCCGATCTGCGGTCCACCTCCACGACGGGCGTTTCGTGCTCCACGAGGAGTTCGGTGGCGGCCCGCCCCACCGGTGCGAGCAGCACGCCGTCCGCACGCATCGCGAGGAACGCGCGCGCGCCGTTCTGGGCCATGTGCTCGTCGCCGTGGTCGTCCGCCAGCACCACCTGGTACCCGGCGGCCGACAGGGTGTGCTCCACACCGGCCGCCAGCTCCGCGTAGAACTGGTTGCGCAGGTCGGAGACGAGCAGCCCGACGAGACCACTCGAACTGCCCTTCAGCGTCCGGGCGGACGCGTCCGGCACGTAGCCGAGGCGGTCCGCCGCCTCGCGCACCCGCTTCTTGATGTGCTCGGCGACGTAGCCGTGGCCCCCGAGGGCGCGGGAGGCGGTGGAACGTGAGGTCCCCGCCGCCTCCGCCACGTCGCGCAGCGTCGCCCGTGCGCGTCTGGTCCTGGGAGCCCCGACTCCGGCCTCTTCCTTGCCCATTCAGGTATTCCCATCCCTGTCCCCGGTGCCCCCGCGCGCACGCCAACGGGACCACAGCCGCCGCAGCGAAGCGTAGTCGAACTCCTCCAGCGGTTCACCCGTGCGGTCCAGGTGAGTCGCCAGGTAGAGGGCGGGAACACCGAGTTCGTCCTTCATCGCCGTGTAGGCGCGCCACTGCTCGCGGTCGGGCGCGCACCAGTCGTCGGTGTCCACCGGCAGCGCGGGGCACGCGGCCGCGGCGACGGCCGCACGCAGGCGCATCTGCGGGACGATCGGGGCGTACGGATCCGGGTCGTCGAGGCGGAGCATGTCGTTGAGCCGGATCATGTCGGTGACGTCCGCGAACGCCGGGTGCGGGGTGTGCGTGACGACCAGTGCGTCCCCCTTCGCCTCCTTGGCGGCCCGGTGGACGACGTCCAGGTACTGGTGCAGCAGGGCGATGCCCCAGGCGCCGCCGTGCGAGACCAGTCCCTCCCCGGTGGGTGTGTCCGCCGTGAAGTCGATCTTCAGCCCGTCGGCGTCCAGGCCGTCGGGCGAGAGCATCGTGCGGATGTTCTCGGCCAGCAGCTCACGCGCCCCGGGGTGTCCGGGGTCCAGGGCGACGGGCCGGCCGGCCGCGGTCCTCACGCACAGCTCGTCCGGCACGCCCTCGGTCGACCACGCCTTCCACCACAGCAGGACGCGCTGCCCGCGGGCGTGCCGGCCGGCGATCCAGCCGGCCAGGCCGGGCCAGCGCTCCTCGTCCGGTGCCCAGTGCCCGTACCGCACCTGCCAGTTGTCGTCCACCACCACCGTGCCCGGCACGAGACCGTGCGACTCCAGGTGCGCGAGGTGGGCGTCGTACTCGGTGCGGCTGGACAGCTGGGGCGCCGGGAGGCCGGTGTCACGGGCGCGCCCCATCTGCGCGCCCCAGCCGCAGAACATCGGCTCGCTCCACCAGGCGGGGCGGCCTGCGGCGGCCGTACGGGGCGAGGCCGCCCAGCCACGCTGTGCCAGCCACTGGCGGTGGGCGCGCAGACCCGCGTACGGGTCCCGGTGTCCGGGCGAGAGCAGGACCGCGGGGCTGCGGTGCGTGCCGTCGACGCGGGTGTGGCCCTCGTACGCGAAGCGCAGGTGGAAGCCGCCGTCCGACGGCACGTACGCCATCTCCGTGAAGGTCAGGTCGCCGACGGGGGCGCCGGCGGACAGCGTCCACCAGCCGTGCGGGGCCGGGGCTTCGGCAGGCCCGGTGGTGTCGGGCGCCACGTCCTCGGTGAGGGCGAGGCACAGCGGCGCGGGGGTGAAGAACCAGTGCCCGCGGCCCGGCCTCGCGTCACCGCACACACCCACGACGGCGCTCTCCCCGGCGCCCCGGGTCAGGCCCCTGGGCGGCCCCGGGTTGGGGCTGAAGAGACGGTGCCAGTCATGGCCGCTCGGGCGCAGCCCGCCGCCGCGTCCGCCGAACGCCGCACGCACGGCGAGCCCGAGCGTCTGGCTCAGTGCTCCCTCGCCCGACACCTCCCAGCTGAACTCGGGCCCCTGCGGCGTGCACGCGATGCGGGTGAGCGCGCCGGTCCAGGCGCTGCTGCGCCGGTGGACGGTGACGACGGGGTTCTCGCCCGCGGCGTCGAGCAGCGGCGGATCGGTCTCGAGCGTCTCGTCGGTCCTGTCGGTCCGGTCGAGCGCGCCGGCCAGCTGGACGGTGACGGGGTGGTGGCCCGCGTCCTCGTGGTGCACCGCGGCGGTCACCCCGTCGGCGGCCACGGTCATCCGCCAGCCCTCCGCCAGGACTTCGATCGCGCCGTCGTCGCGCGCCGTGGCCTTCGGCCGGGTCATCGGACGCTCACCAGCGCCTCCGCCTGCTGGCCGAAGGCCATGCGTCCCACCGTCATCTCCACGGCCACCCGCTCCCTCTCGACCGGCGCGGCGCCCGCGGGTATCCGCACCACGAAATCCGTCTCGGCGCTGCGCCGCGCGCCGATGTCCACCTTGCGCACCAGCGGCTCGGCGCTCCAGCCCGTGGGCACCACGAGGCTGAGAAGCGCCTGCTCCTGCTCGGGGAGCGGATTGCGCACCTCCACGCTCATCCGCACGACGTCACCGGGCCGGGCCACGGAGCGGTAGGGCGTGATGCGCGCGCCGAACCCCTCCGCGTCGAAGTCGACATCCCGCGGCAGGACCTCGCGGTGCAGCCGGGCCAGCCGGGTGCCCTCCGCCAGCAGCATGTCCAGGTAGGCGTCCGTGACGTCGAGCGGCGGCCAGTGCCCGCTGACCATCATCTCGGGCCGCAGCGAGCGGTACAGCTCGGCGCTGCGCACGTAGTCGTCGATCCTGAACCGGTTGCGGTACTGGTAGTTGAGTATCTCGGGCTCGCCCGTCGCCGGATCCCACTTGGTGTTCTGCTGGTCGCCGGTGGCCACGACGCGGCGGCCGTCCACGGTGAACGAGTACGCGGCCGCGTACAGCGTGTGCCCGGGCAGGTGGTGCACGCCGATCTCGTACTCGTGCCAGCGGACCATGCCCTCCTTCGGCAGGACGCGGTCGACGGGGATCGGGTCGTACCACAGGCACGGCAGGTCGTGGCGGGTCGGCGCGTTGATGACGTCCGCTATGTGGTCGGGCGACCAGACCTGCGTGCCGTGGACCTCGCGCAGCAGGTTGAACCCGGCGACATGGTCGTCGTGGTAGTGCGTGGGCAGCGCCACCTCGACCCGGTCGACGCCGTGGTCGCGGCGCAGCGCCTCGATCGAGGCGAGCAGCGGGCGGCGCGACGAGCGGTCGTGGCCGCCTGCGAGACCGGTCGTCAGGTCGAAGCCGAAGTCGAACAGCAGGGCGGTGCCGGAGTCGGACAGCAGGGCGTACGAGTTGGCCATGCTGGTGGTGTTGCGCAGCAGGTGTTCGGTGACAGGCGCCCACGGCTCGCCCAGCAGGCGTTCCGGGTTCCACGGCGTCCGGCGGCGCGAGTCGAGCAGCTCCTGGAGGTGGACGCGCAGCCGGGCGACCGCGGCCGGGGGATCGGTGACCGCGGCGCCGTGCGAGGGGTGCAGCACGTCGGGCGCCAGGTCGAGCAGTTGCGCGCACGACAGGACGGTGGCGGCCACACCCTCCATCCCGGCGTTCTCGTGGAAGCCGGTGTACGCCCACTGGGTCGCGGCCAGCGACCACACACGGCCCTCGCCGTGGATGAGGTCGCCGGTGAAGGCGAGGCGGCGCCCGCCGAGGTCGACGAGGTAGCCGACGGAGCCGACGGTGTGTCCCGGCAGCGGGACGGTGCGTATGTCGAACGCCCCGTAGCGCGCCGTGCGGTACTCGGCGACGGTACCCGTGACGGGCACCTGGTGCAGGAGCGAGTAGCGGTCCTGGCGCACGTCGTAGTCGTTGTCGAACGGCCGGGTGCGCCAGTGCTCGTCCACGGCGTCGATCAGGTCCCGCTCGACCGGCGGCACCCAGATCCGGATGCCGGCCGCGTGCGCGCGTGCCAGGCCCTGGACCTGGTCCCTGTGGTGGTGCGTCACGAGGACATCGGTGACCCGTTCGACGCCGACCTCCGAGAGGTGGTCGAGGACACCGCCCGAGCCGAAGTCGATGAGTACGGCCTCGCTGCCGTGCCGCAGGACGTAGACGTGGCAGGTGTCCTCGTAGCGGAACGCGTCGTCCGCTATCGGCTCGCAGTACACGGATGTTCCTCACTGCACCGAGCGGCGCGCCGACGTGGCATCGATCCCATGTGGGAACGATGCCACGTGGCGGACCGGCACGTCAACGCCCTTGGACTGGGGGCACGAAGGCGACGTCGAAGGAGCGTACGGCGAGCAGCGCGTCCTGGTCGGCGGTGGCACGGGCGCGTACGTAGCGCGCCCTGGTGCCCGCCGGCGGCAGGAACGTCACGTCGGCGGTGTGGCTGAAGCCGGTCAGCCGTTTCCAGTGCCTGCCGTCCGAGGAGTACTCGAGCACGCCGCTGTCGATGATGTCGTCGGGAGCGCCCGGCTCGCCCATGGCGAGCGTGATGCGGCCGAGCGGGCGCTCCGTCCTCAGGTCGAGGCCGACCCAGTCGCCCTCGGTCACCGCCGACTTGTTCCAGTACCAGGTCTTGTCGTCGCCGTCCGTCATGCGCAGCGGCGTGTGGTCCTGGTGGGTGCGCATGTCGGTGGACGCCTTCGCGGGCAGCGGCAGCCCGAGCGCCGCGTCGTCCGCGGCCACCGCGTCGGCCACGAACTCGTCCAGCACCCCCTCGCCGACAACCGCCGGCACCCGGGCACCCGTCACGTCGGTGTAGTGGTAAGAACCCGCCCGGTCGACGAGGCCGGGCAGACTCGCGCGCAGCGTACGCGCCTTGTCCTTCCGTCCGTGCCGCTCGGCGATCACCATGTCGAGCGCGGCGGTGTCCGCCTTGGCCCAGTCGCGCGCCGAGTCCAGCCACGGCAGCGTCTCCGGAACGAAGTCACGGTCAGGCAGCCGGGAGCGCAGCACGCCGGGCGCCGTGCTGAGCGCGTGCAGCCGGGAACGCAGCGTCTTCGCGTCCCCGGTACGCCAGAAGGAGCGGACGGCCGACGTCAGGTCGGGCCCCTGCCCCGGGGAGATCGACGAGTCGTACGTGATGTCGCCGAAGGCGCGCAGCGCATGTGCCGCCGCCCTGTCGCCGCCCGCCAGTTGGCCGATGGCGGTGAGCCAGGAGGACCGCGGGTCGAAGGCGCGGTCGTTCCACGCGAAGTCGGCGACCGTGGCGAGCGCGGGCTCGGACGCGGACGGCTCGATCATCGGGTTGGCGAGAATGCCCGCGACGTGCGCGGGCAGCCCCCGCTGACGCCCGGTGTACGGGCCGAGCTGCAGCCTGTCCGCCGCGTAGTCGTTGGCCGGGTAGTTGTCCCACAGCAGCATCCGGTGGCCGTACACGCGGCGGGCCGCCTTCGCCGTGGCGACGGTGACGGTCCGCGACACCACGTCCGTGCCGGTCCACTGCACGACGACGTCGGCGCCGAGGTACGCCGCTATCGCCTTCTTGTAGGGAGTGGACGTCACGCTGCCGTACTCCGTCGGCACCATCTGCAGGGGCGCTGCCCCCGGATGACCGGCGATGAACCCCTTGTCGACACGGTTGAGCAGGGACGCCTGGGCCTTGCCCGCGGCCGCGGGCCCGCTGCCGAACTTCCGCGCGTCGTCGTCGCAGTTCCACTTGGTGTAGCTGACGTCGTCGAGCGGCACGGCGAAGTCCCGCACACCGATGTTCCACAGGGCGGTGAACTTGTCCGTGAGCGCCTTCAGGTCGGCGTCCGAGCTGTAGCAGACGGACAACCCGGGCGAGAGCGCGTAGACGAAGTCGACGTGGCGCTCGCGCGCACGGTCCACCAGCGCCTTGATCGTGGCGAGTTCCTTGTCGGGGTAGGGCTGACGCCACTTGTCGCGCAGGTACGGGTCGCTCTTGGACGCGTACGTGTACGTGTTCATCTTGTGCTCGCCGTAGAAGTCGAGCTGGGCCAGCCGCTCGCTCTGCGACCACGGCGTGCCGTAGAACCCCTCGACGACCCCGCGCGTGCGCGTGGCGGGCCAGTCCTGGATCGACAGGCCGCCCACGCGCGCGCCTGCGTGACCGCCGCGCGGCAGTATCTGGCGCAGCGACTGGGCCGCGTAGTACGTTCCCGCGCCGTCCGCGCCCGCGAGGACGATCTCGCCGGGCCCACGGCCGAGACCACCGCCCACCGCCAGCGTGTAGCCCTCCGCGTGGCCGGCGCCCGACCGGCCCACACCGAGGCCGCGCAGAGCCGACGCCACTCCGGGGCCGGAGGCACGCCCGAGCCACACGGTCAGCCGGCCGTCCCGGCCGTGGTACACGCCGGACCGCGTACGCACCACGCTCCGGACACCGGCAGCCCGCAGCGCCGCCTCCGCCGCACGCACCGCCGGGGCGTCGGCCGCGGGCCCTGCCACCAGGTCGACGGTCGGCGTGAGCACCGCGAAGTCGTCCCGCTGCCGCTCGTGTTGCGGCACCGGGGAGATGGCGGGCAGCCGGTGGGTCTCCTGCGCGCTCGCCTCCGGTGGCGGGGCGAGAGCCACCATCGCCCCGGCGGCCAGCGTCAGGACGAGGCAGCCGCCCGCGAATCGTCGTCGGCCCGCCTTCGAGCCGGCCCGGTCGTCCCTGGCCACACGTGCTCCCCTCAGTCGACACCGTCGAGCGGGAGCACGGCCGCGCCCCGCATGGGATCGATCCCATGCGGGAACGTAACCACACCGGGCGCGGACGTCAATGGAGAGGACACGGCGGATGGCGACGAGCCCGCCCCCGGCACCCTCGCGGTGCTCGTGGCGGGCTCGTCAGTGCCCCCGGGGGAGGGCTAGCGCCCGGCGCGCGAGCCGGCCCCGTGACCGTGACCGCCCCTGTGGCCGTGACCGTGGCCGTGACCGTGTCCGTGGGGTGCAGGCCGCGGTGTGAGCGTCAGCGTCTGCTCAGCCGCCGTGCGCGCGCCGCCGACGCTGCTGCCGCTCGTGTCGGTCCAGGAGCGTACGGGCGTCGTCTCGGCGAGCCGGCCGGCGTGCGACGACAGGCCGATCACCAGGCCGCTGTACCGGTTGACCAGCCGGTACGTCCTCGTGGCCCCCTTGCCCGCGGGCGTGCTTGGGATGACGAACCACTGCTGCCCGACGCTCGGGCCCCCGGGCGGAGCGGCGGTGACGGTGGGCCTCGCACCCCAGGCGCGACCGGCCGTGGTGGTCGCGTCGACGCCGAGCAGCCCGCCGGTGGCGGCGTTCGCTATGCGGTACGAACCGTCGCCGTCCGGCGTGAACGTCCACGCGTCGAGGCCGGAACCGGTGGCCCTGGCCCGTGACGTGGTGGCCGAGCCGTGGGCCGCCTGGGCCAGGGACCGGCCGTCCCCCGACGCGATGCGGTAGGTCCTGCCCGCCTTCACCGGCGCGGCGGGCGAGGAGGAACCGATCGTCACGTCGACGTACTCGCTGGACGAGCCCTCCGAGCAGCCGAACGAGCAGTACGAGCGGAACGTCTTGCCGACGATCGCGGAGCTGGTCCTGTTCGCGCCGTCGAGGAACCAGCGGTACCAGGACGCGGTGGTGTAACCGCTGCCGGTGTCACCGATCGGGAACCACTTCTGCGTCGACAGGTCGCGGGTGGCGTAGTAGTGCTGCGGTTCCGAGCCGTCCTGGTTGACGGCCTGCGGCTCGCCGATGTAGAGGCCGAGGTAGGCGTCGTAGGTGATGTCCATGACGAACAGCGGTGAGGTGGGCGGCATGGTGCCAGCGGCGACCTGCCGGCTCACCGTGCCGCTGTTCTTCGGGTCGTACTCCTTGGCCGGGGGCGTGTAGCCGGTGGTGCTGCCGGCACCGACCGGCACCATGTTGCTCTCCTTGCCGCCCACCCCCGGCTGCGACCACGAGCCGTCGTACCACTTGTGCCACGATCCGGGCGCCATCTTGGAAGAGATGGGCGCGCGGGCGACGTGGGCCTGGAAGGCCTTCCACGTGCCGCCCTTCTCCACGACCCGCGAGCCGTAGTAGACGTAGAAGTAGCCGGAGGCGGTGTCGACGAACAGCCGCGGGTCGCCGTCGCCGTAGTAGTACGTCTGCTGCGGGAAGGCGTTCTCGTCGCCCCGCACGGTGCTGTACGGCGACGTGATGACATGGTTCTTGATGGTCCAGGTCCTGCCCTGGTTCGTGGAGACGGCGAAGTCGATCGCGTCGTAGTGGATGCCGTCGCCGAACGGCTGCGGTGTGAACTCGTTGTGCACCAGGCCGTACCAGTCGCCGGTGTCCGGATCGACCCACACTCCGGCCAGGTCGCAGAAGTTGCGCTGCGAGTAGCCCGATCCCGCGGGCGGGAAGGTGGCCTCCTTGCCCGTCGGGCTGTTGTTGCACCGCTTGGTGGTGTCGTTGTTGCTGTCCTGCGGATCGGCCGGGTCGGCGGCGTCGCTGATCGCGCTGGAGCGGGTGGCGGTGTCGAAGTCGCCGCCGGTGAAGAAGTTCCACTGGCGGCTCGCGGTCGCGCCATAGAGGGAGTGCGACTGCTGGTAGTAGAAGGTGCCGTCCTTGTCGATGTAGGAGGCGGCCGGTGTGTCGTCGGGGTTGTTCCAGGTGCCCTTCGCGCCCACGGTGACGGTGTACGTGGGGGAGGCGCCGGGCGGGGCGGCCGACGCGGCCGGCGTGACCGCCACGCCGCCCACCACGGTCAGGGCCGTGGCGACGACGGTGCCGAGCAGTGTCTTGCGGTGAACTGCCACAGGTACTCCTTCTCCTTCGCCGGGGGGCCGTGCCGGCCCCTCGCTGTGCGGTGCCGCGCCCGGCGTCGGCCGGGCACGGGCGGTCTCCCGGGCAGGGTTCTCGTGCGTCCCCGCCGTCATCCGAACGTCTCGACGTACTCCTCGGCCGGGCCGAGCTCCGGGCCGTCGAGGAGCGCGAGGTGGTCGCCACTGCGTTCGAGCTCCAGCACGGTGAGCGTGTTGTGCCCGGCCCGCAGGAGCGGCCCGGGCAGGTAGAGCGCGGTCTGCGGCCCGACGTCCCAGTAGCGCCCGAGCAGGCCGCCGTTCACCCAGACGAAACCCTTGGTGAAGCCGGGCAGGGCAAGGAAGGTGTCGGCGACCTCCGTGACGTGCAGATCGGCGGTCGCGAACCCGGCCGCGCCGCCGGGTGGCGCGGAGGACACGGCGCGTGCCGTGTCGGCAGGCGTCCACTCGTCCAGAGGCAGCCCGTACATGGTCCAGCCGTGCACCAGCCGGCGCTCCACCCGCACGCCCCCGAGTATGCCCTTGCCCTGGCCGAGCAGCGGTCCGTAGTTGATCCGCCCCTGGTTCTCCACCAGCAACTCGAGCCGCACGCGCGTCCCGCTGCCCTTCAAAGTGAACACCGAGGTCTCGCGGTCGAGGACGGCGACGGGGCGGCCGTCCGCGAAGGCCTGCGCGCGGTCGTGCAGGCCCGCCACCGTGATCTCGTGCTCGCCCGGCGGCAGCAGCGGCCGCGCCGCATACAGCACCAGGCCCGCGGACTGGCCGAGTTCCTCGAAGCTGAGGGGCCCCGGCGCGTGCACCGGCTCCGACATGGCCCGCAGCGCATCGAGCAGCGCCGCGCCGCGCGTCACCGGCAGGGTCCGCGGTCCCAGCACCCGCGGATCGGCGGGCGGCGGTGGCGCGGGGACACCGCTCAGGGCGGTCAGCCTCTCGCGCAGGGCGAAGAACTTCGCCGTGAGCGCGCCGTGTTCGGCGATGGGCGCGTCGGAGTCGTAGCTGGTGACGGTGGGCTGGATGTCCGCGCCGTCATGGTTGGCGCCGGCCCACAGGCCGAAGTTCGTGCCGCCGTGCGCCATGTACAGGCTCACCGACCCGTCGGCCGACACGACGCCCTCCACGGCACGCGCCGCGCTTCCGGCCGACCTGACATGGTGCTTCTCGCCCCAGTGGTCGAACCAGCCGCTCCACAACTCGGCGCAGAGGAAGGGCTCTCCGGGGCGCCGCGAGCGCAGCAGCGCCGCCGCGTCCCCGGGCCGCGAGCCGAACGTCACGGCCGCCAGCTCGTCCGGGAGGGTGCCGCCGTCGAGCATCAGGGGCGTCGGGCCGTCGGCGGTGTAGAGCATTTCCGTGATGCCCCGGCCGGCCAGGGCGTCGCGCACCCAGCGGACGTACGCCTCGTCGTCGCCGTAGCTGCCGTACTCGTTCTCGATCTGTACCGCCACGACCGGTCCGCCCCGCACCGCCTGCAACGCTGCCAGGCGCGGGATGAGCTCGTCGAACCAGCGTCCCACCGCGTCGAGGAAGGGCGGGTACGAGGTGCGCGGCCGCATGCCGGGCCGTCCCGTCAGCCACACCGGCAGCCCGCCGTTGTCCCATTCGGCGCAGATGTACGGGCCGGGCCGCACGATGACGTCGAGCCCCTCCTCCTGCGACAGCCGGACGAACCGCGTCACGTCGCGGCTGCCGTCGAAGCGCGTCCTGCCGGGCGACGGCTCGTGGAAGTTCCACGGGACGTACGTGTCCACGGTGTTGAGCCCGAGCGCCGCCACCCGCCGCAGGCGGTCCGCCCACTGATCGGGGTGGACACGGAAGTAGTGCAGGGAGCCGGCGAGGATGCGGTGGGGCCGGCCGTCACGCAGGAACACACCGCCCGCGCGGGTGAGCGTGGCCGCCGGGTGCTCGGTGGGTGCGGCGGGTGCGGGGAGTGGGGCGGTCACTTGACGGCTCCGGCGGTCAGGCCCGCGCGCCAGAAGCGCTGCAGGGCGAGGAAGGCGATCACGAGGGGGACGACGGACACCAGCGACCCGATGACGACGAGCGGCGGGGGCACCGCGACGTGGCTGGCGTTCCAGCCGACGAGTCCCACGGTCACCGGCTGCAGCCGGTCGTCGCCGAGGACCATCGCGGGCAGCAGGTAGTTGTTCCACACCTCCACGAACTGGAAGAGGAAGATCGTGACCAGGGCGGGCAGCATCATCCGGACGCCGATGGCGCGGAAGATGCGGAACTCACCCGCGCCATCGATCCTGCCGGCCTCCAGCACCTCGTCGGGGATCGTCTGAGCGGCGAAGACACGAGAGAGATACACCCCGAACGGGCTCACCACGCTGGGCAGAAGGACCGCCAGCGGGTTGTTGATCAGGTGCACACCGGAGAACATCAGGTACAGCGGCAGGGTGAACAGCACCTTGGGCACCAGCACCGCGGCGAGCACCACGCCGAAGACGGCGCCGCGGCCGGGGAAGTCGAACTTGGCGAGCGCGTACCCTGCCAGCGCGGAGAAGGCGGTGCCGAGCAGGGCGCCGACGCCGCAGTACAGCACGCTGTTGGCCATCCAGCGCCAGAAGATGCCGCCGTCCTGGCTGGTCAGCCGTGCGATGTTGCCGAACAGGCCGAAACCGCCGAACCACAGCCCGCTTCCGCTGAACTGCTCCCCGAACGGCTTGGTCGCCGACACCAGCAGCCACCACAGCGGGAAGAGGAAGTAGACGGCCGACAGGCCGAGCAGCGCCGTGGTCACGGTGCGGCTGACCGGGCCCGTCCCACGCGGCGACCGCGCCGGCGACGTTCTCCATGCCGGAGCACTCATGCCTTCCCACCTCGTCCCGTCAGCTTGAGGAACACGAACGACACCACGCCGACCAGCACCGCGAGTACGACCGACTGGGCCGCGGCGTAAGGGTAGTTGCCCGCCGCGACCGCGCTCTGCGCCGACATGAGCGGTGTGAACGAGGAGGAGATGGCGCCGCCGGACACCGGCCGCAGCACGGTCGGCTCGTTGAACAGCTGCGCGGAGCCGATGATCGAGAAGACCGCGGTGAGGACGAGGGCGCCCCGGATCGCCGGGACCTTGATGCTCCACGCGACGCGCAACGCGGAAGCGCCGTCCATCCGGGCCGCCTCCAGCACCTCCGCCGGGATCGCCTGTAGCGCGGAGTAGATAATGATCATGTTGTAGCCGACCCAGCTCCAGGTCACGATGTTGGCCACCGACCACAGCACCAGGTGGCCGTCGAAGAAGGGCACGGACACACCGAGCGGCGCGAGCAGCCTGTTGATCGGACTCGACTGCGACGAGTACATGAAGGACCACACGAGCGCGGCGCTCACACCCGGGATCGCGTACGGCAGGAAGCCGGCCAGCCGGAAGAAGCCCTTGCCGCGGGCCGACTTGGCGTCGATCAGCAGGGCAAGCGCCAGGGCGAGGCACAGCATGAGGGGGACCTGCACCACTCCGAACAGGGCCACACGGCCGAGCGCCCCGGTGAACGCGCCGTCGTGCAGGGCGCGCGCGTAGTTGCCGAGCGGGTCGAACACCTTGGACGGCGCGGTCAGCCCGAGGCCCGAGCGGTGGACCGTGAACAGGCTGCTGACGGCCGCATAGACGATCGGCGCGACGTACATGGCCGCGAACAGTGCGAGGAACGGTGCACAGAACCACAGCGGCCTCAGCCGGCGGGCGCGCGGGCGCGGGGCACCGGGACGGGTGGTGGCCGGCGGGCGGATGCCCGGTGGACGCTTGCCGGTGCGCGCGTCCGCCGGAGCGGCGACATTGATCACGGAGCGGGTCCCTCACTGTGACTCGTACGGTCGGTGGTGCGTTGCCGGCGGGAGGCCAGCGGCCGGTGGCCGGATGCCGGCGCCTCACGGCGCCACGCGCAGCCCCTGCTTCTTCATCTCGGCGAGCGTCTTGTCCTGGGCGGTGCGCAGGGCGGCGTTGATGGTGCCCTTGCCGGACCATGCCTTGCCGAGACCGTCGTCGAGGTCGGCGACGGTCTTCGTCATCAGCGGCCCCCACGTCCAGTCGGCGTTCACGTGCGGCGCGGCGGCGGCGAACACCTTGTAGATGTTCTGGCCGCCGAAGTACGGGTCGGGGCCCAGCTGCTTCAGGTCGAGCAGCGAGGTGGCGGCGGGGTAGAGGGACGCCTTCTCCACGAGGCCGCCGAACGCCGTGCGGTCCGTGCTCAGCCAGTGGGCGAAGGTCCAGGCGGCCTTGGGGTCGGCGCAGCCCTTGAGCACCGCGGTGGCGGACCCGCCCGCGTTGCCGACCTGCGTGCCGCCCTTCTTCCACTGCGGCAGCGGCGCGACGGCCCATTGTCCCGCGCCGCTCTTCGCGCCGCCCTTGATGACCCCGGCCTGCCACACCGCGCCGACGACCGTCGCGATGTCACCGTCGCCGAGGCCCGTGTACCACGCCTGGTCGTACATGGGCGCGCTGCTGATCAGCCCGTCGTCCGCGAGCCCCTGCCAGTAGTCCGCCACCTTCCTGTTGGCGGCGGAGTCCATGGTCACCCGCCAGGCGTCGCCCTTGGTGGTGAACCACCCGGCGCCCGCCTGCCACGCGAGTCCCGCGTAGTCGTAGTCCATGTACGGCGACGAGATGTACCTGTGCGGGTCCGACGCGTGGATGCGCCGCGCGTCACTGCGGTACTCGGCCCAGGTGGTGGGCGCCTTGAGGTGCAGCGAGTCGAAGACCTTCTTGTTGTAGAACAGCGCCATCGGGCCCGTGTCGACCGGCGCGCCGTAGACGTTGCCGCCCAGGGTCACCGACCGCCACGCCGCCTTCTGGTAGTCGCCCTCGTCCGCGGAGGCGTACTTCGCCACGTTCTCCAGCGCGCCCTGCGCCGCGAAGCTGGGCAGCGTCTCGTAGCCGAGCTGGGCCAGACACGGCGCGTTGCCGGCCTGCACGGCGTTGAGCATCTTCTGGTAGCCGCCCTTGGCACCCGGCTGCACCGCCTGGTACGTGACATGGATGTCCGGGTGGCTCTTGTCGAAGGCCTTGACCGCGTCCGCGTACCCGGGGGCCCAGCCCCAGAATGTGATCGATGCCTTTCCTGACGGCGACGCCGTGCCGGCCGGCGAACCGGAGCAGCCGGCGGCGGCGACACTCAGGGCGAGAGCGCCCGCTACTCCGGCAAAACGGGCAATGAACCGCTTCACGGCTCCTCCTGGATGCTCCGGCACGGCGAAGAAGGCGCCTTCGCGGACCGTACGTTCGGGCAATGCGCTGATCTCCCGGCCTCGGGCCGGGGCGCTGACGGCTGAACTATGGCAGAGAATGTTATCGATGCCAATAGTGCGCGTCGATGGAGCGCTCAGTGCCTGAACGACGCTGTGGGAGCCACATGAGGGCGATATCATCGGGGCCTTGCACGTATCCCAATGACCGACGTATCCGACGAGTAAGGGACCCATGGCGAAGCGCAGTGACGGCGGCGAGCGGCCACCCGGAATGGCGGACGTCGCCAGGGTCGCCGGGGTGTCGGCGCAGACCGTGTCCCGAGTCCTCTCTGACCACCCCAACGTCCAGGACAAGACCCGCGCGAAGGTCCTCGCGGCGGTCGACCAGCTCGGCTACCGAAGGAACAACGCCGCCCGCATGCTGTCCTCCGGCCGCAGCCGCACCATCGGCGTGGTGACCCTCCAGACCGACTTCTACTCGCGCGCGGCCGTCACCTCGGGCATCGAGAACGCGGCCCGGGCCGCCGGGTACGCCGTCAGCACGGCGACGACCGCCTCCCTTGACACGTTCGCCATCGGCAGCGCGCTGTCCCGTCTCGCCGACCAGGGCGTGGACGGCGTCATCCTGTCGGTGCCGCTCATCCACAGCAGCGAGCGGATCGAGCAGCTCACCCGCTCCACACCCACCGTCGCCATCGACGGGTCGCGCACCGACGCCACCGAGGTCGTCGCCATCGACCAGACACTCGCCGCCCGCCTCGCGACGCGGCACCTGCTGGACCTCGGGCACGACACCGTCTGGCACATCGCGGGCCCGGGCCAGTGGCTGGAGGCCGCCAGCCGCCGCGACGGCTGGCGCGCGAGCCTGGAGGCCGCTGGACGCGCCGTCCCGCCCCCGCTGGAAGGCGACTGGTCCCCGGCCTCCGGCTACCGGAGCGGCCTCGTACTCGCGCGCATCCCGGACGCCACCGCGGTCTTCGTGGCCAGCGACGAGATGGCCTTCGGGGTGATCAGGGCACTGCGCGAAACGGGCAGGCGGGTGCCCGAGGACATCTCCGTCGTCGGCACCGACGACATCGAACTCGCGGAGTACTGCTCGCCGCCGCTGACCACCGTGGCCCAGCCCTTCGCCCAGATGGGAGCGCTCGCCGTCGCGCACCTGCTGCGCCACCTGGCGGATCCGGGCGCCCTGCCGGAACCGGCCTCGGTGGAGCCGCGGTTGGTGGTACGCGCGAGCACCGCGCCGCCCTCCCGGTCGTCCTCCGTCCCGCGCCAGTAGCGGACACGAACTGACCGCTAAGCCTGAGAGAGTGTGCGCCCACCGCAGCGCGGCCCCGCCCAACCAAGGCAGGTACACGATGACCGTTCTCAGCACGCGAGCCCTCGGCCGCGCCACGCTCGCCCGCCAGTTGCTGCTGGACCGCGCCGACCTACCCGTCCTCGACGCCGTCGCGCACCTCGGCGGCCTGCAGGCGCAGGAGCCGCAGGAACCCTTCACCGGACTCTGGTCGCGGCTGCGCGCGTTCGACCCGTCCGCGCTCTCGGACCTGCTGACCGGCAGGCGCGTGGTGCGTACCCACCTCATGCGGCGCACCGTCCACCTCGTCACCGCCGACGACGCCCTGGCCTGGCGGGCACGCCACGACACGATGCTGCGCCAGCGGGTGCTCGGGGTCTACCGCCGCGAGCTCGACGGGGTGGACCTCGACGAACTCGCCGCCGCCGGCCGGGCGGTCATGGCCGACGGCCAGGCCCGCTCGATGACGTCACTCGCACGCGAACTCGCCGGCCGCTGGCCGTCGCCGGGGCCGCGCGCACTGGGCGAGATGCTGGTCGCCGCGCTCATCCCGATGGCCCAGCAGCCGCCCCGCGGCCTGTGGCGCACGAAGGGGGCTGTGCGCAACGTCCCGCTCTCCTCATGGCTGGGACGCGAGGTCGATCCGCCCGCTCCCAGCGGCACCGACCCGGTCGGCAGGCAGCTGGTGCGGCGATACCTGGCGGCGTTCGGACCCGCCGCGTCGGCCGACCTGCGCGCGTGGTGCGGCCTGGCGGGACTGCCGGCCGCGGTCGCCGCGAGCCGCGAGGAACTGGTCGCCTTCCGCGACGAGCGCGGCCGTGAGCTGCTCGACCTGCCCGGCGCACCGCGGCCCGACCCCGAAACGCCTGCCCCGGTGCGGTTCCTGCCGGCGTTCGACAACGCGCTCCTCGGCTACCAGGGCCGCGGGCGGATCGTCGACGACGCACACCGCGGCCTGTCGGTCGCCGGCGCCCGCGTCGTCCTGGTCGACGGCAGAGTCGCCGCCACCTGGAGCGTCGAGTCGGGCACCGTCGCCGTCACACCGCTCGGCCGCCTGTCGCCGGCCGACCGCGACGCCGTGGCCGAGGAGGGCCAGGCGCTCGCGTCCTTCCTCTCCGACCACGAGAGCGACCGCGTGCAGATCACCGCCGCTACCCGCTGAACGGGCCCCGCGCAGAACACACGCGTAACACCCCGGCACAGCAGGAGCGCCGGTTACGCTCGGATCCGGCAGAGGGAGACACGATGGGCAGATCCACGGAGACGGCCACCGGCACGGAGACGGACACGGCCACCGGCACGGCGACGCGGCCGACCGCGCCGCCCGACGCCGACAGCCACGAGCTGATCCGCGTGCACGGCGCGCGGGAGAACAACCTCAAGGACGTCAGCATCGAGCTGCCGAAGCGCCGCCTCACCGTGGTCACCGGCGTCTCGGGCTCCGGCAAAAGCTCCCTGGTGTTCGGCACGATCGCCGCCGAGTCGCAGCGGCTGATCAACGAGACCTACAGCGCCTTCGTGCAGGGCTTCATGCCGGCACTGGCGCGCCCCGAGGTCGACGTGCTCGAAGGGCTGACGACCGCGATCATCGTCGACCAGCGGCCGATGGGCGGGGACACGCGCTCCACGGTCGGCACGGCCACCGACGTGGGCGCCATGCTGCGGATCCTCTTCAGCCGGCTCGGCAGGCCGCACGTCGGCTCGCCCAACGCGTTCTCCTTCAACGTCGCCTCCATCAGCGGGGCCGGCGCGGTCACCATGGAGCGCGGCGGGCGGACGGTCAAGGAGCGCCGCAGCTTCAGCGTCACCGGGGGGATGTGCCCGCGCTGCGAGGGCCGTGGCTCGGTCTCGGACATCGACCTCACCCAGCTCTTCGACGCCTCCAAGTCGCTGGCCGACGGCGCGCTCACCGTCCCCGGCTACAAGGCGGGCGGCTGGAACTACCGCCTCTACAGCGCGTCAGGCCTCCTCGACCCGGACAAGCCGATCCGCGACTACACGGACAAGGAGATGCGCGACTTCCTTCACCACGAACCGGTGAGGATGAAGATCGAGGGCATCAACATGACCTACGAGGGCCTGCTCCCGCGAGTGCGTAAGTCGATCCTCGCCAAGGACCGCGAGTCGATGCAGCCGCACATCAGGGAGTTCGTGGACCGGGCCGTCACCTTCACCGCGTGCCCCGAGTGCGGCGGCACCCGGCTCAGCGAGGCGGCCAGGTCGTCGAAGATCGAGGGCATCAGCATCGCCGACGCCTGCGCGATGCAGATCAGCGACCTCGCCGCCTGGGTGCGCGCCCTCGGTGAACCCTCGTCGACCTCGCGCGACGGAGAATACGCCGGCGTGGCGCCACTGCTGACCGCGCTGCGCGGGGCCCTCGACTCGTTCGTGGAGATCGGGCTCGGCTACCTCTCGCTCGACCGGGCCTCGGCCACGCTTTCCGGCGGCGAGGCGCAGCGCGTCAAGATGGTCCGCCACCTCGGCTCCTCGCTCACCGACGTCACGTACGTCTTCGACGAACCCACCATCGGCCTGCACCCGCACGACATCGGCCGGATGAACGGCCTGCTCCTGCGGCTGCGCGACAAGGGCAACACGGTCCTCGTCGTGGAGCACAAGCCGGAGGTCATCGCGATCGCCGACCATGTCGTCGACCTCGGCCCCGGCGCGGGTAGCGACGGCGGCACCGTCTGCTACGAGGGCACCGTCGACGGGCTGCGCGGCAGCGGTACGCTCACGGGCCGCCATCTCGACGACCGCGCCGCCCTCAAGAAGACGGTGCGCACGCCCACAGGCGCGCTCGAGATCCGCGGCGCGAGCGCGAACAACCTGCAAGGCATCGACGTCGACATCCCGCTCGGCGTGCTCACGGTCGTCACCGGGGTCGCCGGCTCCGGCAAGAGCTCCCTTGTGCACGAGTCCCTCGTCCGCCGGCAACCGGCCCACGGCATGACCGTGGTGCCGGTCGACCAGAGCGCCATCCGCGGCTCCAGGCGCAGCAACCCCGCCACGTACACCGGTCTGCTCGACCCGATCCGCAAGGCGTTCGCGAAGGCCAACGGCGTGAAGCCGGCGCTGTTCAGCGCCAACTCCGAGGGAGCATGCCCGAACTGCGACGGCGCCGGCGTCGTCTACACGGACCTGGCGATGATGGCCGGGGTCGCCACCGTCTGCGAGGAGTGCGAGGGGAAGCGCTTCCAGGCGTCCGTGCTCGAACACCGCCTCGGCGGCCGCGACATCAGCGAGGTGTTCGCGATGTCGGTGGCCGAGGCGGGGGAGTTCCTCGGCTCCGGGGAGGCGCGCACCCCCGCCGCCCAGAGGATCCTGCGGCAGATGACCGACGTGGGCCTCGGATACCTGACACTCGGACAGCCGCTCAGCACGCTGTCGGGCGGCGAGCGCCAGCGGCTCAAGCTCGCCACCCACCTGGGGGACAAGAGCGGCGACCGGCTCGTCCACGTACTCGACGAGCCGACCACCGGCCTGCACCTCGCCGACGTCGAGCAGTTGCTCGGGCTGCTCGACCGCCTCGTCGACTCGGGCAGGACCGTCATCGTCGTCGAGCACCACCAGGCGGTCATGGCCCACGCCGACTGGATCGTCGACCTCGGCCCCGGCGCGGGCCACGACGGCGGCCGCGTCGTCTTCGAGGGCACGCCCGCCGATCTCGTCGCCGCGCGCTCCACCCTCACCGGCGAGCACCTGGCGGCCTACGTCGGCGCCTGACCCGGGATCGGCGCCTGACCCGGGATCGACGCAGGCGCCGGGACGGCGAACGCCGTGTCAGCCGAGCGGCACGTCCTGGGAGCGCGACGGCACGGCGTCGAGCGCGGCGAGTGTCGCGTCGTCGAACGCGACCGCTCCGGCGGCGACGTTCGCCTCCAGGTGGCCGGCGTCCGCCGTGCCCGGGATCAGGAGCACGTTCGGGGAGTGGTGCAGCAGCCAGGCCAGGCCCACCTGCGAGGGGCTGAGGCCGAGCGACTGCGCCGCGGCGAGTACCGCCGGCTCGTCCGTCACCTTCGGGAACCCGGGGAACGCGCTGCCGAGCGGGAAGTACGGCACCCAGGCGACGCCCTGCTCCGCGCACAGGGCGAGGATCTCCTCGTCCTCGCGGGCCACGAGGCTGTAGCTGTTCTGCACGCACGCGATGCCCGCGGGCAGCGCACGGCGCAGCACCTCGGCCGACACACTGCTCAGGCCGATGGCGCCGATCTTGCCCTCGTCGCGCATCGCGGTCATCACCGCGAGCTGGTCGTCGAGGGCGACCACCTGGTCGCCCTCGGGCCGCAGCCCGGGCCCGGTGTCCATGCGCCGCAGGTTCACCACCGGGACGCAGTCGACGCCGAGGCTCTTCAGGTTGTCCTCGACGCTCGCCCGCAGCTCCTCGGGCCGCTGGGCGGAACGCATCGGGCGGGGTCCGCCCGGGTCCGGCGTGGCACCGACCTTGCTCACGACGACGACGCCGTCCTCGGGGCGCAGCGCCTCGCGCAGGACCTCGTTGGACAGGCTGTCGCCGTAGAACTGGGCCGTGTCGATGTGGTCGACGCCGAGTTCGACCGCGCGGCGCACCAGCGCGACGGCCGCCGCCCGGCCTTCCCGCACGCGTTCGAGCTGCATCGCGCCGTAGCCGACGCGCGAAACGGTCCGGTCGGCGAGCGGGCCGGGGCCGCCGGGGCGTGCGACGCCCGCGGCCGTGGTCGAGTGGGTGCCGGTGGTCATCACGGAACTCCTGACACATGAGATGATGAGGGAAGCGGAGGAACCTCCGTTAAATCGACTGTAGCACTACCGGAGGTGCCTCCGTTTTGATTCCATCGGAATCGACGCCCCCCGGCGTCTCCGCGGGACGCCCGCTCCGCAAGGACGCGCGGCGCAACCGGGAGAACCTCCTGTCCGCGGCGCGTGCCGCCTTCACCGCGGCGGACGACACCGTCCCGCTCGAGAACATCGCCCGCGACGCGGGGGTCGGCATCGGCACGCTCTACCGCCACTTCCCCACCCGTGAGGCACTCGTCGAGGCCGTCTACGCAGCCGAGCTCGACGACGTCACCACGAGCGCCGCCGCCCTGCTCGACGAGCACCCGCCCGAGGCCGCCCTGCGCGCGTGGACCGACCGCTACGCGCAGTTCGTCGCGAACAAACGCGGCATGGTCGACACGCTCCGGGCCGGCTGGGCCTCAGGACGGATCGCGACGCCGACCACGCGGGAGCGCGTCACCGCCGCGATCGGGACGATCCTCGCGGCCGGAGCGCGCGAGGGGACACTGCGCGCGGACGTCGACGCCGAGGACGTCACCACGATGCTCCTCGGGGTGTTCCTCTCGACAGGGACGGGCGACGACGCCGACCGCACGAAGCGGCTCCTCGATCTCGTCGTCGACGCGGTACGCCCGCGCCCCGGCCGATGACACCGCGTTTCGGCGCTCTGACGCTCAGCGTTCCGGGGCGGAGGCCGGGGCCGTGGTCGGCTCCGGGCCCGTGGTCATGGGGTGCAGCGGCGGGGGAGCGGGCGCGGGACCGAGGGTGACCGTACCGGGGCGCGACAGGCGGGCCAGGCCTCTGCGGTAGACGGCGATGGCTTCCCCGGTACGGCCCTGGGCGTGCAGGAGGTCGCCGAGGAGCCGGGAGGTGTCGGCGAGG
The DNA here is from genome assembly GCF_017813245.1 of Streptomyces montanisoli. Lineage (GTDB taxonomy): Bacteria > Actinomycetota > Actinomycetes > Streptomycetales > Streptomycetaceae > Streptomyces > Streptomyces montanisoli. The sequence continues at coordinate 25,929 of NZ_JAGIQL010000025.1, forward strand.
TCGCCGGTGACCTGGGCCTCCTCCTGCAGGGGGATGGCTCGCATGTAGTGCGCTTCCGCCGCGCCGTTCTCGCCACGCTCCTGGTGGATGAGGCCGAGCAGCCGGTGGGCCGCGGCGGCGTGCACGGCGCCGTGCCCGGGCCCGAACCCTTCGAGCAGGGTGTTGAGGAGCTGTTCGGCGTCGCTGTCGTGGCCACGCCGGCGGCGGACGTCGGCGAGTTCGACCTCGACCTGTGCGGCGTAGAAGCTGCCGCCGGTGGTGCGCAGCATCTCGCGCGCGGTGCGCAGTTCGTCCTCGGCCTCGGCGAGCCTGCCGTGCTGGGTGTGCAGGTAGCCCCTCATCCAGTGGCACTGGGCGAGTTCGGAGTGGATCTCACGACGCTGGTACAACTCCTGCGCCTTGACCAGGTACGTTTCGGCGTCGTCGTAGCGGCCGCCGGCGATCAGGGTGCGGGCGACGGACCGGTGCAGACCCGCGACGGCGACCGGGTCACCGACCCGCGGTGCGAGATCGAGGGCCAGCACGGCTGCCCTGGAGGCCCGTTCGTGAGCACCCAGGTCCATGTACGGGGTGATGACGGTGGCGTACAGCAGCAGCAGCGCCTCGGGGTCGGGCAGCCCCTGGGCGTTCAGCTCGTCGATGGTCTTCTCCAGCAGGTAGCAGGCGAAGCGCACGTCGCCCTCCAGCTGGTGGGCCGTGGCCAGGCCGCGCACGGCCGGCACCTGCCGGGGCAGTGGCTCGTCGGCCACGAGGGCCTGTGCCTGCTCGAACTGCGCGCGCCCCTCGGCCAAAGCGCCGCGCCGCAGCAGGCAGTGGCCCAGCGCCACCCGCAGCTGTGACTCCAGGTCGGCCACGCCGTGGTGCCCGGCGCGCTCGATCAGGCCGGTCAGCAGCGGTTCGGCCTCGCCGCTGCCCCGGCCGGCCATCAGGTGGCTCGCCGATGCCAGCCCTTCGCGCAGCTCCGCGCGCAGCCCGGCGGGCACGCCGGTGGCCAGCTGGTCGTAGGTGGTGCCGAGTTTGCCCGCGAAGTAGCGCAGGGCGGTCTCCGAGGCGCGGGCCTTGCCGGCCTCCACGGTGGAGACGTACGCCGCGGTGTACTTCGGCTCGGCGAGCTGACGCTGCGTCAGCCCCCGCCCGGTTCGCAGCGTCTGGACGCGCTCCCCGATCCGGCGGGCCTCGCGGTGCGCACCCTCACCCGTACCACCGCCGGCCATGGCCGCCTTCCTTCCCCCGCCTCGCGCCCGATCGACGCCGCGCCCAGTCCTACCACAGGCCCCGCGGCCGAGACGACGTCAAGTCACCCGCCCCCAGGCCTTGCGGAGCTCGTACGCGAGGCCTAGTTTAACTCGCCATGTAAATCTAATTACCACTCAACTTATGTTCGTCCTCACGCAAAGTACGGAGCCGACCATGCGCAGATCCATGTCCCTCGCCGCAGCACTGACCGCGGCGGCCGGCGCCCTCGCGCTGTTCTCACCGTCCGCGCAGGCGGCGGGCGGCGCCGTGGCCCCCAGCGTGCCGCCCACCTCCGCCGCGGGAACGGCCGCGACCGGCCCCACCTGCTGGTTCGGCGCCTGCTTCGACTACGTCTACGGCCGTCAGCACACCGACACCGCCGGCGCCTCCATACGCATGGACGTCGCGGATCCGCAGGTCAACCCGGCCCAGACCGGCGAGCACTCCCTGCAGGAGCTCTCCCTCCAGGACACAGCCCAGCAGTCCACCGTGGAAGTCGGCTGGACCGTCGACCCCGAGCTCAACGGCGACAGCGCACCGCACCTGTTCGTCTACCACTGGGTCGACGGCCAGACGTCCTGCTACAACGGCTGCGGTTTCGTGCCCGTCTCCAAGACCATCACCGCCGGCATGCCCCTGAAGGCCGGCCGCAAGGCCGACTTCGCCATCCGCGACATCGGCGGCGACTGGTGGATCCTCTACAACCACACCAAGGTGGGCTACTTCCCCGGCTCCCTGTGGAGCGGCACCTACAAGCGCGCGCAGGTCGTCACCGCGTTCGGTGAGGTGGCCGAGAACGAGACCGACAGCCCCTCGTGCACCGACATGGGCAACGGACGGCAGGGCAGCGACCAGCACGCCTCGTCGATCCGCGACTTCCGCCTGTACGACGCCACCGACAAGCCTCTGCTGACCGTCACGGCCAGCAGCCCGCAGTACTACGGCTACGGCAAGGCCAAGAGGAACTCGTTCCGCCTCGGCGGGCCGGGCACCGGCGCCTGCTGACCCGGCACCGGGACCTGGCCCAGGAACCTGGCCCCGGGAGATCACCGCGCAGTCGCCGCCCGGACGGCGTCCGCCCGCGGGGTGAGGACCGTACGGTCGAACGGCCCGCCGTGGGCCGCGGCATACGCGACGGCGTCGTTGACGTCGTCCAGCCGGAAGGTCCTCACCCGCTCCGCGTCCAGGTCCAGCGCGCCCGACGCGGCGATCCGCAGGAGGCCGACGTTCGCCGCCCGCGGATACAGCCACTGCCCGCGCACGGTGACGGAGTTGCGCATGATCCACGGGTAGGGGAGCGCCAGGTCGTCTCCGCCGAGCATGCCGACGCCGCCCATGAGGACGACACGGCCGTACTCGCGCACGGTCATGGCGGCCGCGCGTGTGGCCGAGCTCGGCGCGCTCGGCGGGAGCAGGTCGAGCACCAGGTCGATCGGGCCGCCGGCGGCGGCCGACATCGCCGCACCGTCGGCCGCCTCGTCACCGGACAGTTCGACCGTGCGCACGCGCGGGCCGAACCGGTCGGCGAGCAGGTCGAGCACCGCCCGGTTGCGGCCCGGCGCGATGACGCGGCCCGCCCCCATGGCGAGCGCGGCCGCGACCGCGCTGCTGCCGAAGTTGCCGGTCGACCCGCTGACGAGCAGCGTCTCTCCCGCCTCCAGGCCACCGGCGAGAAGCCCGCCGTAGGGCACCCCGTACACGGCGAGCGCGGCCCAGCGCGCCGGGTCGTCCCCGGCCGAGGCCGGCAGGGGGAAGACGTTCTCCGTGGGGACGCGCATCGACTCGGCGAACGAGCCGTCGTGCAGGTGCCGGGCGAGCCTCGCACCGCCCTCGCCGCGTGAACTCCAGCCCTGGAGCGTGATGTCGGGCGTCAGGGCGTCGTCCCTCGAGCGCACCGTCGCATCGCACCACACCAGGTCGCCGGGGCGCAGCCGGGTGGCGTCGGGGCCTGCGCCGACGACCCGGCACACCCCGCCCATGCCGGGCACGACGGGAGGCACGAGGGGATAGTTCCGCTCGCCGCCGAAGATCTCGGCCGCGTACGGGAGCACGCAGGTGGCGAGCACCTCGACGAGCACCTCGCCGCCTCCCGCCTCGGGTGTCGGCACATCGAGCACCTCGAGCGGTGCACCGAACTTCGTCAGAACTGCTGCGCGCACGTGGAGACCTCCGTCGCGTTCCGTGTTGCCGAGGTCAACGCTAGGCGCGTGGCAGCCATGCGGGAAGCGAGCATCCAGCATCCCCGGTATGCTCAGGACGCATGGACATCTCCAGCGAGGGGCTGCGTGCACTGCGGCAGATCGCCGAGTCCGGCAGCTTCACCGCGGCCGCCGCCCGGCTCGGCTACACCCAGTCGGCGATCTCGCGCCAGGCCGCCGCTCTCGAACGCAGCGCGGGCACCGTCCTGTTCGAACGCCGCCCCGACGGGGTGCGGCTCACCCCCGCGGGCCTCGTGCTGCTGCGGCACGCCTGCACGATCCTGGACTCGGTCGCGGCCGCCGAGCGCGACCTTTCCGGCACCGCCCCGCGAAGCGAACTGGTGCGGCTCGGCATGTTCCTGAGCGCGGGCGCCGTGCTCCTGCCCGCCGCGCTGGGACGCCTCGCACAGGCGTCCCCCGAGGTCGCGGTCGAGACGACCGAGGGCACCACGCCCCGCCTCATCCGCGCCCTGCGCGCCGGCTCGATCGATCTCGCCGTGCTGACGTCGAGGCCGCCCCACCGGCCGTCCGACGGCGAGTCGCCCCGCCTGCACATGGAGACGATCGAGGACACCGAACTGGTCGTGGCGGCGCCCGCTGCCGGTGTGTTCGCGGGCCGCACCTCGGTGCACGTCGACGAACTGGCCGACGCCGCCTGGATCGCCACCGCGTCGTCGGGTTCCGAGCCGCTGCTCGGCGTCTGGCCGGGCCTGCCGGGGCGGCCGCACATCGTCCACTCGGCCCGTGACTGGCTGACGAAATTGCGGCTGGTCGCAGGGGGCTTCGGTGTGACGACGGTGCCGTCCCGGATGTCGTCGGTACTGCCTTCCGGGGTGACCCTGCTGCATGTCGAGGGAGCGCCTCGCGAGATCCGCCGCGTCCTCGTCGCACGCTTTCCCGGCCGCCCCACGCCCGCGATCACGGCGGTCACGCGGGCGATCACCTCACACGCGTGAGGCTACGCCGACAGGGCCCCGGCGAACTGCGCGGTGATCCACTGGGGTGCGGTGATGGCGGTGCCCACGACGACGGCCCAGGCACCGGCGTCGAGGGCCGCACGGGCCTGCGCCGGGCTGTGGATGCGGCCCTCGGCGAAGACGGGGACGGTGAGGCGTCCGGCGAGGCGGGCGACCAGGCCGATGTCGGGATCCAACGGGGGAGTGCCACCGTCCGTGTACCCGGACAGGGTGGTGGAGACCATGTCTGCCCCGGCCTCCTGCGCGGCGAGCCCCTCCTCCACGGTGGCGACGTCGGCCATGACGAGCCGGCCCAGACGGTGCACGGCGGCCACGGTCCCGGCGAAGTCGCCACCGTCGGGGCGGGGGCGTGCGGTGGCGTCGGCGGCGACGATGTCGGCCCCCGCCTCGGCGACCGCGATCGCGTGAGCGGGGGTGGGAGTAATGAACACGCCCGGGTCGTCGGTCTTCCACAGCCCGATCACGGGCAGCTCCACCGCTGTCCGGATCGCGCGCACGTCGTCCGTGCCCTCCGCGCGGATGCCGACGGCCCCGCCGTCGACCGCCGCGCGCGCCATGGCGGTCATGTGGTGCGGTCCGTGCAGGGGTAGCCCCGCACGCGCCTGGCAGGAGACGACGAGCCCGCCGCGCAGTCCGAGCAGCCGCGAGTCGGACGAGGCGGGGGCGGGTCGGGGGGTGCCGGTCATGAGTGTTCCTTCGAGGACGTGCGGTGGGCGGTCTCGCGCTGTGCCGCGGTGTTCGCGTCGCTGCCGGTCTCGGCGGCGGACCCCGTGTCCGCCACGAGAGTGGCAGCGCCGACGATGGCCGCGGTGGGGCCGAGCAGGGCAGGCAGGACGGGGACGTCTGCCAGGGGCGGGAGTGTGCCGGCCCGGAAGCCGGTCTCGAGCGGGGGCCACAGGATCGGGCCCAGCTGGGCGACGCCGCCGCCGATGACGACCGCCTCGGGGTCGACGGTGTTCGCGAGCCCCGCGACCACCTTGCCGAGGATCGTGGCCGCCTCCTCGATCGCCCCGGCGGCCTGGCCGTCACCCGCGGCCGCCCTCGCGGCGACGACGCGAAGATCCGTGACCTGGGTGTCGCCGCTGCGCTCCCGGTAGGCGGCGGTGATCGAGGGCCCGGAGGCGGCCGCCTCGATGTGTCCCCGACCGCCGCAGCTGCACGGGCGCCCCTCCGCGCCGGGTGCGGGCTGGTGGCCGAGTTCGCCCGCGCTGTGGTGGGCGCCGCGCCGCAGCTCGCCACCGAGCACGAGGGCGCCGCCGATGCCCGTGCCCACCGCCACGTACAGGACGTCCTGGTGGCCGCGGCCGGCGCCGAACCGGTGCTCGCCCAGGGCGAGGGCGTTGCCGTCGTTGTCGATCGCGACAGGAAGGCCGAGCCGGGCGTGCAGCTCATCGGCGACGCGCGTACCGGCCCAGCCGTGCAGCAGCCCGGTGGCGGAGACGATGACACCCCTTGCGTGGTCGACGACGCCACCGGTGCCGATGCCCACGCCCGTGACGACGTCCCCCGGCGGCAGCGACGCCCGCAGCGTCTCCACCGCGCGCTGGACGGTGCCCAGGATGGCGGACGCCCCCTCGGTGGCGGGGGTGGGCAGGACCAGCCGCTCGTCGAGCAGCCCGGTCGTGGAGACCAGACCGGCGGCGATCTTCGTCCCCCCTACGTCGACGCCGATGCGCCAGCGGTTCATGATGTCTCCCGGCGGATGGTGAAGGCGATGTCGTAGTGGTCGGCGCGGTACACGCTGGTGGTGCGCTCGACGGGCCGGCCGCGCTCGTCGCGGCCGATGCGGTGGATGCGCAGGGCCGGGCTGCCGGGCGCGAGGGCGAGGAGCGCGGCGTCGGCCCCGTCCACGGTGACGGCTTTGACCACCTGGTCGGCCAGGACCAGCCGGACGCCGTGCTCCTCCTCGAGCAGCGCGTACAGCGAACCCGTGAGATCCGCTCCGAGCAGTCCGGGCACCCGGCCGCTGGGGAAGTAGACGGTCTCCAGGCACATGGGGGCGTTGTCGGCGAGACGCAGCCGCACCAGCCGTACCACGGGTTCGTCCGGGGAGAGCTGCAGGTCCTCGGCGACCGCCGAGCCCGCCGGCACCTCGTCGGCCACCAGTACCCGTGACCCCGGGCGCAGGCCGCGCGCGTCCATGTCCTCGCTGAACGAGGTCAGCGACAGGGACTTGGAGATGGTCGTGTCGGCCACGAACGTGCCCGCCCCCTGGACCCGGTAGACGGCACCGGACTCCTCCAGGGCGCGCAGCGCCTGGCGGACCGTCGCCCGGCTCACCCCGTGCTGGACGGCAAGCTCGCGCTCGGTGGGCAGGGCGGTGCGCGGGCTCAGCTCCGCCACCTCCGCCCGCAGCCGCTCCCGCAGCCACTCGTGTTTCGGCACCGCCCCGGCCTTCTCCTCAGCCACCACACCACGCCTCTCGTCGTCCACCGCCTCGAAGCCCCCTCAAGGGTACGTACCAATCGTAACCAATCTGACCGCATAATGCACGTCCCTCGCGCGATTCACAGCAGTCTTGCAGGGAAAATGCAGCCACCTCTTGCAAACTGCGACCGATGGTACTCACTATTGGTTCGATCCAATTTTCTCCCTCACTCCGGAAGAAGGCACAGGGCGATGCCTGCTCGACACAACACTCCGACCCCACCGGGTCCCGTCGCCGCACCGCCCCGTGCGGGAGGATCCACCGGTGTGATCCTCGGTATCACCCTGGTCGTCGGCCTGGGTGGCTTCCTGTTCGGCTACGACAGCGGCGTCATCTCGGGCGCCCTGTCGTTCGTCACCGACGACTTCCACCTCTCGGCCGGGGAGTCCGGCCTGGTGGTCAGCTCCATCCTGGTCGGCGCGATGGCCGGGGCACTCGGCTCCGGACGGCTCGCCGACCGGTTCGGCCGCCGCAGCGTCATCATCGGGGCCGCCGCGGTCTTCACGGTGGGAGCCGTGCTGGCAGCCCTTTCCCCCTCGGTGGCCGTGCTGATCGCGGCCCGCGTGGTCCTGGGCCTTGGCATCGGCATCGCCTCCGCGCTGGTCCCGGTCTTCATCGCGGAGGTCGCGCCGCCGGCGGCACGCGGCAGGCTGGTGGCCGTCAACCAGCTGCTGATCACGATCGGGATCGTGGCGGCCTACGCCGTCGGCTACGCCTTCACCAACTCGCACAACTGGCGGGCCATGTTCGCCATCGGCGTCGTGCCCGCGGTCGCCCTGGGCGTCGGCATGCTCTTCCTGCCCGAGAGCCCCCGCTGGCTCATCTCCCGCGGCCGGGAGGCGGAGGCACGCCGCGTCCTGACCCGCATCCGGCACGCGGGCGACGTCGACGAGGAGCTGACCGCCATCCGCCAGGTGCGGCCCGATGGCGGCGTGCGCCTGCGCGAACTGGGCAAGCGCTGGATGGTGCCCGCCCTCCTGGCCGGCATCGGCCTGCAGGTACTCGGCCAGGCGACCGGCGTGAACACCGTCATCTACTACGCGCCCACCATCTTCAAGCACGCGGGTCTCGGCGCCTCTGCCGCCATCCTCGCCACCGTGGGCATCGGCATCGTCAACATGGTCATGACCGCCGTCGGCATGTCCCTGGTGGACCGCATCGGGCGCAGGCGGCTGCTGATGACCGGCGTGAGTGTAATGACGCTCGCGCTCGTCGCCCTGGCCCTGACTCTCACCCTGAGCAGCCTGTCCGCCGGCACCGGCGTGGTGGCGTTCGTCTGCGTGGCGATCTACATCGCCGCGGTGGCCGCGAGCCTCGACGTCGTGGTCTTCATCATCCCCTCGGAGATCTACCCGCTCAGGGTGCGCGGCACCGCCATGAGCGTCACCCTCTTCTCCAACTGGGGCATGAACTTCCTGGTCTCGCTCACCTTCCTGACCCTGCTGCAGGCGCTCGGCACCGCCGGAACCTTCTGGCTCTACGCGGCACTGTGCGCGGTCCTGGTCGTCTTCACCGCCAAGTTCATCCCGGAGACCAAGGGACGCACCCTCGAACAGATCGAGGCGGAACTGCACCAGCGGACGGCCGCCTGATCGGTGTGCCGCTCAATCGGTGGACAGCGCAAACGCCGAAGGGCGAGCGTGGGCGGAATGCAGCAGGAGAGACTCTGGGACACCGACGCCGCCCGCCGCTACGACACGCCGGGTACCGGCATGTTCGCCCCGGAGGTCGTCGGGCCGACCGCAGACCGGCTCGCCCGGCTGGCGGAAGGCGGGCCGGCGCTCGAATTCGCCATCGGGACAGGCCGGGTGGCCGTTCCGCTGGCCGAGCGAGGCGTCCAAGTCACCGGCATCGAGCTGTCATCGCCGATGGTGGAGCGACTGCGCACCAAGGTGGACGAGGCCACGATCCCCGTGGTCATGGGCGATATGGCCACGACCGCCGCACCCGGCACGTACACGCTCGTCTACCTCGTCTTCAACACGATCTCCAACCTGCTCACCCAGGACGAGCAGGTCGAGTGCTTCAGGAACGCGGCCCGGCACCTGGAGCCCGGCGGGCGGTTCGTGATCGAGCTCTGGGTGCCCGAACTCCGCACGCTCCCACCGGGCAGGGCCGCCACGGTCTGGAGTTGCGATCCGGGCTACATCGGCCTCGACACCTACGACGTCCTGAACCAGCACGTCGTCTCGCACCACTTCCACTTCGACGAGACGGCGCGGGCGCAGCTCTTCCGCAGCCCGCACCGCTACATCTGGCCCGCCGAACTCGACCTCATGGCCCGGCTGGCCGGGTTCGAGCTGGAGAGCAGGCACGCGGACTGGAGCGGCGCCGCGTTCACGGCGGACTCGCGCTCACACGTCTCCGTCTACCGGATCCCCGGCACGCGCTGACCACGAGACGGACGGCTCGCGCCCCGTGACGGCCGGTGGACTCCCACCGCCGCCACGAGGCGCGCACCCTTTCAGGCCGTCAGTTCCGCCCGCGCGCCCAGGGGACCCCCTCCTTCTTCGCCGGGTCGGGCACCAGCGACCAGACCGCCGCGCCGGCGTATCCGCGTCCCGCGCCGCCACCACCGGACGCGAACGGCCGGTGGCCCGGGTGCGAACGCTGGAACCCGACCGTGTACGTCCGCACGACCGAACCGTTGGCCGAGGTCACCCTGATGGTGCGGGTGGTGAACCGGTGCGCGGACGACGTGAGCACGGAGCTGCCGTCCGTGACCCTCACCCGGGCGCCGGGCTCGGCGGCCACCGCGGAGACGGCCGGGATCTTCCGGTTGTTCGGCCAGTCGACCACGTACGTGGACACGTCCGGATCGAACCCGTCGATCGCTACGCCTCCCACGGTGATCGCGCGGGCATCCGCGACACTGGCCTTGGTGGCGTCGGCGAAGTTCGTCACCGTGACCGATCCGTCGGCGCCCAAGGTCACATGTGCCGCCATCGCGGCCGCCAGGTTGATCCGCTGCCAGCTCGCTCCGCCGTCGGCCGTCGCGTCGAGCGGGTAACCGGAGTCCGTCGCGGTCTGCCGGAGGATCTCGGTGCGCTGCTCGTCGGTGAGGTCGGGGAAGGCCGTGACCAGCAGCGCCGCCGCGTCGGACGGCGCCTTGAGAGCCTGCCCCGCCTTCCCCACCTGGGAGAAGCCGTACGTCAGGCGCCGCGTGTACAGATCGACGTCCTGGGCGGTGCTCAGGCCGTCGTACGAGTCCCCCTCGCAGGCCGCCAGTGTGTCGCCGTACCCCTCCTTCTCGCACTGCGCGAGCAGCACGTTCTCCATCTCGGTGTGCGCCTGCGTCAGCAGCTTCCCGAAGTCCGGGTCCGCCCACCGGTGCGCCACGGTGGCCTGTGCGGTGATGCGCCCGCCCATGACGTCGATCGGGTAGTGGAAACCGAGGACGATGCGGTTGTTCCCGTACTCCGAGGTGCGCGCGAGGATCGAGGGCGCCAGCTCCGGCAGGAGCGTGGCCATGACGGTTCCGGCTTCGTACCCGCTGTAGGTGTGGCCGCTCGGGTACGAGCCACTGCCGGCGAGGGAGGCGTACGAGCCGTCCTGCGACTCGTAGATGTCGCCGCCGTCGCCGGCGAACCCGAGCCGCACGTACGGGCGCAGGTAGTCGTAGTGGTCCTTCGCCGCGTCGTGCGTGTCGAGGTTCTTGGTGACGCGGGAGAACAGCGCGCTGGTCTTCGGCAGATCGCCGCCGTTCAGGGCGTCCTGGTAGATCTTGCCGAGCCGGGACCCGAGGCCGTCGGCCATCGTGACGGTGGCGCTGTGCGTGGCGTCCGTCTCGGCCCTGTCCACCTCCTTCTGCGTCGCCGCGTTGTTGATGCGCACGGCGATCTCGTCGTTCTCGGCGGTGAGCGGGGTGCCTGCGGGCACCTTGGTGTTGGCGCCCAGGATGTCGGTGTGGAGGTCGTCGATACCGCTGAGCAGGTTGTCGAAGTAGTCCGTGCCGTCACCTGTCGCCGGCCATGCGTCCGACGCGTACTTCGCGTTCAGCGTGTCGTCGGGGAACGGGGACGGCACGTACGACGACGGGTCGGTGGTGCCGGACGACGAGGCCGACGCGGTGGCGGCGCCGTCCGAGGTTCCTGCCAGGGTGAGAGCGGTCACGGTCGCCGTGTGGGTCCTCGCCCTGCCGATGGTGGTCAGCAGTGCCGTGTGCGCCGTGGCGGGCACGTGTGCGGTGGTTCCGTCGTCGAGGGCCACGGTGTACCCGATGACCGGGAACCCGCCGTCGCCGCACGCCCGCCAGTCCACCCGGACCTGCTTGCCGTCGGTGATCACGCCCGTCACGTCCGGCCTCTGCGGCCTGCCGCCGCCGCTCACCACGGGCGCCGTGGCGGCGGTCGGGCTCGACGCGCCGACGCTGTTCACCGCCTGGACGCGCGCCGTGTACGACCTGCCGGCCGGTAGCCCGGTGAACGTCGCGCTCCGGCCGGTGGGATCGGCGATCCCGATCCGGTGCCCGTCGTCGAGGGCGACCCTGTACCCGGTGACGGCGGAGCCTCCGGTGTCCTCGGGCGCGGACCAGGCGACGGTCACGCTCGTACCGGACGCGGTCGCCGACACGGCACCGGGCGCGGCAGGCACCGCCTTGGGCTTCGTGGTGAGCGCGGACACGGCGTGGCCGAGTGACTCGTAGCGCGCGGTGAGGGTCTCGTCCGTCGCCGAGTCGTCCGCGATCGCGGCCTTCGCCGACGCGAGCGCGCCGGTGAACGCCTTCCACGAGGCGTCCGTATAGCGGTCGTCGTCGAGGGCCGACGCCGTCGCGACCAGGTCCTCCAGCTTCAGCCTCGGCAGGGGCACCAGCTGGCCGGCGGCGAGGGCGAGGGCCCGGGTCCGGGTGTCGACCTCCAGCTGTGTCGCGTCGTCGGCGTCGGCGAGGGCACGCGCGGCGGCCAGTTCGCGCTGGTACACACCGAAGTCGATCGTGTCGTAACGCTCCTTGTCGCCGGAGAGCCCCTCGTACTGGGCGATCGCCTTCCGCAGGGCCGTCTTGTCCGTGGCGGCGGGCGCCACGACGTGACTGAAGGTGATACGGCCAAGGTTCGCGACGTACGGGTGCGAGGAGTCCGCGTTCGTCGTCAGCCGCAGGTGGACGGTGTGCGTGCCCGTGATCGTCCTGGGCAGTGTGAGGCTCGTCGTGCCCCCGGACGACCACGCGCTTCCCGTCACCGGCAGCGGCACGGTCGCGTCGGGCGTACCCGGGTCGGCCGCGTCGAAGGAGTCCAGGTAGATCTGGACAGCCGAACCGGTGCCGCAGCGGGCGGAGTTGTTGACATAGGTGAGTGTGACGGTGTTCTTCGGCACGTCACCGAAGCCGATGTCCCCGTAGTCGATCCAGGCCCCGTCGTACGTGCCGCCGAGGTCGGTGGCGGAACCCGCGTCGCTCCAGCCGGCCGGCTCGCTCTTGAGGCCGCCGCCGCTGTTCGAGCGGAAAGCCGTGGCGTCGAACACCGTCGGGGCGTCGGCGCTCTTCGTCAGCTTCAGCGAGTACACGTTGCCCACGTAGGGCTGGGAGGACGTCTGGGTGGACGAGACGAAGTCCGCGTAGACGTCCTGGACACCGGCGAAGACGCCGCTGTCGAGGTCCACCGTCGCGGTGGCGACGGTGCCCCAGCCGGAACCGGTGTAGTCGAGCGGGATGTCGACGCTCTTCGTGCCGTCCCTCGACCCGAGGTGCAGTTCGATGTGCGAGTCCGACGCAGCCCGCGACTGCGGCTTGTCGTAGCTGACGGTCACGGTGTCGGCGCCGTCACCGAGGTCGGTGCCGTGCCACTCGGCCCACGCGCCGTTCGTCGTGTTCTCGAAGATGCCGTTCGACAGGTTGAGCGGGAGCGAGCCGCCCCCGGTGGTCGTGGCGTTCGCCGCGGTCAGGGTGGCGAGCGTGGTCGTGGGGGAGGAGGAGACGTCGTCCGGCGAGAACTGGTACCAGTCGAAGTTCGACACCCACTGCTGTCCGGACGGGGCGTGGAAGACGAAGGCCGCGCCCGAAGCGTCCAGCAGGGCCTGCGGATCGGTCACCGTCGCCTGCACCGTGGCGTAGTACTGCCAGCCTCCGGTGCCGGGCAGTGAGACGGTCGCGACGACGGGGCCGTCGGCGCCGCCCGCGTGAACGTCGACACTGCTCGGCTTCGCCGTCGCCGCCTGCGAGTTGGCGTAACGGACCGAGATGCTGTGCGGGGCCACGCCGCCGAAGTCCAGCTTGGCGAACTGCTCCCACGCGCCCTCGGTGACGCCGCCGAGGTCGCCGTCCGACTGGTACGCCTCATGCACGAGGCTGGGGCCGTGCTCCTGGTCGGGGCTCTCCGCCTGCAGGACGGCGTAGCCGCCCTCGGCGATGGTGAGCGTGTCGATGGCGGACCGCAGCGCGTCGTGCGCGGCCATGATCGTGCCGGTCGCGGAGCCGGTGTCAGCGAGGACGGTCCGCCCGCGCTCGAGCGCCGAACGGAACAGGCTGAAGGAGCCGTCGGAGTAGTTGCCGCCGCGTACCAGGGACGCCTGGTCGACGAGCGTCTTGAGAGCCCCCCGCTGTGCGGCGGCGGCGGAGATGACGAGCGGGTCGGTCACGGATATGCCGGTGCCGTGCACCGACGAGGCCGGTACTCCGTGGGCGAAGGCCTTGTCGCTGAACGTGATGCCGAACCGCGCGTCGACCTTCGTGGTGCCGGTGAGCGACAGCGTCGCCGTGCGCGAGCCGGTGACGCGGAGGTCGGCGGTGACGCCGTCCGGCAGCCCGGTCACGGCAGCCGCGCCCGTCCCGGTGAGGCTGGTCCTCCTGTGCGCGGCGAACCGCGCCCGTCCGGACAGGGTGAGCTTCACACTGCCGTGGACGGTGCCGTCCGCGGCGGTGTCGACGGTCGCCGGGCGCGCCGACAGGACGGTGCCGCCCTGACCGGATCCCGCGCCGCCGCCTCCCGTGTCACCCCCGTCGGTGTTGAGCGAGTACGCGGGCTTGGTGCGGTCGCCCCACCCGGAGGGCTTGGAGCCCATGGTGAACTTCAGGGTCCCGCCGGAGATGATCTGCGAGTAGTCCAGCCATGTGTTGGTGAACCGCGAGCCGTTGAGCGTCGCGCTCTGCACGTAGTAGTCGTCCGCCGACACACCGTCAGCCTTCACCGTGAACTTCGTGCCGTTCGCGTACGCGATCGTCGTGGAGTCGAAGAACGGGCTGCCGATCTGGAACTGGCTGGATCCGGCCGTCACGGGGAACAGCCCGAGGGCGGCCGCGACGAACATCGTCGACATGGTTCCCGCGTCGTTGTCCATCGTCGGCAGGAAACCGTGCGGCGAGAGCTTGTACGCACGCGTCTTCACCGGCGGGGTGAACTCACCGTGGCCGCTTGGTGCTTCGTTCGTGGAACCGGTCGCGATGTAGCGGTTCCAGGTCGTGCCGGTGTAAATGGCGCGCACCCACTTCTGCGTCAGGCTCGGCTCGCCGACGTAGTTGAAGAGGTAGGGCGCCTGCAGGTCGATCTCGTTGGCGTTGGAGTGCAGCATGGTCGAGCCGTCGTCGGCACTCGAATCCTCGCCGAACATGTGCTCGACCGCGGCCCTGCCGGCCTTCTCGCCGCCCATGGCCTGGACGAGGCCGCCCATGTCGTAGGCGTCGTACCAGTTGTACTGCCACAGTGTGCCCTGGTAGAGCCCGGCCGCCTCGAACTGCTCGTAGTCGGCGCTCTGCCAGTCGCCGCCCGCGGCGCGCGGGGTGAGCACGCCGACCTTGGTGCCGTCCGGCGCGGTCCACGCGCCGGACTTGACGAGGTTGTCGATGGCCATCGTCGACTGGGTGCGCAGCTTCTTGGCGTCCGCGTCCTTGCCGAGCGCGTCGGCGATGACGGACAGCGCCCACTGGTCGTAGCCGCGCTGCACGGTCGTGCCGGGGTCACCCGCGACATATCCCTGCCGCAGCTGCGTACCCGTGTAGTAGCCGACGTACGACTTCAGCGCCGGGTAGGCCTCGTCGAGCCGGTCGAACTTCTTGTAGCCCTTGGACAGCGCGTCGGCGATCACCACGGCCGAGCGCTCCCAGCGCACGGTCGGCACCGAGTGGGTGAGGCTGCCGAGGCTTTTGCCCGAGGTGTGGGCGTCGGCGAAGAGGATGACGGCCGACTGCACCATGTCCCGGTAGGTGGCCGGGTCGATGTACGCCTCGACGGAATACTTGCGGAAGTCGTCCCAGGTGGACCAGCCGTCGTAGTAGGTGAAGCCGTTCGCCGTGTGCACCGCTCCGTCCACACCGCGGTACGTTCCGCTGGTGCTGGTGGCGTTCACCGGCAGGCCGTACATGCGGTACAGATGCGTGTAGAACTCCTTGGTGAGCGTCGAGCCGGGGTCGGACTTCGCGGAGGACTTGACGGCCACGGCGCCGAGCGTCCGGTTCCAGTCGGCCTTCGCCTGCGCGCGCGCCTCGTCGAAGGTGAGGTCGCCGACCTCGCTGCGCTGGTCCTTCACGGCCTGCTCGGCGCTGATCGGCGACAGCGTGACACGCAGCTCGATGTCGTCCCCGGCGGCCTTGCCGAAGCCCAGGACGGCGCCGTTGTCCCTGCCGTCCTGCGCGGTGGCGTCGCTCAGCTTGCCGTCGTCGCCCCAGCTGCGCAGGGAGGTGACCGGGGCGTTGGTCGTGGCGGCGTAGTACAGCCGGTACGAGGCGCCGTTGAACGATCCCGCGACGAGCCCGGTGATCGACGTGGTCCCGTCGGGGAGCGTCGTCGCCTTCATGGTCGAGCGGGTGCGGCCCGTGTAGTTGTTGGCGAGGTCGAGGACGAGCTCGGGGTCCGACCCGGAGGGAAAGCTGTACCGTTCGAGCGCCGTACGCGTCGTCGCCGTCATCTCGGCGTCGATGGTTCCCGAAGCCGGCTTCACCGACGATCCGGAGCCGGCGAGCGCCCCGAGGCCCACCTGGTAGTAGCCGGGCGTCGCGGTCTCGTCGTCATGGCTGTACGGATGCGCGTAACTGCCGGTCGCGGGGCGGCTGTCGTACTGGACGGACGTCGGCACGACCAGCAGGTCGCCGCCGCCCCCCGAGCCGCCGACACCGCCGAGGTCCGTGGCGGTGAACCCGGCGATGTGGTCCTCGTCGTAGTCGTACCCGGAGTGGTTGCGGCCAGGCGTGGTCATCGGGTTGACCTTGGCGAGACTGTGCGGTGCCTCGGCGCCCGGCAGGTCGTTGCCGTCATCACCGGCCGTCGACACGAACGGGTCGACGAGCTTCGTGTAGTCCGTGCCACCCGAAGTCCCCGAGGACCCCGATGCCGTGGCCGCGACGGGCGCTGCCACGGCGGTGCCGCCCCCCGCCAGCGCGGCAAGACCGAGCGTCCCGGCCAGGAGAGCGGCGACGAGTGCGCGCGGTGACCGGCGGCGCCGGCGGGCGGGTCTCGCGAAATACGGACGGGGGAAGGGAGCTTGGGGTCTTCTGGGCACGGCACCTCTCCAGCGTTCGCGGTACACGCACGCGTTCGGGCCGCCAGGGAGACAACGTTGTCAGCAACGGAAGATCCGGAACGCACGCACTCGGGGAAGACGGTAGCGGACACGCCCGGAAATGCGCACCCGTGAGACCACAACTGACCGCCCACCAGCCACGCTCAGGGCCGCGGGTGAGGAGCCCCTGAACGCGGCGCGGCCCGCGCGTGGCCGTCGGGGAACGAACCGGTCACCTGGCGCCGGGCCCGGCGGTCGTCCGGCTGCGCACGCGCACGAAGGCGGGCCCCCGGCAGGGCCTGGACTCACGACGCCCAGTGGAAGCGGGCACGCGTCATGTCCACGCGCGTCCCGCGCAGCGGCGTTCCCTCGCCGCGAAGCAGCGCCGGCGCCTGCCCGTCGTGGCAGGTGGCGGGCGTCCCGTCCGCGTACACGACGCGCCACCACGGCACGTCATCGCCGAGCAGACCCATGGCCCGGCCTGCCTGGCGTGCGCCGACACCGGCCTGTCGGCCGACGTCGCCGTAAGAGGCCACGGCGCCGGCCGGTATCGCGCACGCCGCCTCCCGGACGTCGTCGACGAAGCTCATGGGGCAACTCCCGGAGAACAGAACCGAACCGACGACCTAGGCCTTCGCGAGGGCGCTCCCCTTGTGCATGGCGATGTGGTCGGTCTTGTCGCTCTTGATCTCGTACTGCGGATCGTCCGGTGAGCAGTGGCGCGTGCGGCCCTTGAACGTCACATCGCTCGTATGCTTCTTCACGATGACGCCTTCCACGTGACCGGCCTCGGAATTCCAGCGCACGTGGTCTCCCACGGAAAACTCCTTCGCCATTACGGTTCCTCCGTTCTGTTCCTTCTGTCGCAACGGGCAGCGGGCATCGGGCAGCCCCACGAACAGCCGGGTACCCGGCGCAGCGGCCAGTGCTTCACTCCGGTATCGGGGTGATCTCCACGAAGGGGATGTGGTCGCGGCCGATGGCGTAGTAGTCCTCGGTGCTGCCGTCGGTCTCTATCCCGCAGATGGCCATGAGCCGGCGGGCGGTCCTGGGGTGGAGGGGTGCGTACTCGGCCATGGCGCGACCGGATTCCTCGGGCGTCATGGGCCGGGCGACGGCCTTGGTGCGGTGCCGTCCGACCTGGATCGTGACGTCCGGGGTGTGCTGGATGTTGCGGTACCACTGCGAGGTGGGGCCGAAACCGGAGGCCAGGTGGTAGGCGCCCGTGCCCGGGTCACGCCCGGTGATCTCCACGACGACCTGGCGGGGCAGCCCACTGCTGCGGCCGGTGTGCGTGAGCAACATGATGCGACTGCCGGTGAAGGCGCCCAGGTGCCAGCGGTACAGATGGATCGGGGCACGCGCGACCAGGCGGCGCCAGCCGGTCGGTGACGGGGTGGCTTTTACCTTGCGCGGCATGTCGGACCCTTCTGCGCCTGGAGTGCGTTCTCGCGATGACGCTCCGGCAGCGCATGCCGCTGAATGCCCATCGCCACCATGGACGGTCCACTCATCCTTGCACAAGGCAAAGGAATGCGGAGGTGTTTCATTGGATGGGCGGCTCGGCGCCGGCGAGGCGTGCCGACAGCCGGTGTGCGGCGCCGACGACCATCTCCGCGGCCCCCGGCACTGCCTGTGGCGGGAGACGGAAAACGGGCGCGGACACGTTCATCGCGGCCGCCACGCGGCCCCGGTGGTCGTACACGGGTGCGGCGACCGCGATCAGCCCCGGCTCCATCTCCTCGACGGCTACCGCATGACCGCGTTCGCGCTCGCGGCGCAGCCGTTCCAGCACGGCCACCACCTCGCGAGGAGCCGCGTTGGTGCCCGGCATCGGCGCGTCGCCCTCGGTGGCCAGGAGCGCCGCCACCTCCTCGTCCGGCCGGTCGAACAGCAGGGCCCGGCCGGCAGAGGTGCAGTTCAGAGGGGAGGTGCGGCCGATCCACTCGTGCGCCTGGAGCGTGCGCGAGGTGCGCTCGGTCAGCACCGTCACCACGCTGTGGCCGGACAGCACCGTCAGATACGCCGGTTCGCCGACCCGGTGCACCAGTTCCCGCAGCACCGCGGGGGCCTCACGGTGCAGCGTGCTCTCGCCGGCCGACGCGGCCAGCGCCGGCAACTGAGGGCCGATGCGGTAGCGCAGGCTGCTCGGATCCCGCTCGACGAACCCTTCCTGCGCCAGGACCTTCAACGTCCGTGACACCTGCGACTTCTCCCTGCCCACCGCCTGGGCCACATCCTGGACACCCATCGGCTGCTGCCCGAGGGCGCGCAGGATGTCCAGTGCCCGGTGCACGCTGCTGAGGCCGTCGCTTCCCATGCCACCACCCTGCCCGTCGCGTGCGTATGCGGCAACTCGCGATGTGCCATCCGCACCCGCCTGCCTATCGTCGTCCCCCATGTGCGGTATAGCGGCGATCCACAGCTTCGACGGAAACATCGACACCGTGTGCGCCACGGCGGACGCGGAGGGCATGCTCGCCCGGCTCGCCCATCGCGGACCGGACGACGAGGGCACACGCACACTCGGCGAGCACAGCTGGCTGGGCCACCGCAGGCTGTCCATCGTCGACCTGGAGGGCGGTCACCAGCCCCTGGGCGGCGCCGGCGGCGTCGACTGGTCCCTCGTGTGCAACGGCGAGATCTACAACCACCGGGAACTGCGCGACCAGCTGCCCACCGGCGCGTTCGGCTCCTGCTCCGACTGCGCGGCCGCCCTCGCGCTGCTGCGCGACGAAGGCGCCGAGGGCCTGCGCCGGCTTCGGGGCATGTGGGCGCTGTGCGCCGCCACACACGACGGCCGCTTCGTCGCCGCCCGCGACCCGGTCGGCATCAAGCCCTTGTACTGGGCGCGCACAGGCACCGCCGTGTACTTCGCCTCCGAGCTGCGTGCCTTCCCCGTCGGTGTGCAGGGCCGCGCCGAGATCTTCCCACCCGGCTGCTGGTGGACGCCGGACGGGGGCCTGCGCCGCTTCGCCGGCGCGATCCCCGCACCGTCGCCGTCACAGGGCTGGAACGGCGCATCGCGGCAGGACGTCGAGAAGGCCACCTTCGACTGCGTCGCGGACTCGGTCCGGCGGCACCTGATGGCGGACGTCGAGGTCGGCGTGTTCCTCTCCGGCGGTCTCGACTCCGGCATCGTCGCCGCCGTCGCCGCGAAGGAGTACGCCCGCCGGGGGCGCCGGCTGCGGACCTTCGCGGTGGGAACACCGGGCTCCCCGGACCTGCTGGCCGCGCGGGAGACCGCCGCGTTCCTCGGCACCGAGCACCGCGAGGCGCTGCTGGACGCCCGCGCGGCGCGCGAGGCACTCGGTGAGGTGGTCGCCTGCGTGGAGTCCTTCGACGCCGGCCTGATCCGCAGCGCGGTGCCCAACTGGTTCCTGTCCGAGCTCGCCGCACAGCACGTGAAGGCGGTACTCACCGGCGAGGGCGCCGACGAGCTGTTCGCCGGCTACGGCTACTACCACGAGCAGCACGCCGCCCCCAGGGACCTGGACGCGGAACTGCGCCGGACCATCACATCGCTGCACGGCCTCAACCTGCAGCGCTGCGACCGCGTCACCATGGCCCACGGCCTGGAGGCCCGCGTCCCCTTCCTCGACCGTGAGGTCATCGGCCACGCGATGTCGCTGCCCGCGGACATGAAGACCCTGGAGGCTGACGGCATGGAGAAGGGCCACTTGCGCCGCGCCTTCGCGGGCCGGCTGCCGCACCACCTGCTGTGGCGGCGCAAGGAGCAGTTCGGCACGGGCAGCGGTGCACAGAGCGTGCTGAGCCCCGTCTGGGACAGCCGCATCACCCAGGACGAGTACGCGGCGGCGCTCGCCCAGGACGGTGTCCCGCAGCTGCGCAGCAAGGAGGAACTCGGCTACTACCGCGCCTTTCGCACCGCGCTGCCGGGTGTGCGCCCCGCCGCGGTCCTCACCCGCTTCGCGACGGGATGAGGCCCCCACGCAGAGCGCCCCACGGGAGGCGCCCTCGTGGCGTTCAGGCGATGATCGGGGCCGGGGCGCCCGGCGGCGGCCCTGCGCCGCGTACTGCCTTGCGCGCTTCGACGGCGTGCGGGGCCGGGACTGAAGGGTGAATCTGTGCACTGGCTTTTCGGAGACCAGCTCGGGCCCCATTTCCTGCGGCCCTCCCAGGACAGCGGTCTCACCCGTGATACGCCACTGCTGATGATCGAGGCCCGTTCGGTGTTCCGGCGGCGCCGCTTCCACCGGGCCAAGGCCCACTTGGTGCTCTCCGCCATGCGCCACCGGGCGGCGGAACTCGGTGACCGGGTCACCTACGTGCAGGCCGTCACCTACCGGGAGGGGCTGGAGACAGCGGCGGGCGACAGCCCGGTGACCGTCCACCACCCGACCTCCCGCGCGGCGGTGCGGTTGGTCCGGTCCCTGCCACAGGTCACCATGGGACCCGCCCGCGGGTTCCTCGTACCGATGGACGACTTCGCGGCATGGGCGGACGGCCACGGCGGGCGGAGGCTGCGGCAGGAGGACTTCTACCGCTGGGTCCGGCAGGGCCACGACCTGCTGATGGACGGTGACGGCCCGGCCGGCGGACGGTGGAACTACGACCACGACAACCGGCAGCCCCCGCCGCGCGACGCGTCGGTCCTCCCGGTCCCCGGGCCCTACCGGCCACGCGAGGACGAGATCGACGAACGGGTCCGTCACGACCTCGACCGCTGGGAGAAGGACGGGGACGTGTCCTTCGTCGGACGCGACGGACCCCGCCTCTTCCCCGCGAGCCGCGCCGAGGCGCGAGCGGCGTTGCGCCGATTCGTCGAGCACCGTCTCGGCGCCTTCGGCCCGTACGAGGACGCCATGCTCGCCGGGGACCCGGTCATGAGTCACAGTCTGCTGTCGTCCTCGCTCAACCTCGGCCTGCTCGACCCCGCGGAGTGCGTCGAGCGGGCCGAGGCGGCGTGGCGCGCCGGTGATGCGCCGCTCAGCAGCGTCGAGGGCTTCGTCCGGCAGATCGCGGGCTGGCGTGAGTACGTGTGGCAGCTCTACTGGTACTTCGGCGAGGAGTACCGGCACTCCAACGTCCTGCGCCACACCACCTCGCTGCCGCGGTGGTGGAACGACCTGGACGCGGACGACGTACGGGCGCGCTGCCTGCGTACGGTCCTGGCCCGGGTGCGCGACACGGGCTGGACGCACCACATCCCCCGGCTGATGGTCCTCGGCAGCCACGCCCTCCAGCGCGGCTGGGATCCCGCCGAGGTGACGGACTGGTTCCACCGCTGCTTCGTGGACGGCTACGACTGGGTGATGGTGCCGAACGTCGTCGGCATGTCCCAGTACGCGGACGGCGGCCGGATGACGACCAAGCCCTACACGTCCGGCGGTGCCTACATCAACCGGATGAGCGACCTGTGCGGGCCCTGCGCGTACCGCCCCGGCGAGCGCAGCGGCGAGCACGCTTGCCCGTACACGGCCGGCTACTGGAACTTCCTCGACCGCAACCGTGCCCGGCTGGAGCGCAATCACCGCACCGCGCGGGCGGTGCGCGGACTCGACCGGCTCGCCGACCTCGCCGAACTGCGGCGGCAGGAGCGGGCGCGCGGCGACGCGCCGCCGTGACGTGTCGTCGTGCCGCACCGCCGTGATGCGGCGAACACGCCGGACGGGAGCAGCCCACGCCTCCCTACGGGACGGTCAGTGTTCGCACGGCGTCGGCCAGGCTGGTGAGCGTGCGTGGCAGGCGTGCGTCATCGTCGGGCCAGCCCGGGCCAGCCGGATGGACGGGAGCAGCCGTGCAGGCGCGGGCCAGATCGAGCAGCCCGGCGTCGGCTGTCTCGCGAGCGTGTGCCCACACCACGGTGGCGCACGGCTGGGTGCGCCGGATGGCCGCGGCGAGGTGCGGTCCCGGGAGGCTGCCGACCAGGAGGCTGCGCCGGCCCCGGTCGGCGAGGGCGGCCGACAGGGCGGTCAGAGGGAGGGTGTGCGCTTCCTCGGTGGCAGCCGCGAGAAGGACGGGCGGGCACCGCTCCTGCACGGTGACGCCCGCACCCGCGTACTGCCGCAGCGCGGCCTCGAGGATGCCACTGGTCACGTGTTCGCACTCCACGCCGCAGCCTGTCGCTTCCCAGCGCTGCCCGATGTCCATGAGGGCGGGCGTGAAGACGCCCGTCCACGCGCACTGGGCACCCCGCTGGTAGAGAGCGGCCGCTGCGAGGCGAGTGACGGCTTGCGGGTCGAGTGCGTTCATCGCGGCGATCAAGTCCCGTGCGTCCACCTGCTCAAGCGGCCGTCTCGCGGGTGAGGCCGACACCGCGTGTGCTGCCTGCGCGGCCGCGACGCCGCGGTCGACCAGTGCGATCATGTGCTGCAGGCGCTGTAGATCCTCGGTGGAATAGCGGCGGTGACCCCCGGGGGTACGGCCGGAGGGACCGAGGCCGTAACGGCTCTCCCAAGCACGCAGGGTGGCGGCCTTGGTGTGCAGAAGACGAGCGGCGACCCCGACAGGGAAGAGGCTCTGGCCGGGCTTCGTCGTCACCGGCGCCGGCAGCCGAGGGGGAGTCGCATCCACGTCCATGAGGGTCATGGTCCAGTTTTGGACGTGGCCATCGCAACGTCGGGTGGCGTAACCGGGTGCATAAGTTGCGTAGAGGTTTGTATCGCATGACGGTGGGTTACTCGTCGTCACGTCCGATCGCTTCGGCGAGTTCGTGCAGGAGGGGCCGTCCGAAGTGCACGGGACGCCACCCGGCTCCGCCACGGTCGGCCCCTGCCAGTTCCCGTCGTGCCTCGACACAGGGATCGGCGCTGTGGAGGAGAAGGGTTGTGACCCTCGTCGAAGGGAACTGCTGTGAGGCGCCAGAGCACCACGACTCCCGACCCGTCGCGAAGCGGCGAAGGACCACCATCACGCCTGCCGCCCGACGCCTTTGACGGGATCGAGGCACCCATCGCCTCGCAGGGCGAGGTGCCGGGCCGGGTGGAACTGGTGCTGCGGCACTACCTGGACGAGCGCAGGGCTGAGACCGCCTCGCTGGCCGCCCCGTGTGCTGACGACCTGGTCGACCGGCTCTCCGCTCTGGTCCTCACCGGCGGCAAACGCCTGCGGCCCGCCTTCCTGTGGTGCGGCTGGCGGGCCTCGGGCGGTACCGGTGCCGGACAGCGGGCGCTACTGCGCGTGGGGGCCGCGCTGGAGCTCTTGCAGGGCTGCGCTCTGGTCCACGACGACCTGATGGACGCGTCTGCCGTGCGCAGGGGACGGCCCTCGCTGCATCGGGCATTCACTGAGCACCACCTGGCCAACGGGCTGGGCGGCTCTCCCGCTCAGTTCGGCGCGTCAGCCGCCCTGCTGGCGGGCGATCTCGCGCTGCTGTGGGCGCAGGACCTCATGGAAGAGGCGGACTTGCCGGCAGCCGCCCGACAGCGCTGTGCGCGGTTGTGGCGGGCCATGCGGACGGAGATGGTCACCGGCCAGTATCTGGAGTTGTCCGCTCAAGCAGCACGATCGTGCACGCCTGACGAAGCGTTGCGCATCGCCCATCTGAAGGCCGGCCTCTACACGGTGCAGCGCCCGCTGGCGATGGGCGCCGTGATCGCCGGAGCCGGCGAGGAGATCCGTGAGCCGCTGGAGCGGGCGGGGGAGCGGGCGGGCCTGGCCTTCCAGTTGCGGGACGATCTCCTGGACCTGTTCGGTGACTCGTCGCGCACGGGCAGGCCCAAAGGTGAGGACGTGCGTCAGGGCAAGCCGACCTACGTGATGACGGTAGGGCTGCACAACGCACGCAGTGGCGGCCACGAGGCGGCCGCACGAGTCCTCGACGCGGCGCAGGGGGACCAGGGCCTCACGGAGCAGGGCCTCGCGAGGGTGCGAGGGGCACTGATCGACGTGGGGGCACGGGCGCACGTCGAGCGGCTGATCAGCGAACTGGAACAAGAGGCGCTGAAGGCGGTGGCGGCCCTGCGGCTGGACCCGGCCACCGCGGGCGATCTGCAAGGACTGATCAGCCGCGCTGCCGGCGTAGCGGCGCCGCCGGCGGCGCCGGGCACGTGCGGCGAGGAGGGCGCATGAAGACGGTCCAGGGCCCCAGCGACCACGTCGTGGTCGTCGGCGCGGGCCTGTCGGGGCTTGCGACGGCTCTGCACCTGCTGGGGGCGGGCCGGTCGGTGACGGTCGTGGAGGGCGAGCCCGGCCCCGGCGGCCGGGCCGGGCTGCTGCGACGCGGAGGCTATCGGATCGATACCGGTCCGACGGTGCTGACCATGCCGCACCTGATCGAAGAGGCACTGGCCGCCGTGGGCGCGCGCCTGGACGACCACCTGCGCCTGCGGCGTCTGGACCCGGCCTATCGAGCGCTGTTCGCGGACGGGACGAGCATCGATGTGCACACCGACGAAGAGGCCATGGCAGCCGAGATCGAACGGGTGGCAGGCCGGCCCGACGCCATCGGGTACCGGCGCATGCGTGCCTGGCTGAAAGACCTGTATCGCGTGCAGATGCGGTCCTTCATCGACGCGAACTTCGATTCGCCGCTTGACCTGGTCACCCCGGACCTCGCCCGGCTGGCCGCCATGGGCGGATTCGGGTCCTGGCACGGCCGTATCGCCCGCCACCTGAAGGACGAACGGCTGCAGCGGCTGTTCTCCTTCCAGTCCCTGTACGTGGGAGTACCGCCCACCCGGGCGCTGGCCGCCTACGCGGTGATCGCCTACATGGACACCGTTGGCGGCGTGTGGTTCCCCCGGGGCGGCATGCACGCGGTGCCGCGTGCGATGGCCGAGGTCGCCGCCCGGGCAGGGGCCCGCTTCCTGTACGGGGACCGTGTCGAGTCCCTGGAGCGCGCAGGCGGCCGCGCGGTGGCCGTGCACACCCGGGGCGGCGAACGCATCGCGTGCGACGCGGTGGTCCTCACCTGCGATCTGCCCGCGGCCCACCGGCTCCTGGGCGGGGCGCCGAAACGTCCGGTCGCGCTGCGCTACGCGCCCTCGGCGCTGCTGCTGCACACGGGCGGCATCCGCACATGGCCGCAACTGGCGCACCACACGCTGTCCTTCGGCGCGGCATGGCACGACACCTTCCGGCAGTTGACCCGCTCGGGCGAGCTGATGTCGGACCCCTCCCTCCTGATCACGCGAGCCACCGCGAGCGACGCGACACTGGCACCCGACGGCCGGCACCTGCACTCGGTGCTGGCGCCCTGCCCCAACCTGCGGCGCGGCAAGCAGGACTGGGACCGCATCGCTCCCCACTACCGGCAGCGGCTCATCGCCACGTTGGAGCAGCGCGGACTCGACGGCTTCGCCGCGAACACGGAAGTGGAGGAGCTGGTGACACCGGCCGACTGGGCCCGGCGGGGCCTGGCCGCGGGCACGCCCTTCTCCGCAGCCCACACCTTCGCCCAGACCGGTCCCTTCCGCCCCCGAAACCTGCCCTCGGGATGGGACAACGTCGTACTGGCCGGCTGCGGCACCACCCCGGGCGTCGGCGTGCCGACCGTACTCATCTCAGGAAAGCTGGCCGCCGCCCGCATCACCGGCCATTCCCCCCGGGCCACGCGGCCCGCACGCCACCGCGTGCACGAAGAACCACCGCAGCGGCGCAGCAGCGCTGTGGCGGCCACCGCGGAGGGAGACGGCCGATGACCAGCCGCGAACTGGACGCCGCCGGAGTCGACGACCCACGCCTCCGGGACGCGTACACACGCTGCCGACGCATCAACGCCCGGGGAGGCGCCACCTACTTCCTGGCCACCCGCCTCCTCAGCCCAGCCCAACGACCTGCCGTCCACGCCCTGTACGGATTCGCACGCTACGCCGACGACATCGTCGACGACCTCGACCCCAGCAAGACCGTCCGCCGGCGGACTCGTGACCTCCACGATCTCGACACCACGGTCCGGGAGGCCCTGGCCACCGGGCGCAGCGACCACCCGGTGCTGGCGGCACTGGCCGACACGGCTGCCCGCTATCGCATCGACCCCACCCACTTCAGCGCGTTCATGGCATCGATGCGCATGGACCTGACCACCACCGACTACCCCACATGGAGCGACCTTCGCTCCTACATGCACGGCTCCGCCGCCGTCATCGGCCTCGAACTGCTGCCCATCCTCGGCACCGTCGTACCCACCGCCCAAGCAGCCCCGCACGCCGCATCACTCGGCATCGCCTTCCAACTCACCAACTTCCTGCGCGACATCGGCGAAGACCTCGACCGCGGCCGCATCTACCTGCCCGCCGACCTGCTCACCACCCACGGCGTCGACCGGGAACTGCTCCAGTGGTGCCGGCGCACCGGCCACACCGACGCGCGGGTGCGTGACGCTCTGCGCGAGATGATCGGCCTCACACGCGGCATCTACCGCCACGCCGCCCAGGGCATTCCACTGCTGGACCAGCGCTCCCGGCCGTGCGTGCACACCGCGTTCATCCTCTACAGCGCCATCCTGCAGCACATCGAAGCCGCGAACTGCGCCATCATCGGCCACCGCACCGTCGTGCCCCGCCCGCACAAGGCCGCGATCGCCCTGGCCGGGCTGGCCCGCAGCACCGCCTGCCGTGCACGGCACGCCGGCATGTCCGGCCCGCGGCCGAAGGCCCCGACAACGGTGGAAGGAGTTCTGCGTGAAGATCGCCCACTCGTGGCACAGCCCTCTGCGTCCGCTGCCGCGCCAGGTATGGAGTGAACAGCCCGCCACCTGGCAAGCGGCCAAGCCCCACCTGATCCACTCCGCCCTCAAACGGGCCACCGCCCGGCCGTCGGGTAACTGGTTCGTACTGGCAGCCGGCCGCCATCTCCCGCCCGGCCGCCCCCTCGGCCGCACCGTGGCCGGCGAGGAGATCGTCGCCTGGCGCACCCCGACCGGACAAGTCGTCGCCGGGCCCGGCGCCTGCCCCCATCTTGGAGCACCCCTGGGCAAGTCCAGGGTCGTGGGCGGAGAGCTGGTGTGCCACTGGCACGGACTGCGCCTCGCCCCGAACGGAGGGCCCGGATGGTCGCCGCTGCCGGTCCACGACGACGGCGTACTCGTCTGGGTGCGCCTCGACCAGGAGGACGCGGAACCCGGCACGCCGCTCCCCGCGGTGCCTCAGCGGCCCCCGCGCGCCCAGGCGGTGGAAGCGGTCACCGTGCTGGAGGGCGCCTGCGAGGCGGAGGACATCATCGCCAACCGCCTCGACCCCTGGCACGGCAGCTGGTTCCACCCGTACGCCTTCACCCACCTCACCGTCCTGGAAGAACCCGACCCCGCCTCCGGCGACCGCTTCCTGGTGCGGGTTGCCTACCGCTTGGGCGGACGCGCGGCCGTGCCGGTCGTGGCGGAGTTCACCGCGCCCGGGCCGCGCACGGTCGTGATGCGCATCCTCCAGGGCGAAGGCGCCGGCTCTTCCGTCGAAACCCACGCCACACCCATCACCGCACCGAACGACCAGCGGCCGCGCACGGCCGTCATCGAAGCGGTCATCGCCACCTCCGCCCGGACCGGCTTCGGCGCCGCCCGCGCAGCCGCCCCACTGCTACGCCCGTTCATGCGGCGTGCCGCGACGCGACTGTGGCGCGACGACATGGCCTACGCCGAACGCCGCTGGCAACTGCGCAGCAACGGCCGCCTCCCGGGTATGTGACGACCACTCCGCACGCGGGATCAGGACCAGCGAAGGGAGGACATGCGTGAGGGACGCGGACGTCATCATCGTCGGAGCCGGGGCAGCGGGCCTGTCCCTTGCCAGATACCTGACCGCCTCAGCGGGCCCGGGCCGCCGCGTACCCTCGGTCACCGTCGTCGAGCCGCCACCGGGACCGTCCCGCAGCCGGCCGCGAACCTGGTGCTTCTGGGAGGAAGGCGAGGGACGGAACGACGAGTTCGTCTCCGCCTCCTGGCAGCACACACGCATCCGGGATGCGGACGGCCGGCCGATCACCGGCACGAGTCCCTACCGGTACAAGATGATCCGTTCCGAGCACTATCTACCAGCCCTCACAGAGCAGTTGACGGCCCACGACGGCTTCCAGCACGTCTCGGCCACGGTGACCGCGATCACCGACGGCCCGCACGGCGCACGCGTCATCGGCGTCGACGCACAAGGCCGCACTGTGGACCTCGTCGGCCGATGGGCCTTCGACTCCCGCCCGCCACGCCCACTGCCGGCGGCCCGCACCACACTCTTCCAGCACTTCCTCGGCCACTTCGTCGAAACCAGCACCGACCGCTTCGACGCCTCGGTGGCCGACCTGATGGACTTTCGCACCCCCCAACCCGCCGGCGGCCTCTCGTTCGCCTACGTCCTGCCCTTCTCCCCGCGCCACGCCCTGGTGGAGTACACCGAATTCTCCCCACGCCCACTGACCAAGGCCGCGTACGAAGCAGCCCTCGACCACTACACCCGGCGCATCCGCCCACTGGGGCCCTACACCGTCACCGGCACCGAACACGGCGTGATTCCGATGACCGACGCATCGTTCGCACGCCGGCACGGCAGGTCCGTCTTCGCCATCGGCACGGCCGGCGGCGCCACCCGCCCCGCCACCGGCTACACCTTCGCCACCATCCAGCGCCAGAGCGCCGCCATCGCCGAGGCCTGCCGCTCAGGCCGCCGCCCCCTGCCACCCAGAGCGCACAAACGCCGCCACCTGACCATGGACGCGGCCTGGCTGCGTGCCCTCGCGAGCGGCCGTATCGACGGACCCGCCTTCTTCACCCGCCTGTTCGCCGACAACCCGCTGCCGCACGTCCTGAGCTTCCTCCAGGGCACCTCCACCCCGCTCCAGGACATGCGCCTCGGCCTGCACTGCCCCGTCGCCGCCATGACCCACTCGCTCGCCGAGCTCCCGCTCCTGCCGCGCCGCGCGGCGCCCGCACACCACACCGGCACTCCCAGCACTCTTCCTGGAAAGAGCCCGCACTGATGCTCCAGCGCCCCGCCGTCCCGCACCGCCTGGCGCGCGACCCCAAGGCCGTCCACTGGCCCGCACCGCCCGGCAGCCCCCGTATGGGCGAGCCGGCGCGCACCGCCGTCGTCGGCGCGGGCATCGCAGGACTGGCCGCCGCCACCGCCCTGGCCGAACGCGGCATGCGCGTCGACCTCATCGAGCGGGAACCCGTACTCGGCGGCCGCGTAGGCGGCTGGCCCACCCAGCTGGCCGACGGCACCACACAGACGATGAGCCGCGGCTTCCACGCCTTCTTCCGCCAGTACTACAACCTGCGCAACCTCCTGCGCCGCACCGACCCAGCGCTCGCGATGCTCACCCCGGTCGGGGACTACCCCCTGCAGCACGTCAGCGGTGCCCGCGACACCTTCACCCGCATCCCGCGCACCCCTCCCTGGAACGTCGTCGGCTTCGCCGCCACCAGCCCCACTTTCACCGCCGGCGGCCTGGCACGCATGCACCCGCGTGCCGCACTTCCGCTGCTGAACGTGGACCCCACCGGCGTCTACCGGCAGCTCGACCACATCAGTGCCGCCGACTTCCTGACTGCGATCCGCTTCCCGCCCGCCGCACGCCATCTCGCTTTTGAAGTCTTCTCCCGCAGCTTCTTCGCCGACCCGCACGATCTGTCCGCCGCCGAACTGGCGCTGATGTTCCACATCTACTTCCTCGGCTCCGCCGAAGGACTGCTCTTCGACGTCGCCGCCGAGCCCTTCCCCACCGCCCTGTGGGACCCACTCGCCACCCACCTGGACCGCCACTGCGTACACATCCGCACCGGCACCACCGTCCACCGCGTCACCGAACGGGGCGACGGCTTCACCCTCACCACCCAGGACGCGCACGCGCCTGCAACACCCCACGACGAGCGCTACGACGCCGTGGTCCTCGCCCTGGACACCGGCGGCCTGAAAACCCTCACCGCCGCCTCACCCCGGCTCGCAACCTCCCACTGGCGCGAGCGGATCGCCCAACTCCGGCAGGCTCCTCCCTTCCTCGTCTCCCGCTACTGGCTCGACCGGCCAGTCCGCCCCGACCGGCCCGCGTTCCTCGGCACCAGCGGCTACGGCCCCCTGGACAACATCAGCGTCCTCAACCACTTCGAGGGCCAAGCCGCCCGCTGGTCCGCACAGTCGGGCGGCAGCGTGATCGAACTGCACGCCTACGCCGCGGACCCGCAGGAGGACCACACCATCCTCGCCCAGCGCCTGCTCCACGAACTCGCCCGCATCTACCCGGAAACCAGCGACGCCATAGTCATCGATCAGCGCCACGAGTGGCGTGCCGACTGCCCCCTGTTCACCCCCGGCAGCCACCACCGACGCCCCACGATCACCACACCCCACCCCCGACTCGCCCTCGCCGGCGACCTCGTCGCCTCGGCCACCCCCACCGCCCTCATGGAACGCGCAGCCACCAGCGGCTTCCAAGCCGCCAACACACTCCTGGCCACCTGGCACGTACGCGGCCACCCCCTCCTGACCGTCCCCACCCGCGGCCGCTCACCGCTCCTGCGCCTGCTCAGCAAGCACTTGGCCGCCACTACCCCCACAGGAAAGGGCTGAGCAGGCCGCTCCCCATAGGGCGGCCCGGACAGTGTGAGGGTCTCCGTGTGCCTCGACGTAGGGCTCGAAGGGCGGTTTGACCGCGCAGTCCCGGTTACGGAGTACCCCACGGTGCGGGCCGACGACGACGAGCCAGCCGGTCATCCCCCAACCGTTGTCGCTGATGAGGATCGCACCCCGCCCACACTCCACGAAAAACAGGTCGTCCTCGTCACGCGCGGTGGGTGCGTACCCGGCAGCGCAAGGGTCGTGATCTGCCGGTCGGCCCACCCTTCCGTCTCGACGAACGGCCCCTCCCGTCAATGCGGTGCAACGACGTGAGATCGAAGGCCGGCCCGGGGCCACCGGCTCCAACCTTCGCCAGAAACGTACGGTACTCATCGGGCAACTGGACACCGAACTGCGCCTCGGGCACGGCGATCGCGGCGGGAGGCAGGACGGGCGCGAACGTCGGGTATCGAGACGGCCCCTGGCCACGGGCTCGACGCTCGGCCTCCTCGACTGCGATGACTCGTTCCGCAACTCCCGACCAGTGCGCCTGGGCTGCTGGCGTTCTACGAACGCGGACAATGAACCGTACCGGGTTCGGTAGAGACTTCAGTTATTGTTTGTGACCTGGGGTTTCGTGGTCGTGAGGTAGTGGTTGTTCTCGTATTCGACCGGTGGAATGTGGCCTATTTCACCGTGGAGCCGGCGG
>NZ_JAGIQL010000250.1 GCF_017813245.1 Streptomyces montanisoli
GGGCGCGCGCCCGAAGCCGCACGGCAGCACCGCGTCGCCCGGCGGCGGCAGCGCGGCGGGCACGGGCGACGACTCGTCGCCGGCGACCACGTTCGGCGAGAAGCTGCCGAGCTGCGCCGCCGACCAGCTGGGCGTGACGGCGACCAAGAGCAGGCCCACGGCCGACGGCACCGTGTACGGGAGCTTCCACGTCTCCAACGTGTCGCACAAGAAGTGCGCCGTGAACGGCGGCGACTCCGTCGGCTTCGCGGCGTCGGGAGCGGCGGACCCGGCGAAGATCATGGTGGTCCAGCACACGCCGGGCGACCCGGCGACGCAGCTGCCGGAGACCTCGAACGACACGGCGCCCGTGGCGCTCGCGCCCGCCGCGGCCTACGAGTTGAAGTTCGCGTTCGTGCCGTCCGAGACGTGCCCGTCGTCGGGCGGCTCGCCGGACCCGACACCCACGAGCGACCCCTCGCACGACCCGCAGTCACCGGGCGGCAGCCCAGGTTCGAAGACCGACGCGGCAGCGGACACGGGCACGGGATCGGGCGCCGGCGCGTCAGGACTCGACACGCAGCTGGTCGCGGACGGCGGGGACGGCACGGGCGGCGCCGGCACGCAGGAGGGCAGCGTGTCCGTCTCGCACGTTCCCGAACCCGGCGCGGACAAGGCGCAGACGACCATCCCGAACGCCTGCGCGGGAACGATCTACAAGACGGGCCCGGTGAACGAGCCGGCCGCCTGACCTCCGGCCGCGGCGCGGGTCAGCGCGGGTCGGGTGCAGTTCGGTGCAGGTCGGTGCGCGGGTGCGGCCCACGGGCCCACCCGGGGACTCGCGGCGCGGACGGGTTCCGTACCGTGGTGGTGTGTACCGGTTCCTGCTGACACCCCGCTGGTGGGGGATCAACGTCTTCGCCCTGCTGGCGATCCCCGTCTGCGTCTTCATGGGGATCTGGCAGCTGAGCCGCTTCGAGGGCCGCGTCCAGGCGCAGCACGCCGCGGACGCCAGGCCCGATCCGGCAAAGGAGGCGGCCGCGCCGCTGGCCGATCTCCTGCCCGTCACGCAGCAGAGCTCCGGGCGGCAGGCGAAGGTCACCGGCCGCTACGAGGAGCAGTTCCTCGTGCCCGACCGCCGGCTCGACGGCAAGAGCGGCTCCTACGTGCTCACGATGCTGCGCACGGACGGCGGCAAGGCGCTCCCGGTCGTGCGCGGCTGGCTGCCCCACGGCGCGAAGGCGCCGGCCGCGCCCACGGGTCAGGTCGACGTCGTCGGCTCGCTCCAGCCGTCCGAGACGGCGGACAGCGACGGCGCCATCACCAGCGGGGGCCTGCCCCGCGGTGAGGTCGGCATGATCAGCGCCGCGTCCCTCGTCAACATCGTCCCGTACGGCGTGTACGACGCCTGGGTGACCGCGGACAAGGCCGTGAGCGGCCTGACCCCCGTCCCCGCGGCGGCGCCGGCGAACACGGGCCTCGACCTCAAGGCGTTCCAGAACCTCGGCTACACGGGCGAGTGGTTCGTCTTCGCGGGCTTCGTCCTCTACATGTGGTTCCGCCTGGTGCGGCGAGAGGCCGAGGCCGCGAGGGACGAGGCCCTGGGCATCGAAACCGCCGCCTGACCCCGCGGCAGGCGGGGCGCCTGGCCGTCGGCCCGCCACCGCCCCAGCGTTTTCGCCCACGGCACCACATCGCGCGCCGGCGGGCACCCGGGGGCCGCTCCCGCCCGCACCCGGCCGCGCCGACGTCGCGCGCGCAGCCCCCGGCAGCGCACCCATGGTGCCTGTACCGCACACACGGCGCCCCCGGCGCGGGCGCGTCGGCGATGAGCGCCCGCACCGCTCCCTGCGGCCACGTCCGACGCGGGCTGCGCCCCGCCCCCCTCAGGCCGGTGTCTCGGCCGCGCGCCGCCTCGTCACGGACCGCCGCTCGGCCCCACGGGGCCCCGCACGGACGCGGCCACCCACGTCTCCCAGGGCGGGGGCGGCCGCCCGCGGTGTTCCGGCGCGGGCGGCGTGCGGCCACCCACGGCGCGAACAGGCGCGCCGGCGCGCCCGCTCAGGCGGGTACGCCCACGTGCTTGCGTGCGAAGTCCAGTTCCAGTCGCACCTGCTTGATGCGCTCCTCCACCACGAGCGATCCGTGCCCCGCCTCGTACCGGTACACCTCGTGCACGGCGCCCCGCGCCGCCAGGCGGTCCACGTAGTTCTCCACCTGCTTGATCGGGCACCGCGGGTCGTTCAGCCCCGCGGAGATGTACACCGGCGCCCGCACCTCGTCGACGTACGTCAGCGGCGACGACGCCGCGAACCGCTCGGGCACCTCCTCAGGCGTCCCGCCGAGGAGCGTGCGGTCCATCGCCTTGAGCGCCTCCATCTCGTCGTTGTACGCCGTCACGTAGTCCGCGACCGGCACCGCCGCAAGCCCGGCCGCCCACGCGTCCGGCTGCGTGCCCAGGCCGAGCAGCGTCAGGTAGCCGCCCCACGAGCCGCCCGCCAGCAGGAGCCTGGCCGGGTCAGCGAGACCGGACGACACCGCCCACTCCCGTACCGCCGCGATGTCCTCGAGCTCGATCAGGCCGACGCGGTGCTTGAGCGCGTCCGTCCAGTCGCGCCCGTACCCCGTGGAGCCCCGGTAGTTGACCCGCACCACCGCGAACCCGTGGTCCACCCACGCCGCAGGCGCAGCCGCGAACGCGTCGCTGTCGTGCCACGTGGGGCCGCCGTGGATCTCGAACACCGTGGGCAGCGGCCCCCGCGCGCCGGGCGGACGCTGGACGAGCGCGTGGACGCGGCCGCCGGGGCCCTCCACCCACGCGTCCTCCACCGGCACCGACCCGGGCGCCGTGAACCCCGGCGCGTCGAGGACCCTGCCGCCCGACGTGGACCGTACCGACGGCGGTGTGGCCGCCGACGACCACAGGTACTCCACGCTCCCGTCCGGCCGCGCCGTCGCGCCCGACACCGAGCCCGCGGGCGTCTCGACCCGCACGAGCGCGCGCTTCGCCATGTCGTACCGCCACAGCTCGCTGCGCGCCTCGAAGCTGTGCTCGATCAGCAGCCCCGATCCGTCCGGGTACCACTCCGCGCCCAGGTCGCCGGGGAGCTCGACCGCGAGGTCGGTCTCCTCGCCCGTCAGCGGATCCCAGATCATGGGCTCCCACCGCCCGCGCCGCTGGTGCCCCACCAGCAGCCTGCTGTCCCCCGCGACCGGCGAAAACCCGAGGACCTCGAGACCCAGCTCGCGCGTACCGCCCTCGGTGTCGTCGAGCTCGGCGACCCGCGACCCGTCGAGCCGGACCACGCGCAGCGCCGAGTGCATCGCGTCCCCGTGCTCGGTGTGCTCGATCGCCAGCAGATCCCCGTCGTACGACAGGTCGCCCACGCCCGCCGACTCGCGGTGCCGGTAGATCTCGGCGGGCTCACCGCCGGGCACCCGCACCACGTGGATCGTCGTGCCGTCCTCGTCGGTGGACCGGCCGACGGCCGCGAGCCCGCCGCGCCCGAGGGCGAGCCCCGCGGGGAACGACGGCGCGAGCCCGGGCACCGCGGGCTCGTCCGCCTCGCCGGCGGGACGCCCGCCGAAGGGCTGGCGCTTCCAGACGCCGAACTCGTCCCCGTCGGTATCGGAGAACCACCAGATCCAGGCGCCGTCCGGCGTCAGCACGCCGTCCGTCGTGCCGTTGGGCCGGTCCGTCGCCTGGCGCCGCACACCCGTGGCGCGATCCCACGCGTACAGCTCGTACGTGCCCGTCGCGTTGGACACGAACAACGCGTTGTCGGGCGCATCCTCCGCCCAGTCGGGCAGGGAAACCCGAGGCGCCCGGAAGCGCTTCTCCCAGTCGGGCACATCGGCCGACGGGGAACTGGCGGAGTCGGTGATCTCAGTCATGGCTCCATTCTGCGCCCGCCCACCGACACCGTGGCGGCTTCACCCCCAGCCTGTGGACAACTCCTGCGATCCCGCCGGAAACCACCCCGGCCGTCACACCAGCCGGGCGATCTCCTCCGCGTCCCAGTGCCCGGCAGCCCCCGGGCGCCCGGCCAGGTACCGCGCCACCGCCCGCGCGTCCCCGGCCCCGGCCTCCGCGAGCCCGCCCGCCAGGTGGGCGAGGTACGCGGCGGACGGCGGGTTCGCCGCGACATC
Source organism: Streptomyces montanisoli (assembly GCF_017813245.1). Taxonomy (GTDB): domain Bacteria; phylum Actinomycetota; class Actinomycetes; order Streptomycetales; family Streptomycetaceae; genus Streptomyces; species Streptomyces montanisoli. The sequence goes on from NZ_JAGIQL010000250.1 coordinate 4,129, forward strand.
GCCCATCGACCACGGCGCGGTGAACGTCAGGACGGGCACGCCGTCGACGTCGCCCGCGTGCACGAGCGTCTCGTAGCGCCCGTCGCCGAGCCGGAGCCTCTCCCCGGGCCGCAGGCCCGCCACGTCGATGTCTGGGCCCGTGCCCGGCTCGCGGTCCATCTCCTGGGCGACGACGTCGGAGAACTGCCCGACCGTGATCAGGTACGCGCGCGCCTGCACGCTGCCCGCCGCGTCCGGGTCGTAGAACGCCCTGCCACCCGTCCACACGTCGCTCTCCGTGGCGAAGTACAGCGCACCGGTCAGGTGCATCAGGCGGGAGGCGGCCGGCGGCCGGGGATCACGGCACCCGGCGTAGGTGCGGGCGGCGCCCGAGGGACGCCCACCCGAGAGGTAGGCGTCGAACCGCGCACGCCGCATGTTGGACCCGTAGGACGCGTACCAGACGCGCTCGTGCCGGTACGGCCGGTACGGCCGGTACGGAGTGGTCACGCGCGTCATCGTATCGACCGCGCATCCCCCGAGAGCCCCCCGTCACCTCCCTCCCGCTCCCTCACGCCCTCTCGTGCGCCGTCCCCCGCCCTGTTCAATACGTCCGGTCGATACGTCCGGTACGTCCGGCAGGCCGCCGCAGGCAGGAGCCCCCATGGCCAGACGCACACCCCGCACACCCCGCACACCCCGCAGACCCCAGGTGGACACGCCCCGCGAAGGCCGGCAGCCCACGCCCGACCACGCGACGACGGACACCTCGGACACCTCGGACACCTCGGAGTCCGAGAAGCTGCTCTTCGGCGGCCCCCTCCGCTACGACATGGGCTTCAGCAAGCACGAGGACGCCTTCCTCCAGCTGAACCTGCGCGCGATGGTGCGGCGGCTCCCGCTCCTGCTGCGCATGACGGGCGAGTTGGCCCGTGAGGCGGACAAGGGCGCGCTGCGCGCCGTGGCGCTGGCCGAGGTCGGCAGGGGCGCGAGTTCGGCGGTCGGCCTGATCGCCGTCAACCGCGTCCTTGCCCACCTGCTCGCGGCGGGATCGACCGCCGAGCGGCTCGGTCAGGCCTCCGGAGCGCTGGCGGTGGCGGGTACGGCTGCGCTGGCCGGCGCGGTGCTGCGCGCCCTGTCGACGGCCGCCACAGGCCAGTTGGAGCCCAAGGTCGAACGGGTCGCGACCGAGCGCTACCTGGCACACACCGCGCGCGTCGAGCTCGCGGCGGTGGAGGACGACGAGTTCCACAAGCTCCTCGACAGCGCGCAGTACGGCGCCTCGTCGGCGCGCAGGATGGTGCAGTACTGCCAGAACGTGCTGGGCGCCCTCATGTCGCTGATCGCCGCCGCCGGCGTCCTCGCCCTACTGCACCCGCTGCTGCTGCCCCTGCTCGTCGCGATGACCCTGCCGAGCTCCTGGGCCGCCCTGTCGGTGGCGCGGCGGCGCTACCTGTCGTTCCAGGCGTGGGTGCAGCACACGCGCGCGGGAAACCTCATCAGCCGGATGCTGATCTCCACGGACGCGGCGCCCGAGATCAGGGTGCACAACGTCGGCCCGTTCCTGCTGCACCACTTCCGCGCCATGTCGCAGTCGCAGGAGGCGGAGCAGCGCAGGCTCGCCCGGCTCGCCGCACGCACCGGCCTGATCGCGGCGGGCTGGACGGGGCTCGCGACGGCCGCCGCGTACGCGACGCTCGGCGGCATGCTGTGGACGGGCGCGATGGCGCTCTCGGTGGGCGGCACGGCGGTCCTGGCGATCAGGAGCGGCTCGTCGAGCCTCGACAACCTCGTGCTCCAGATCAACTACCTGCACGAGGAGAGCCTGTTCGTCGGCGACCTGCACCGCCTGTGCGAGGAGGCGGAGCTGCGCGCCGTCCCGGTCGGCGGGGTGCCGCTGCCCGAGAAGCCGGAGGCGATCACGTTCGAGGACGTCGGGTTCACGTACCAGGGGGACGCGGGCAAGCGCGCGCTCGACGGCGTCAGCCTCACGATCCCGACGGGGAAGATCGTCGCGCTGGTGGGGGAGAACGGCAGCGGCAAGAGCACCCTCGTCAAGCTGCTCTGCGGCCTCTACCAGCCGGACGCGGGCCGCATCCTGTGGGACGGAGTCGACGCGGCCGAGGCGGACCGCCAGGAGCTCGTCTCGCGCGTCGCGGTCGTCGGCCAGGACTTCTACCGCTGGCCGTTCACGGCGTCGGTCAACGTCAGCATCGGCCGCCCCGACGTGCCCGTGCGGCAGCGGCGCCTCGACGACGCGGTCGGCTACGCGGGAGCCGAGGACCTGATCGCCGAACTGCCGCGCGGCTGGCAGACGTTGCTGGCCCGCGGCTACAAGGGCGGTCACCAGCTCTCGGGCGGCGAATGGCAGCGCCTCGGCCTCGGCAGGGCGCACTACCGTGCGGGCGAGCTCCTGATCGTCGACGAACCCACCTCGGCGCTCGACGCGAAGGCCGAACAGCACCTGTTCGAGCAGATCCGGGCCCTCGCCGACTCCGGCCAGACGATCATCCTGATCACCCACCGCCTCGGCTCGGTCAGGGCGGCGGACCTGATCCACGTCCTGGACCACGGCAGGCTCGTCGAGAGCGGCACCTTCGAGGAACTGCTCACCAGCCCGGCCAACGGCCCCAAGACCTTCCGCGCGCTCTACGACCTCCAGGCGGCCCAGTACGCCCCGCCCGCCCAGGTACCGCAGCAGGGCACCGGCCGCGCGGACGCGCCACCGGCGGGGGCGGGGCGGTAGCCGGCGCGCGGCGCGCCGGCCCGGCGGTCAGGTCGGGAGGGCACGCGCCT
>NZ_JAGIQL010000251.1 GCF_017813245.1 Streptomyces montanisoli
CCGCCAGCACCAGGCGCCCGCGCCGGGTCAGCCGCGGGCGGCCCGCACCGCGCCCGGAGGGCGTCCGGCGTGCCCGTCGCCTGCCCGGCCGCGACCCCGCCCCGGCGGGTCGATATGACCTTTTTGTCATATCAGGACCGTAACGTGCCGCCCCAGGCGATCAGGGGAGGCCGCGACGTGTTGGGACGCTCAGCGAGGGACCGGCGCCAGCGGCGCGGAGCCGCCGGGAGCGCTCGCGTCCGCACCGCTGTCCGCGCGTACGAGCGCGCCGGCGTCCCCGCGGACACCCGCGCCGCTGTCCCTGCGGACGAGCGCCGCGTACCGGCCGTCCAGCGCGAGCAGTTCCTCGTGCGTGCCGCGCTCGGCGATTTGCCCGCCGTCCAGGACGACGATCTCGTCCGCGTCCCGCACCGTGGAGAGCCGGTGCGCGATGGTGACCGTGGTGCGCCCGGCGGAGAGCGCGTCGATGGCCTGCTGCACGGCGTGCTCCGTCCTGGTGTCGAGCGCGCTCGTCGCCTCGTCGAGGATCAGCACGGGCGGGTCGCGCAGGATGGTGCGGGCGATGGCGAGGCGCTGCTTCTCACCGCCGGAGAAGCGGTAGCCGCGCTCCCCCACAAGGGTGTCGTAGCCGTCCGGCAGGGAAGCGATGTGGTCGTGGATCTGCGCGGCCCTCGCCGCGGTCTCGATCTCCTCGTCCGTCGCGTCCGGCTTGGCGAACCGCAGGTTGTCCGCGACGGAGGCGTGGAAGAGGTACGTCTCCTGGGAGACCACGCCGACCGCGCGGGCCAGCGAGTCGAAGGCGAGGTCGCGCACGTCGACGCCGTCGAGCGTGACGCGCCCCGCCGTCACGTCGTACAGGCGCGGCACCAGGTAGCTGAGCGTGGACTTGCCGGATCCTGTGGGCCCGACGACGGCCAGGCTGCCGCCCGCCGGCACGCTCAGGTCGATGGACTCCAGTGTCCTGCGCTCCCCCGCGGAGTCAGGCGGTTTCCCGGCCGTACCGGCCGCCTCCGCGGACGCGCCGTAGGAGAAGTCGACGCCCTCGAAGCGAATCTCGCCCTTCACCCGGTCCTCGGTCAGCTCCACCGGGTGCTCGGGCTCGGTGATGTCCACCGGCAGGTCCAGGTACTCGAAGATCCGGGCGAACAGGGCGAGCGACGTCTGCATCTGGACGCCGGTGGCGAGCAGGGACACGGCGGGGCGGAACAGCCCCTGCTGGAGCGAGACGAAGGCGACCAGCGTGCCGATGGAGATCGCCGCCGCGCCGCTGTGCAGCACGATGCCGGCCGCCCAGTAGATGACCGCGGGCATGGCGGCCATGACGATCCCGATGACCGACATGCGCCAGCGGCCGGCCATGTTGGAGCGCACCTCCAGGTCGACGAGGCGCTCGGACTCGTCGGAGAACGCCTTGGTCAGCGAGTCGGACCTGCCCATCGTGCGGCCGAGCAGGATGCCGCTGACGGACAGCGACTCCGTGACGGTCGCCGCCATGGTCGCCATCTGCTTCTGCCGCTGGGTGGTGATCCTCTTGCGCTCGCGGCCGACCCTGCGGCTGATCCAGACGAACACCGGCAGCAGCAGCATCGAGACGAGGGTCAGGCGCCAGTCCAGGGCGATCATCGCGACGACGGTGGCGACGACGGAGGTCAGGTTGGACACCAGCGAGGTCGCCGTGGACGTCACGGTCGCCTGCATGCCGCCGATGTCGTTGGCGATCCTGGACTGCACCTCCCCCGTCCTCGTACGGGTGAAGAAGGCGAGAGGCATCCGCTGGAGCTGGGCGTAGACCGCGGTGCGCAGGTCGTGCATGACGCGCTGGCCGACGGTGGTCGAGATGAGCGTCTGCAGGACGCCGAAGACGCTGTTGACGACGGCGGTGAGGATCATGCCGAGCGCCAGGAGGGACAGCAGGCCCGTGCGGCCCTGCGGGATCGCGACGTCGAGGATCTGCCGGAGCAGGAACGGTGAGGCGACCGTGACCAGGGAGGACGCGGCGACCAGCAGGCCGACCACGGACAGGCGGGCACGGTAGGGGCGGAAGAGGCCGAAGATGCGCCGCAGCTGGGGCGGGCGCTCGGTCCGCTCGGCGCTGTCCGCGCCGGCGGGGGGTTTTCCGAGGGATACGGAGTGGTTCATGGGCTCCTTCGTGGGGTCGATGATTCAGAGAGCGTAGCTCACTATTACCTATGTTCACAATGAGTATGGTCCTGTTATTGTTCCCCCATGGAGAACTCCGCCGGTGACGGCACAGAGCGCGACGGCACCGACCGCGACAGCCGCGTCGCCGAGCAGCTGCTGCGCCTGACGCGCAGGATCCACCACCGCCAGAAGCACCTGCTGCGGCCGGTCGGCATCACCCCTGCGCAGGGCAGGCTCCTGCGCACGGTCGCGCGCTGCGAGACGCCGCCGCGCATGGCGGACCTCGCGGCGCGCCTCGAAGTGGTGCCGCGCGCGGTGACCACGCTGACGGACGGCCTTGAGGCGAACGGCTGGGTGCGGCGCGTGCCCGATCCGGCGAACCGCCGGGTGATCAGGATCGAGCTGACGGACGCGGGGCGCGGCGCGCTCATGGCGCTGCGTGCGGCGCGCCGCGAGGCGGCCGAGGAACTGCTCGCGCCGCTCAGCGACGAGCAGCGTGACACGCTCGGCGCGCTGCTGTCACGGCTGACGGGCGAGGCGGGTGGGAACGGCGGGGACGGCGGGGAGCCTCACGCGCGCGGTGGCGAGCGCAGCGGCGACCGCGGTAGCGAGCAGGGTGACGAGCGCGGTAGGGGGCGTGGTGACGCGCGCGGTAGCGAGCGTGGTGACGCGCGCGCGCAGGCGGCCCCGCCAGCCTGAGGCTCCCGCACCGCACCCACCGGAAAAGCGATTGCCCCTCACCCGCGGAAAGGCGAAGCTGGCACGCCTGCCTCGCCCGACCACGAGCATGGGACATCATGCAGATTCGCGACCTTCCCTACGAGGACCCCGGCACCCCGGACGCCCGCTCCGGCGGCCGGTACCTGCTGTGGCTGTTCCGCAGCCAGCTCGGCGGCCAGGCAAAGGCCCTCGGCTGGGGGCTGCTCCAGCAACTGGGCCTCGCGGGGCTGCCCGTGGGCTCCGGGCTCGCCGTGCAGGCCGTCGTCGACGGTTCGGGGGGCGGGCTCGCGCTCGCGGGCGGGCTGATCGCACTGTTCGGCATCGCGCTGACGATCGGCGACACCATGCTGCACCGGGTCTCGGTGACGAACTGGATCACCGCGGCCGCCCGTCTCCAGCAGTCGCTCTCGCGCAAGACGACCGAGCTCGGCTCGACCCTCTCGCGGCGCGTCGCCGCCGGTGAGATCGTCACCGTCTCGACCGGCGACGTCGAGAAGATCGGCTGGTTCGTGGAGGCGCTGTCGCGGTTCGTCGCGGCGGCCCTCGCGATCGTGCTGATCGCGGTGGGCCTGCTGCTGTACGTGCCGTCACTCGGCCTGCTGGTCGCCGTCGGCGTACCGGTGCTCGCGCTCGCCGTCCTGCCGCTGCTCGCGCCCGCCACGCGCCGCGCCGACGTGCAGCGCGAGAAGGCCGGACGGGCCACCGAGCTGGCCTCCGACACGGTCGCCGGACTGCGCGTGCTGCGTGGCGTGGGCGGGGAGGAGCTGTTCCTCGGGCGGTACCGGAAGGTGTCGCAGGAGGTGCGGCGGGCCGCGGTGCGCAGCGCCCGCATGTGGTCGCTGATCTCCGCCGTCCAGGTGCTGCTGCCCGGCCTGATGCTGATCGCCGTGGTCTGGTGCGGGGCGCACCTCGCGCTGGACGGCCGGATCACGCCGGGCGAGCTGGTGACGGTCTACAGCGCGGTGACCCTGCTCCTCGTGCCGCTCCAGCGGTTCGAGGAGATCGCCATCGCGTACTCGGTGTCGCGGCCCTCGGCGACGCGCGCCGCGCGGGTGCTGTCCCTGGTGCGGACGGACGTGACCGCGGGCGCCGGCGGCGACGCCGCCGCGGTGACGTCGCCCGCCGGCGACCTGTACGACCCGGTCAGCGGCCTGATCGCGCCCTCCGGCGCACTGACCGCCGTCGTCTGCGGGGACCCGGACGCGGCGGGACGGCTGGCCGACCGCCTGGGCGGGCACGGCGTCGGTTCGGCGACCGACCGCGAGGACCGCGGCAGCGACGACGACCTGATGGGCGGCGAGAGCGCCCGGCGGGCGGGCGGCGCCTTCCGGGCCGGCGCTTCCCGGGCCGGCGCTTCCGGTGCGGACGCTTCCCGGGCCGGCGCTTCCCGCGCGGACGCGGACGCGGAGGCCGTGCCGTCGGTGCTGCTCGGCTCCACGGCCCTGGACGAGGTGCCGCTCGACGTGGCGCGCACGGCCGTCCTCGTCCAGGACAAGGACCCGGTGCTGCTGTCCGGCACGCTCGCCGAGCTGCTCGACGTGCCGTCGTCCGGCACGGTCGCCGCACGCCGCGCGCTGGCCGCGGCGCAGTGCGACGACGTGCTCGACGCGCTGGTGCGTACGTCGATGGCCGGCGAAGGCGACCGGGACGCGATGCGGGCGCGCATCACCGAGCGCGGCAGGTCGCTCTCGGGCGGCCAGCGCCAGCGCCTCGCCCTGGCCCGCTCCCTCGTCGCCGACCCGGAGGTGCTGGTGCTCGACGAGCCGACGTCGGCCGTCGACTCGCACACCGAGGCGCGGATCGCCGACGGCGTCAGGCGCCTGCGCTCGGGCCGTACGACGGTGGTGTTCACCTCGTCGCCGCTGGTCCTGGACCGCGCCGACCGTGTGGTGTTCGTGCACGGCGGGAAGGCCGTGGCCGAGGGCGGGCACCGGGCGTTGCTCGACGAGGACGCGCGCTACCGCGCCGTCGTCACCCGGGAGACCGAGGCGGGGTCCGCCGAGCCCGGGAGCGCGGCGTTCGGTACGCACGTCGCTGACGGCATGGGACGCCGACACCGCGCAGACGTGGCGGACGTACACGAGGCAGACGTACACGAGATGGAGGAATCGGCATGATCGGCGTGGCGAGGCCGGAGCACGATCCGGCCGCCCCCGAGTCCGCGACGACACTGCCCGTCGGCTCCGTGGCGACCGTACGGGCCTACGTCGCGGGCCTGTTGAGGCGCCACCGCCGCGCGTTCACGGTGCTGATCTGCGTCAACGCCGTGTCAGTCGTGGCGTCGATGGTCGGGCCCTACCTGCTCGGCGGCGTCGTCGACCGGCTCGCGCACGGGGCGCGGAGCGCCGGCGACCTGCATCTGCCGCTGATCACCGCGCTGTTCGCGGTGGCGCTCGTCGTGCAGACGGTGCTCACGCGGTCGGTGCGGCTGCGCGGAGCCGTGCTCGGCGAGGAGATGCTCGCCGACCTGCGCGAGGACTTCCTCGTCCGGTCGGTGGGGCTGCCGCCCGGCGTCCTGGAGCGCGCGGGCACCGGCGACCTGCTGTCGAGGATCACCACGGACATCGACCGCCTCGCGGACGCGATGCGCGAGGCCGTGCCACAGCTCGCCATCGGCGTGGTGTGGGCGGTGCTGCTGCTGGGCGCGATCACGGTGACCGCGCCGCCGCTCGCGCTCGCGGTGCTGATCGCGCTGCCTGTGCTGGTGGTGGGGTGCCGCTGGTACTTCAGGCGCGCGCCGTCCGCGTACCGCTCGGAGGCCGCCGGGTACGCGGCCGTCGCCGCGTCCCTCACGGAGACCGTGGACGCGGGCCGCACCATCGAGTCGTACCGGCTCGGCGCGCGGCGCGTGGCCCTTTCCGACCTGCGCGTGGGCCGCTGGACGGCATGGGAGCGGTACACGCTGTGGCTGCGCACGGTGCTGTTCCCGGTCATCAACGCCACCCACGTGATCATCTTCCTCGCCACGCTGGTGCTCGGCGGGACCTTCGTCCTGCAGGGCTGGCTCGACGTGGGCCAGCTGACGACGGGTGCGCTGTTCGCGCAGATGCTGGTCGACCCCGTGAGCCTGATCCTGCGCTGGTACGACGAGCTCCAGGTCGCGCAGGTGTCCATCGCGCGGCTGGTCGGCGTGCGGGACATCGAGCCGGACGCGGGTGACGCCGCGCTCAGCCCAGCGGGCCGTGACGTCAGCGCGGACGAGGTGCGGTTCGGCTACCTGGAGGGCGTGGACGTCCTGCACCGGGTGTCCCTGGACGTCGCGCCCGGCACGCGCGTCGCGCTGGTCGGCCCGTCGGGCGCGGGCAAGTCGACGCTCGGCAGGCTGCTGGCGGGGATCTACGGGCCTCGGCGCGGCACGGTCACGCTGGGCGGCGTCCCGCTGGCCCGGATGCCCGCCGAGTCTGTGCGGCGGCATGTCGCGCTGGTCAACCAGGAGCACCACGTCTTCGTCGGGTCGCTGCGCGACAACCTCGCCCTCGCCCGCGCGGACGCGACGGACGAGGAGCTGTGGGCCGCGCTCGGCGCCGTGGACGCGGACGGCTGGGCGCGTGGCCTCGCGGACGGCCTGGACACGGAGGTCGGCTCGGGCGGCACCGCGCTCACCCCGGCACAGGCGCAGCAGATCGCGCTGGCCCGGCTCGTACTCGCCGACCCGCACACGCTGGTACTCGACGAGGCGACCTCGCTCCTCGACCCGCGGGCCGCCAGGCACCTGGAGCGCTCGCTGGCGCGCGTGCTCGACGGCCGCACGGTGATCGCGATCGCGCACCGCCTGCACACGGCGCACGACGCGGACGTGATCGCGGTGGTCGAGGACGGCAGGATCAGCGAACTGGGCCCGCACGAGGACCTGGTGGCGGCGGACGGCGCGTACGCGGCCCTCTGGCGCTCCTGGCACGGCTGAGGTGGGCGCGGCGGGCCGGGTCCGCACGCCGTGCGGGGTCGGAAGAGCACT
>NZ_JAGIQL010000252.1 GCF_017813245.1 Streptomyces montanisoli
CGCGGCCGGCCTGTCGCGGCGCCCGTCCGCCCGGGAGGCCCACGCCGCGGCAGCGCAGTGGCTGACCACGCGCGCGGCGGGCGCCCCGCTCGCCGACCCGGTGCTGCTGCGGCACCTGCTGTGGACGGCCGTGGCGACGGGCCGGCCCCTGCAACTGCACGTGGCGCGGACGGACCCGCACGCCCTGGCCGGGTTCGCCGAGGCGACCTGCGGTCACGGCGTGGACGTGGTGCTGCTCGGCAGCTATCCGCGCCACCGTGAGGCCGCGCGGCTGACGGCCGCCTTCCCGCACGTGTACGCGGATCTCGGCCCCGCGCTCGCGCGCACCGGCGCCCGCGCGGCGGCGCTGCTCGCTGAGGTCCTGGAGATCGCGCCGTTCGGCAAGCTGCTGTTCTCCAGCGGCGCCAGGGGCCTGCCCGAGCTGCACGTGGTGGGTGCGCGGGTGTTCACGGAGGCGCTGGGGCGCGTGCTGGGCGGCTGGGTGGCGGACGGCGCCTGGTCGCCGGCGGACGCCCAGCGGGTGGCGTCCCTCATCGCGTCGGAGAACGCGCACCGGGTGTACGAGCTGTAGCGGGAGGCGGCCACAGGGGGGACGGGCGCGCGCCCGTCCCCCCTGTGGCCGTCGGCTCAACGGCCGCGCATCTCCCGGTACTCGGCGACGAGCGCGACGGTGGACGAGTCGAGTCCCTCGGCCGACTTCTCACCGGTCAGCACGGGCTCGATGTTCTTCGCCAGCACCTTGCCGAGCTCGACGCCCCACTGGTCGAACGAGTCGATGTTCCACACCGCGCCCTGGACGAACACCTTGTGCTCGTACAGCGCGACGAGCTGGCCGAGCACCGACGGCGTCAGGTCGGGGGCGAGCACCGTCGACGTCGGGTGGTTGCCGCGGAACGTCTTGTGCGGGACGAGCTCCTCGGCCACGCCCTCCGCGCGTACCTCGTCGGGCGTCTTGCCGAACGCCAGCGCCTGGGTCTGCGCGAAGAAGTTGGCCATCAGCAGGTCGTGCTGGGCGGCGAGGCCCGCCGGCAGTTCCCCGGAGGGGCGGGCGAAGCCGATGAAGTCCGCGGGGATGACCTTGGTGCCCTGGTGGATGAGCTGGTAGTACGCGTGCTGGCCGTTGGTGCCCGGCGTGCCCCACACGACGGGGCCCGTCTGCCACTCGACGGGCTTGCCGTCGCGCCCCACGGACTTGCCGTTGGACTCCATCTCCAGCTGCTGGAGGTACGCGGTGAACTTCGACAGGTAGTGGCTGTAGGGCAGGACGGCGTGCGACTGGGCGTCGAAGAAGGAGCCGTACCAGATGCCGAGCAGGCCGAGCAGCAGCGGCACGTTGGACTCGGGCGGCGCGGTCCTGAAGTGCTCGTCGACCGTGTGGAAGCCGTCCAGCATCTCGCGGAAGGCGTCGGGGCCGATCGCGATCATCAGCGAGAGGCCGATGGCCGAGTCGTACGAGTAGCGGCCGCCGACCCAGTCCCAGAACTCGAACATGTTGGCGGTGTCGATGCCGAAGTCCGAGACCTTCTCCGCGTTGGTGGACAGCGCCACGAAGTGCTTGGCCACCGCCTCCTGGCCGGCGCCGAGTTCGCCGAGCAGCCAGTCGCGCGCCGACGTGGCGTTGGTGATCGTCTCCACCGTGGTGAACGTCTTGGACGCGATGATGAACAGCGTCTCGGCGGCGTCGAGGTCGCGCACGGACTCGTACAGGTCGGCGCCGTCGACGTTGGAGACGAAGCGCACGGTCAGGTCGCGGCGCGCGAAGGTCTTCAGGACCTCGTAGGCCATGGCAGGGCCGAGGTCGGAGCCGCCGATGCCGATGTTGACGATGTTCTTGATGGGACGGCCGGTGTGGCCCGTCCACGCGCCGGACCTGACGCGCTCGGAGAAGTCGGCCATCTTGTCGAGGACCTCGTGCACGCCTGGTACGACGTTCTCGCCGTCGACCTCGATGACCGCGTCGCGCGGGGCGCGCAGCGCGACGTGCAGGACGGCGCGGTCCTCGGTGGTGTTGATCTTCTCGCCGCGGAACATCGCGTCACGCAGCTCGGCGACGCCGGTGGCCTTGGCGAGGTCGCGCAGCAGTACGAGCGTCTCGTCGGTCACCAGGTGCTTGGAGTAGTCGAGGTGGAGATCGCCCACGCGCGCGGTGTACCGCGTGCCGCGGTCCGGCTGCGCGGCGAACAGATCACGCAGATGGGTGTCGGCGAGCTGTTCGCGGTGTTTGCCGAGCGCGGCCCACTCGGGCAGCTTGTCGAGCCTCGTGCGGCCGGTTGCGTTGTTGTCGGACATCAGCCCACTTCTTCCCGTGCCTGTATCTGTCCCTGCTCGCACCCCAACCTAATTGATCAGGGCGGCGGCCGAGTGACCGGCGGGCAGGTACCGGGACCGGCGCCACCTACGGGAGCGGCGGGCACGTACGGGAGCGGCCGGCCACCCGGTGGGGCGGCCGGCCGGTCCCGTGGACTCGCGGGCTCAGATCTCGCCGCGCAGCTTCGCCAGGGCCTCGGCGAGGATCGCCTCGCCGTCCGCGTCGCTGCGCCGCTCGCGCACGTACGCGAGGTGGGTCTTGTAGGGCTCGGTGCGCGGCGGGTCCGGCGGGTTGTCCTGGTCCTGGCCCGCCGGGAAGCCGCAGCGCGGGCAGTCCCACGTCTCCGGAACCTGCGCGTCACTGGCGAAGCTCGGCTGCGTCTCGTGCCCGTTGGAGCACCAGAAGGAGATGCGCAGGCGGGGCGCGGACTCGCCGCGCTCGGCCTCGCCCATCGGCCCCGCTCCGACCCGGCTCCCCCGGATCGCGTTGCCACTTGCCACGGTCGTAACTCCCTGCGTGATGGTGCCGCAAAGCATCGAACGGCAGCGCCGCCGCCGAGCGCCCCGGTGACCGGGCGCCACGGGGCGCCCCAGTCTACGGAAGGCCCAACGCGCGTCCGGTTACGGGAGTTACCCCCTGTCCCGGGCGCGGATCCTCATGATAGGCCGCGTCCGGGAGTGCGGACCCGCCCCGGATCAGCCTTTCAGCTTGATGACCAGGCCGAGCGTGATGATGCAGGCGAGCCACAGCACGGCCACGAGCACGGTGATGCGGTCGAGGTTGCGCTCCGCGACCGAGGAGCCACCCACGGACGACTGCATGCCGCCGCCGAACATGTCGGAGAGGCCGCCGCCCTTGCCCTTGTGCATCAGCACCAGCAGCATCAGCAGCAGGCTGAAGACGATGAGGGCGATCGAGAACCCCAGAACCACGGCTGAACCAACTTCCTCGGACGGGTGGAATTGACGGGACTGGCAAAGGTGCGGGCGGCGCGATCGTCACGGAAGGCGACGGGCGCGTCACGCGCGACGTACTGCGGGGGCCCGCCGTGACGCTTCGCGCCCTGGCCGGCCCCCGCAAGGGTACGACGGATCCGTGCTACCGCACACTCACTGGTCGCGGAAGCGCACGATCTTGACGTACTCGTCCGTGTCGAGCGACGCTCCGCCGACGAGCGCGCCGTCGATGTCGGGCTGCGCCATGATCCCGGCGACGTTCCCGGACTTCACGGAGCCGCCGTACTGGATGCGCACCTTGTCGGCGACGTCCTGCGCGTACAACTCGGCGATCTTGCCGCGGATCGCGCCGCACACCTCCTGGGCGTCGTCGGCGCCGCACGTCTTGCCCGTGCCGATGGCCCAGACCGGCTCGTAGGCGATGACGAGCGTCTCGGCCTGCTCGGCCGTGACGTCCTTCAGGCCGCCCTCGACCTGGGCGAGCGTGTGGGCGACGTGGCTGCCCGCCTCGCGCACGGACTCCGGTTCGCCGACGCAGAGGATCGGCGTCAGGCCGTGCCGGTAGGCGGCCTTGACCTTGGCGTTGCACGTCTCGTCGCTCTCGCCGTGGTACTGGCGGCGCTCGGAGTGGCCGACGACGACGTAGGTGCACTTGAGCTTGGCGAGCATGGGCCCGGAGATCTCGCCCGTGTAGGCGCCCGAGTCGTGCGCCGAGATGTCCTGGGCGCCGTACCTGATCTTCAGCTTGTCGCCGTCGATGAGGGTCTGCACGGACCTCAGGTCGGTGAACGGCGGCAGTACCGCGACCTCGACGGCGGCGAAGTCCTTGTCGTTCAGGCCGAAGGCGAGCTTCTGCACCTGGCCGATGGCCTCCAGGTGGTTGAGGTTCATCTTCCAGTTGCCCGCCATGAGCGGGGTGCGGGCGGCGTTGTGAGGTGTCGCGGTCTCGGGTGTTGCGGTCATGAGCGGGTCAGTCCTCCAGTGCGGCGAGGCCGGGCAGCGTCTTGCCCTCGAGGTATTCGAGGCTCGCGCCGCCGCCGGTCGAGATGTGGCCGAACGCCGACTCGTCGAACCCCAGCGTGCGCACGGCGGCCGCGGAGTCGCCGCCGCCGACGACGGTGAAGGCGGACGAGTCGATCAGGCCCTGGGCGACGGCCCTGGTGCCCTCGGCGAAGTCGGGGTGTTCGAAGACGCCCATCGGGCCGTTCCAGAAGACGGTGGCCGCGTCGGCCAGCTTGGCCGCGTACAGGGCGCAGGTCTCCGGGCCGTTGTCCAGGCCCATCTTCCCGGCGGGCATGGCGTCGGCGGGGACCGTCTCGGGGTGCGTGGGCGCCTTGGCCTTCAGGTCGGGGAACTCGGCGGCGACCTTGAGGTCGACGGGGAGGACGAACTCCACGCCGCGCTCGTCGGCCCGCCTGAGGTAGTCCTGGACCACGGGGATCTGGTCCTCCTGGAGCAGGGACGAGCCGACCTCGTACCCCTTCGCCTTGAGGAAGGTGAACGCCATGCCGCCGCCGATGAGGATGCGGTCGGCCTTCTCCAGCAGGTGGTCGATGACGCCGAGCTTGTCGGAGACCTTCGCGCCGCCGAGCACGACCACGTAGGGGCGGCTGACGTCCTCGGTGAGCTTCTTCAGGACGCCGACCTCGGTGGCGATGAGGCCACCCGCGGCGTGCGGCAGGCGCGCCGGCAGGTCGTAGACGGAGGCGTGCTTGCGGTGCACGGCGCCGAAGCCGTCGCCGACGTACACGTCCGCGAGTGCGGCGAGCCGGTCGGCGAAGGCGCCGCGCTCGGCGTCGTCCTTGGCCGTCTCGCCCGGGTTGAAGCGCAGGTTCTCCAGCACGGCGACGTCGCCGTCCCCGAGCGCTCCGACGACGGACCGCGCGGACTCGCCGACGGTGTCGGTCGCGAACGCCACCTTCTGCCCGAGGAGTTCGCCGAGGCGTGCGGCGGCGGGCGCGAGCGAGAACGCGGGCTCGGGGGCGCCCTTGGGGCGGCCCAGGTGCGAGGCGACGATCACGCGCGCGCCGGCCTGGGCGAGGCGGGCGATCGTCGGCTGGACGGCGCGGATGCGGCCGTCGTCGGTGATGGTGGTGCCGGACAGCGGCACGTTGAGGTCGGCCCGGACGAATACGCGCTTGCCGCGCACGCCGTCGCCGTCGGCCAGTAGTTCGTCGATCGTCTTCATCAGGTACGGGACTCCTAGAAGCAGCAGGCAGCCGACAGGCCACAGGGCCCGGGCACCGCGACGACGCGCGGGCCGGGCCCTGGACTCATGCCGCTGAGATCAGAGCTGGTTGCCGACGAAGACGGTCAGGTCGACGAGGCGGTTGGAGTAGCCCCACTCGTTGTCGTACCAGCCGATGACCTTCACGCTCTTGCCCTGGGTCATGGTCAGGGAGGAGTCGAAGGTGCAGGAGGCGGGCCAGTTCACGATGTCCGAGGAGACGATCGGGTCCTCGGTGTACGAGACGTAGCCCTTGAGCTCGCCCTCGGCGGCCTTCTGGAAGGCGGCGTTGACCTCTTCCTTGGTGACCTCGCGCTCCAGCTCGACCACGAGGTCGGTGACGGAGCCCGTGGGCACCGGCACGCGCATGGCGATGCCGTCGAGCTTGCCCTGCAGCTCGGGGATGACCAGCGCGGTGGCCTTGGCGGCACCGGTGGTGGTCGGGATGATGTTCTCGGCGGCGGCACGGGCCCTGCGCAGGTCCTTGTGCGGGAAGTCCTGGATGCGCTGGTCGTTCGTGTACGCGTGCACCGTCGTCATCAGGCCCTTGACGATGCCGAAGTTCTCCAGGAGGACCTTCGCCATCGGCGCCACGCAGTTGGTGGTGCAGGAGGCGTTGGAGATGACGTGGTGCTCGGCCGCGTCGTACTTGTCCTGGTTGACGCCCATCACGATGGTGATGTCCTCGTCCTTGGCCGGGGCCGAGATGAGGACCTTCTTGGCGCCGCCGGCGATGTGCTTCTCGGCGTCGGCCTTCTTCGTGAAGATGCCCGTCGACTCGACGACGATGTCGACGCCGAGCTCGCCCCACGGGATGTCGGCGGGGTTGCGCTCGGCCAGCACCTTGATGGTGTGCCCGTCGACGGTGATCGTGTCGGCGGTGTGGGTGACCTCGGCCTTGAGGCGGCCGAGGATGGTGTCGTACTTCAGCAGGTGGGCCGTGGTCGCGGTGTCGCCCAGGTCGTTGACAGCCACGATCTCGATGTCCGCGCCCTGCTCGAGCAGCGCGCGGAAGTAGTTGCGACCGATACGGCCAAAGCCGTTGATGCCTACGCGGATCGTCACGAACCGATCTCCTCGTTGGTACGCCGTGCGCCGTGGCGCCCGGCGAGCTGTATTTGGGATGTCCCCGACCACCTACGACCCTACCGCCCCGTGCTGCGGGCCGTGACATCAGAGGGGGCCTGCTTGCCGTCGCGCCCCTGGGGAGCCGTGATCGGAACAGCTCACGTCTGAGCTCCAGTCACCATTGTATCTTGTATGCCTACTTCTCGTTGTAAAAACGGGCGGA
>NZ_JAGIQL010000253.1 GCF_017813245.1 Streptomyces montanisoli
CGACCGCACGCCGCCGATAGCAGCGCCGACGTGCGGCACGCGTCTCGGCCGCGCCCGCCGCAACGGCCCCTCGCGGCGCCGGACGACAGTCCGCCACCAGCGGGGGCTCCTGCCCGGCGAGGCGCCCCCGGCTCGGAGCCCACGCCCCGCTCCCGCCTGGCGAGGCCCCGGTGCGTCGGCAGTACGGCCCCGCCCGGAGGGCAGCGGAGCGACCCAGGACATGCGTCCGGCAGGGTGGGCAGCCCGTGACGGGGCGCCCCGGAGGGCGGGGAGGCCCAGACGGCGGGGCGGGCGGCCCCGGACCGTGCGGGTCCCGCGCGCTACGGGCGCTGGGGTGGGTGGTCCGGGGCGGCTCCGCCGCCTGGGGCGGCGCGCGTGCGCTCGTCGGCGATCCGGCGCAGCGAGGCGTTGAGCGCCTCGCGCACCGGGAGCGCGGGCGCCGGCCCCTCCACCCCGTCCACCAGGCTCTGCGCGATCTCCCTGAGCTTGATGTTCGTGTGCTGGGACACCTCGACGAGCACCTGCCACGCCTCCTCGGGCGAGCACCTGCCCGCCGCCATCACCAGGCCGCGCGCCATGTCGATCACCGGGTGGGACTCCAGCGCGTGCCGCAGCCCGTCGACCTCGCGGCGCAGCCCCTCCGCGTCCAACGCCGCCTCGACAGCGCGGAACTGGGCCTCGTCCGAGGCCTCCCACTCATCGCTCCGCTGCTCGTTCATCCGTGTCCCCGCAGGCCGCCGTTTCCGTGCGATACAAGAGTGCATCGGCGACGCGCGGACGGCCAGCCAAGCGCACGAGTTCGCATGCCGCTCCCCGAAACCGCACGTCAGAGCGCGAGCGGACAGCCTGCGCCGCTCCTGCGCCGCTCCCTCACCGATTCTCCCCGTTTTCTTTTCCGCGATGGGGCACATACCTGCCGTGACCGAGGGCAGATGATGGCCTGCCGGTGCAGGGCCCGGGAGGCTTCGCCGCTTCCCTCCCCCCACGGATGGGCTCGCTCCGGAGCACTGTGAAGGCCCCGGCTCCCCCCACGCCGGGGCCTTCAATCAGCCACCCGCACCCCCAGCTGCGCCGCGAACGCCGGTGCGAGGTCCAGCAACTGCGCCGTGCTGATCACCGCCCCCGACAGGCTGTCGAGCCCCCTGGCGATGTCCAGCTCGGCCACCGCCCGCAGGTCCACGTCCTTCAGCCGGGCGCCCGAGAGGTCCACCCGCCGCAGCGTGCACCCCCGGAACTCGACGCGCGTCAGCTCGGCGCCCCCGAAGTCCGCCTCGACCAGCACGCAGCCGTCGAAGACGATGTCCTTGAGCCTGGCCTGCCGCAGGTTGAGGTAGTCGATCTTGCCGCCCTTGATCACCACCCGCTCAAGGCTCGCCCCATGGCACTGCGTGCCTCCGAGGCGCGCGTCCACCACCTCCACGTCGCGCAGCGCCGCGCCCGCCAGGTCGGTGCCCACGCCCCGCACGCGCGTGAGGACCGAGTCGATGAACCGCGCGTGCCCCAGTTCCGCCTCGTCCAGGGCGCACTCCGTCAGCGCGCAGTCCATGAACCGTGCGCCGCGCCCCCGCTGCCCGGTCAGGTCGGCGCCGAGGAACTCCAGGCCGTCGTAGTCACCGTCCGGCTCAAGGCCACCGCCGTACGGCGTCAGCGGCGGCAGCCTGACCTCCGGGCGCCGCGCGGCCGCCACCGCGGCCTCCCCGCCCCTGCCGTCCGGCCGCCCGCCCGTCGCCGCGTTCCTCGCGTTCCTCGTCGCCCTCGCCATGCGCCCCATCCTGGCCCACGCCACTGACAGCGCCCCCGACCCGCCGCGGGGCCCCTGCCCCTCCCCGGGAATCTCCCCGCACGCGCGAACCCACTCAATCGTGATGTTCTGTACCTACGGAACAGACAGGGCAAAATCCTACGAAGAAGGAAGTAGCCCCGATGAGCCATCGAAGCCCGAGGGACGGCGCGTCGGCATCCGGCACCGTGCCCGCTTCCCAGTCGCCCGCCCGATCCGCTTCCGGAAGCCGACGGAAGACCGCGACGGGGCCGCGGGACGACCACCGCTGGTGGGCGCTCGCCGTCATCGCGACGGCCCAGCTGATGGTCGTGCTCGACGCGACGATCGTGAACATCGCCCTGCCGTCCGCCCAGCGCGACCTGGGCCTCACCAACGGCAACCGCCAGTGGGTGATCACCGCGTACACGCTCGCGTTCGGCGGCCTGCTGCTCCTCGGCGGCCGGGTCGCCGACCTCGTCGGACGCAAACGCACCTTCATCGTCGGACTGATCGGGTTCGCCGTCGCGTCCGCGATCGGCGGCGCGGCCGAGGGGCCCATGATGCTCTTCGGCTCCCGGGCGCTCCAGGGCATCTTCGCCGCCCTGCTCGCGCCCTCCGCGCTGTCGCTTTTGACGACCACGTTCAGCGAGGGCAACGAGCGCGCCAAGGCGTTCGGCGTGTTCAGCGCCATCGCGGGCGGCGGCAACGCGATCGGGCTGCTGCTCGGCGGAGTCCTGACGGAGTACCTGAGCTGGCGCTGGTGCCTCTACGTGAACGTGCCGATCGCGATCATCGCCGTCATCGGGGCCTTCCTGCTGCTGCGCGACCGCGAGGGCGGCGGGCACGCGCACCTCGACGTGCCGGGCGTGATCCTCGGCTGCGGCGGCCTCGTCGCGCTCGTCTACGGCCTGAGCGAGGCGCAGACCGACGGCTGGACGTCCGCGCTCGTGCTCGCCCTGCTGTGCGGTGGCGTCGCGCTGCTGTGCGCGTTCGCCTGGTGGCAGACCAGGTCGAGCGGCCCGCTGCTGCCGCTGCACATCGTCCGCGACCGCGACCGCGGCGGCTCGATGGTGACGATCTGCCTGACGACGATCGCCCTGTTCGGCGTGTTCCTGTTCATGACGTATTTCCTGCAGACCATCCTCGGCTACTCGCCGCTCAAGACGGGCCTCGCGTTCCTGCCCATGTCCGCGGCGATCATCGTCGGCTCCACGCAGATCTCCGCCCGGGTGCTGCCCCATGTGCCGCCCCGGGTGTTGCTCGGGCCAGGGCTGCTGCTCGGCGCGGGCGGCCTGTACTACCTGTCGTTCATCGACACGCACTCGACGTACGCGCAGCACATCCTGCCCGGCACGCTGCTGCTCGGCTTCGGTCTCGGGCTCGTCTTCGTGCCGGCCATCTCCACCGGCACGTCGGGCGTGGCGCCGAAGGACGCGGGCGTCACGTCCGCGACCGTCAACACGGCGCAGCAGGTCGGCGGCTCCATCGGCACCGCCCTGCTCAACACGATCGCCACGACGGCCACGAGCAGTTACCTGGCCGTCCATCTCGCGGAGGCCGCGCGCAAGGGGCCCGTCACGGGCGCCGAGAAGGCCGGCATCGTCGCCACGGGCACGGTGCACGGCTTCACGCGGGCGCTGGACTGGGCGGCGCTGATCATGCTGGCGGCGGCGGTCATCGCGCTGACGCTGGTGACGGCACGCTCGCCGCGCAGCGAGGAGGCGCGGCGGGCCGCGGCGGCGGGAGCAGCGGGCTCGGGCTCCGGCCCCGGCTCGGGCTCCGGCCCCGGCTCCGGCTCCGGGGACCGCTGACGGGGGACGTCCCCGTCAGCGGCTGCCTTCCTTCGTTGCCCCAAGGGTCGTCAGGGCCTCGTCCGTGAGGCGGTAGACCGTCCACTCGTCCTGCGGGCGGGCGCCGAGCGAGCGGTAGAAGGCGATCGACGGCTCGTTCCAGTTGAGGACGGACCACTCGAGTCGCTCGTACCCGCGCTCCACGCAGATCCTGGCCAACTCCGTGAGCAGGGCCTTCCCGTGGCCGCCACCCCTGCGGGCGGGGCGCACGTACAGGTCCTCCAGGTAGATGCCGTGCACACCGCGCCACGTGGAGAAGTTCAGGAACCACAGGGCGAAGCCCAGCGGGCTCCCGTCCTCGTCGTCCACCGCCATGTGCGCGAAGGCGGCGGGGCGCTCGCCGAACAGCGCCTCCCGCAGCTGGTCCACGGTGGCGCGCGCCTCGGGGAGCGCCTTCTCGTACTCGGCGAGCTCGCGGACCATCGCGTGGATCTCGGGGACGTCGTCCGGCGTTGCGCTACGAATCATGGCCCCAGCCTGTCACGGCCGGGCGCGGCGCCGCCCACCCCCGTCGCGACCGGCTCAGCGCGCCAGCAGCGTCCGCCCCACGAACGTCTCGCCGTCGCCGAGGGCCTCCCCGTCGCGCCAGGCCCACAGGCCGTCCTGGAGCACGCGTGCCAGCGTCCACGCGCGGGCGCGCGCCCGGTCGGCATCGAGGCCGAGCGTCTCCGTCAGCAGGTCGAAGCGCCACAGCACGTCGCCGGGGTCGAACCGGTTGCGCAGCGCCGGGTACAGCTCGAAGCCGGGGTAGCCCGCGAGCGGCTTCGGGTCGATGGCCAGCCAGCCGCCGTCGTCCCTGCGCGAGCCGCCGTCGTCCCTGCGCGAGCCGAGCACGTTCTGGAAGTGCAGGTCCCAGTGGAGCAGCCGGTCGCCGGGCTCCCCCGCGACCTCGCGCACGACGGCGGCGCACTCGCGCAGCAGCCCGCTGCTCGGCGCTTCCGCGGGGACGCCGGCCGCCTCCGCCAGCATGCGGGCCGTCACGTCGCCGAGCGTCCGCAGGCCGGCGGGGGCGGGTGCGGACGTCAGCCGGGCCAGCAGCCGCCCGATCTCCGCGACCGCCTCCCTCGCGGGCAGGGCGTCCAGGTCGCGCGACGGGTCGGCGGCCTCGACGAGGAGCGCGCCCGTCGCCCCGTCGGCGCCGTGGGCCAGCAGCCGCACGGCGGCCCCGCCGTCCCAGGCCCGCAGCGCGAGCGCCTCGCCCGCGGACTCGTCGGTGATCAGCTGGAGCTTGAGGGCGGCCCGTACGCCGTCCGCCTCGCGGACGACGGGCAGCACCAGCGCGGTCATCCCGTGCAGTGCGGGGCCCGTGCGCCGCAGGCCCCAGCGCGCGAGGAACCCGGCCGCGGTCGCGGGCAGCGCGGCGACGAACGCGCGCCCGGCCTCGCCCTCGAACCGCGCCTGCGACGCGGCCAGTTCCGCCGGCACCTCGATCACCACACGCCGAGCGTACCCGCGGGGCGCGTCCCGCACTGCCTCGTGCACGCTCCTGCCCCTGCCCGTCCCGCGGCCCGTCCCTGGACAGGCCGGACCGACCAGGTGTACGAATCAGCCGCATGAGCAGCCGCCGCGATGCCCTCCTGACCACCCCTTCGAGCAGCCCGTTCACGGTGAACGGCGGCGTCTCGTTCTGGTACGCGCAGGACGGCATGCCCGTCCCGCGCGAGCCCCTCGCCGGGGACACAACGGCCGATGTGTGCGTCGTCGGCGGCGGGTTCACCGGGCTGTGGACGGCGTACTACCTGAAGAAGGCGGCGCCGTACCTCGACATCGCCGTGCTGGAGGCGAAGTTCTGCGGCTACGGTGCCTCCGGCCGCAACGGCGGCTGGCTCTACAACGGCATCGCGGGACGCGACAGCTACGCCAGGCTGCACGGCCGCGACGCCGCCGTGCGCCTGCAGAAGGCGATGAACGCGACGGTCGACGAGGTCGTCACGGTGGCCGCCGCCGAGCGGATCGAGGCGGACATCCACAAGGGTGGCGTACTGGAAGTCGCCTACACCCCGGCCCAGTTGACGCGCCTGCGCGAGTTCCACGAGGCGGAGCTCGCGTACGGCGAGAGCGACCGCGTGCTGCGCGGCGCGCGCGAGACGGCGGAGCGTATCCATGTGGCGGGCGCGGTCGGTTCGACGTGGACACCCCACGGCGCGCGCCTGCACCCGGCGAAGCTGGTGAAGGGTCTCGCGTCGCTGGTCGAGTCGCTGGGCGTGCGGGTGTACGAGTCGACGCCGGTGACGGAGATCAGGCCGAAGCACGCGGTCACGCCGTACGGCACCGTCCGCGCGCCGTACGTCCTGCGCTGCACCGAGGGGTTCACGGCGGGCCTCAAGGGCGACCGGCGCACCTGGCTGCCGATGAACTCCTCGATGATCGCCACCGAGCCGCTGCCTGACGCCGTGTGGAAGTCCATCGGCTGGGAGGGCCGCGAGACGCTCGGCGACATGGCACACGCCTACATGTACGCGCAGCGCACGGCCGACGGCCGGATCGCGCTGGGCGGCCGCGGCGTGCCGTACCGGTTCGGTTCGAAGACCGACAACGACGGCCGCACGCAGGCGTCGACGATCGCCGATCTGCGGGAGATCCTCGTGCGGTTCTTCCCCGCGGCGGCGGGCGTGCGGATCGCGCACGCGTGGTCGGGCGTGCTGGGCGTGCCGCGCGACTGGTGCGCGACGGTCACCCTCGACCGCTCGACGGGGCTCGGCTGGGCGGGCGGCTACGTCGGCTCGGGCGTGGCGACGGCGAACCTGGCGGGACGCACCCTGCGCGACCTCGTACGGCAGGACGCGGGCCAGGCGGGGCAGACCGAGCTGACGTCCCTGCCGTGGGTGAACCACAAGGTGCGCAAGTGGGAGCCGGAGCCACTGCGCTGGCTCGGCGTCCAGGGCATGTACGCGGCGTACCGCGAGGCGGACCGCAGGGAGGCACGCGGCCACTCGGCCGCGACGCACCCGATCGCCCGCGCGGCGAACCGCGTCACGGGCCACTGACCGCCCTCCCCGCCGTGCAGCTGATCGGAAGATCATTCGTCTGAACTTCAGTCACCTTTCTATCTCGTATCCCTTCCTTTGCTTGGAATATAGGGGGGATCAGGTCGAGGGAGGGCGCACACGAGGGGACGGAGGGGGCAGCGGGGGGGGGAGGGGGGGG
>NZ_JAGIQL010000254.1 GCF_017813245.1 Streptomyces montanisoli
ACACCGAGGACTGGGGTCCAGGCGTGAGCCCTCCCGACCTGGGGCCGGCCGGCCCGGAGGACGTGGCCGAACGCGTGGCACGCGAGCAGGCGGACTTCCGCCGCGACGACCTGCCTGGCCCCGGCGGCGCACCCAGCGCCGGGCACGCCGGGCACGCCCGGCATTCCGGCGAGCCCGCCGGTCTCGACCGGGCCTGCGCGCGCGGACTCGCCGACCTCGCCCAGCTCCTGGTGCCCGCCGAAGGACCGGACGGCGAGCGGGTGCTGATGCCCGGAGCCGGAGTGCCCTGGTTCCTCACGCCCTTCGGCCGCGACTCGCTCCTCACGTCGTTCTTCGCACTGCCCTACAGGCCCGGGCTCGCCAGGGGCACCCTGCTCGCCCTGGCCGCCACCCAGGCCACCGCGCACGAACCGGAGCGCGTGGCCCAGCCCGGCAAGATCGTCCACGAGGTCAGGCACGGCGAGCTCGCGCACTTCGGGCAGGTGCCCTACGGCCGGTACTACGGCTCGGTCGACAGCACGCCCCTGTTCCTCGCCCTGCTCCACGCGTACACGGAGCGGACGGGCGACCGCTCGGTGGCCCGCCGCCTCGAACCGCACGCACGGGCCGCCACCGGCTGGCTGCACCGCGACGGCGGGCTCGGCGAGCGCGGGTACCTGGTCTACGAGGCCGACCCGAACGGGCTGCTCAACCAGAACTGGAAGGACTCGGCCGGCGCGGTCTGCTTCCCCGACGGCAGCCAGGCCACGGGCTCGGTGGCCGTGGCCGAGGCACAGGGCTACGCGTACGACGCCCTGCGCCGCACGGCCGCCCTGGCCCGCGAGGTCTGGGGCGACGCGTCCTGGGCGGCCGAGCTGGACGCCGCCGCGGCCGACCTGCGCGGGCGCTTCCACCGCGACTTCGTCCCCTCCGGCACGGGCTTCCCCGCGCTCGCCCTCGACGGGGACGGCCGCCGCGCCGACGTGCTCGCCTCCGACGCGGGCCACCTGCTGTGGTCGGGCATCCTCGAACCGGAGACCGCCCGGCTGGTGGGGCGGCGGCTGGTGGCGGACGACTTCTTCTCCGGCTGGGGCATCAGAACGCTCGCCGCCGGCCAGGCGCCCTATCACCCGCTCTCGTACCACCGCGGGAGCGTGTGGCCGCACGACAACGCGATCGCCGTCCTCGGCATGAGCACGTACGGCCTGCACGAGGAGGCAGCGACGGTCTGCGCGGGGCTCCTCGCGGCGTCCGCCCACTTCGGCCACCGGCTGCCCGAACTCTTCTCGGGCCACGCCCGGCGGGCCGACGGGCCCGCAGGACCGATCCCGTACCCGCACGCCAACTCCCCGCAGGCCTGGGCGGCAGCCACACCGCTCGCCCTGCTCACAGCCGTACGGTCCCGGCGGCAGGGGGCCTGACACCCCTGCCGCCAGGGCCGTACCCACGGCATCGGTGCCGGTACCAACGGCGGCGGCCGCGGCTCAGCGGCGGATGAGGCCGAGTTCCGCCGCGACGGCCACCGCCGCCGTGCGCGAGTCGACGTCGAGCTTGGCGTACACGCGCGCCAGGTGGGACTTCACGGTGCCCTCCGTGAGGTGCAGCCGCCGCCCCACGGCCTGGTTGGAGAGCCCCTCGGCGACCAGGACGAGCACCTCCGTCTCGCGCCTGGTCAGCCGGGTCGCCGGGGCGCGCAGCCGCGCCATGAGCCGGTCGGCGACGGACGGTGCCAGCGCGGTGCGCCCGGCGGCCGCGGTACGCACCGCGTCGGCCAGATCCTCGGGCGGGGCGTCCTTGAGCAGGTAACCCGTCGCGCCGGCCTCGATCGCGGGCAGCGTGTCGGCGTCGGTGTCGTACGTGGTGACGACCAGCACGCGCGGCGCGCCGGGACGGGCCGTGATGAGGGCGGTGGCCTCCGCGCCGCCCATCCCGGGACCGAACTGCAGATCCATGAGGACGACGTCGACGCCGCCCCGCGCCGCGCGCGCCACGGCCTCCTCCGCGGTGGCCGCCTCCGCCACCACCTCCATGCCCGGCTCGGTCTGGAGCACGGCCCGCAACCCGGCCCGCACCACGGGGTGGTCGTCCGCGAGCAGCAGGCGGATCTGCGCCCCCGTCACCGGACGGACCCGGCGGGCGCCTCGGCGACGGGCAGCCTGGCGGCCAGGGTGGTGCCACGCCCGGCACCGGACTCCACGGTGAGCGAGCCGCCGAGCGCCCGCGCCCGGGCGCGCATGGCGGGCAGCCCGAACCCGCCGTCGCGCGGATCACGCGCGGGCAACCCGTCGGGATCGAAGCCCGAGCCGTCGTCGGCCACCTCGACGGCGACCTCGTCACCCAGATAGCGGAGGGTCACGTCGACCGTCGTGGCGCGCGCATGGCGGACGGTGTTGCCGAGCGCCGACTGGGCGACGCGCAGCAGCGCCACCTCGTGCCCGCCCGGCAGCGCCACCGGCTCGCCGCACAGGTGGAAACGCGCGACCAGGCCGTGGCGGTCCGCCGTGGCACCGCACAGCCGCTCGAGCGCCCCGGCCAGCGTGGCACCGTGCAGCCCGGGCGGCGCGAGCGCGGCCACGAACCGCCGGGCCTCGGCCAGGTTGTCCACGGCGGCCCGGCGCGCCTGCTCGACGTAGTCACCGGCCACCTCCTCCGTGGCGGGCAGCGCACGCTGCGCGGCACGCAGCAGCAGCTGGATGCTGGACAGGCCCTGCGCGAGCGTGTCGTGGATCTCGCGCGCCAGACGCTCGCGCTCCGCCAGCACACCGGCGGTGTGCTGGACCTGATCCAGGTCGGCGCGGGTGGCGGTGAGCTCCTCGATGAGCCTGCGGCGCGCCTCGCTCTCCCGGTACAGCGCCTGGTACCCCCACACGACGGCCACGGCCACCGCCGCGCCCAGCGCGGGTCCGACCACGGCCGCCAGTGTCAGGGCGCCCGCGTGCGCGGCGAAACCCGCGATCGCCGCCACGGTGGTGGCCACGACCGCGGCGAGGCCGGTACGGCGCGACAGCAGGTGCAACTGGAGGAAGTCGAGCGGGAAGGCGAGCCACACACCGTCGGCGGACAGTGCCAGCAGCGCGAGCCACACGACACCCGTGGCCACCAGCCACAGCCCGGCGTCCCTGCTCCTGAGATGTACACCGGGCAGCAGCGGGCCCACCGCGTACACGGCCCCCAGCGCCACGGCCGCCACGACGACGAGCGCGGCGCGCGGCGCGCCGTCCGCCACCGCACGGCCGGCCGCGAGCGCAAGCAGCCCGGCGACCAGCAGGTGCAGGCACCACACCAGGACACGGGGCGTGGGGGTGAGGGTGCGGCCGTTCGTGTTCACAGTTTCCCCAGCCTACGAGCCACCGCCCGCCGCGGCCTCTGCCGAAAGTTACAAGCCCGCCCGCACCCTTTCGCCCGCGAGATCCGCTCGTCGGCCCGATGTCGCCGGGCGGCCGTCAGGCGAGGGTGGAGCCGTTCCGCTTTCGTCGTGGGAAGGGCCGGGCCAGGCATGTTCGTCGGCTGGAGGGACCTCAGGTTCGCCAAGGGGCGGTTCGCCCTGATGGGGACCGTCATCGTACTGATCACCCTGCTGGTCGGACTGCTGTCGGGGCTGACCGCCGGGCTCGGCCGGCAGAACGTCTCCGCGATCACCGGCCTGCCCGCCGACAGGATCGCCTTCGACGTGCCGAGCGCCGGGCAGTCGCTCTCCTACTCCGGCACCACCGTGACCGAGAGCCAGTGGCGGCGATGGTCGGCCGTGGACGGGGTCACCAGCGCGGAGCCGCTGGGCATCACCACCACCAGGGCCACGTCGGGCGACCGCAGCGCCGGCGTGTCCGTCTTCGGCGTCAGGCCCGGCTCGGCACTCGCTCCTGACGGTGCACGGACACGCGACGGCTCGGTGGTGCTGTCCACCGGCGCCGCCGACGGCCTCGGGCTGCACAGCGGCGGCACACTCACACTTGCAGGCCGGAAACTGCACGTCACCGCCGTGGCGGGTGACGCGTCCTTCAGCCACACGCCGGTGATCTGGACCAGCCTGGACACCTGGCGCGCGGCCGCGCCCACCGCCGCTGCCGCCCCGGGAGGGCCGACCGCCTCCGTCATCGCGCTGCGCACCACCGGGGGAGTGGACACGAAGGCCGCCGACCTGGCCGCCGGCACCAGGACCGTCACCAAGGGCGACTCGCTGTCCGCCATCGGCTCGTACACCTCCGAGAACGGCTCGCTCCAGCTCATGCGCGGCTTCCTGTTCGCCATCTCCGCCCTGGTCATCGGCGCGTTCTTCACCGTGTGGACCATCCAGCGCCGCGGCGACGTCGCCGTGCTCAAGGCGCTCGGCGCCTCCACCGCGTCCCTGCTGCGTGACGCCCTCGGCCAGGCCGTCGTCCTGCTGACCGCAGGGACGCTCATCGGCACCGCGGGCGCGGCCGCCGTCGGCGCGGCCCTGGCGGGCACCGCCGTGCCGTTCCTCGTCACACCCACCACCGTCGTGCTCCCGGCCGCGGTGATCATCCTGCTCGGCGCGTGCGGAGCCGCCCTGGCGATCCGCCGCATCACGTCCGTCGACCCGCTGACCGCACTGGGGAGCGCCCGATGAGCCTCAACCTGACCGGAGTCACCCTCATCTACCCCGACGGCGACAGCCGCCTGACCGCCCTCGACGACGTCACCCTCGACGTGCCGCCCTCCACCCTCACCGCCGTCGTCGGCCCCTCAGGCTCCGGCAAGTCAAGCCTGCTCGCCGTCGCCGCCACCCTCATCACGCCCGGCACCGGCACGGTCAGCATCGATGCCACCGACACCACCGGCATGAGCCGCCGCGAACTCACCGACCTGCGCCGCCGGAAGATCGGCATGGTCTTCCAGCAGCCCAACCTGCTGCCCTCCCTCACCGCCCTCGAACAACTGCAGGTCGTGGCCGTGCTCGACGGGCGCTCACCGGCCGCCGCCCTCCCCAGGGCGAGGGAACTGCTCGACGCCGTCGGCCTGGCCGGCGAGGCGGGCCGCCGCCCCCACCAGCTCTCCGGCGGCCAGCGCCAGCGCGTCAACATCGCACGCGCCCTGATGAACGACCCCACGGTCCTCCTGGTCGACGAACCCACCAGCGCCCTCGACCACGAACGCGGCCGCGCCGTCGTCGACCTGATCGTCCGCCTCACCCGCCTGCGCGGCACCGCCACGGTGCTGGTGACCCACGACACCACCCACCTCGCGGCCGCCGACCGGATCGCCGAGGTGCGCGACGGGCGGATCGGCCACCACACCGGGATCGAACGCGCGTCCTGACCCTCATACCAGAGCGGGACGTTGCACGGGCAACTTCGCCAACTGCCGTCCGCACCCCCGCGCATCCCGACTACCGTGAGTGCCCGATGATCAACGGAGGGCGCTGACGGCATGTCTCAACTTCGCGCACCCGCTGCGCGGCCCGACCGCCGCGAGGGCGGCCGGCACGGCAGGCCCGGCGCCCGGGGCAGAGCCCCGGGCGCCAGGACGGCGCCGCGGCGGCCCAAGGACACCCGTATACGCCCGCAACTGCTGCGCGCCGCCGTCCTGCCGGCCATATTCGCCTCACTCAGCGGCGCCGTGGCCGTCGTGGTCGTCCTGCGCTCGACCGGCGCGGAACCCACCACCGGCGCCTGGGCCGCCCTCGCCGTCACCGCACTGCTCGCTCTGGTGTCCGTGGCGGCCGCCGCGCTCGGCGCCGAGCGCGCCGCCCGCACCGTCATCGAACGCTGCCACGCCCTTCGCCGCTCCAGCGCCCGCGGCCAGGAGGAGCTGCGGTCCGTCGTGGAGCGGCTTCGCGGCGGCGAGCGCGTCACGGTGCGCCGCACCCAGCCCACCGCACAGGCCCAGGGCGACGAGATCGACCGGCTGGCCCGCGAGCTCACCCGGTCGCAGGAGGCCGCCGTCGCCGCCGTCGTCCAGGCGTCACGCCTCTCCAGCAGCGCGGGCAACGAGCAGAAGGTGGAGGTCTTCGTCAACCTCGCCCGGCGCCTCCAGTCGCTCGTGCACCGCGAGATCCAGCTCCTCGACGACCTGGAGAACAAGGTCGAGGACCCCGAACTGCTCAAGGGGCTCTTCCACGTCGACCACCTGGCCACCAGGATCCGCAGGCACGCGGAGAACCTCGCGGTCCTCGGCGGCGCGGTCTCGCGGCGTCAGTGGAGCAGGCCCGTCACCGTGACCGAGGTGCTGCGCTCCGCCGTCGCCGAGGTCGAGCAGTACCAGCGGGTCACCTTCGTGCCGCCGGTCGAGGGCACCCTGCGCGGCCACGCCGTGGCGGACGTCATCCACCTGCTCGCCGAACTCGTCGAGAACGCGACGCTGTTCTCCGCCCCGCACACCCAGGTGCTGCTGAGTGCCCAGCGCGTGACGGCGGGCATCGCGGTGGAGGTGGAGGACCGTGGCCTCGGGATGCGGGCCGAGGAGCGCACGGCCATGAACGGCCTGCTCGGCGACCCGGACCAGGTGAACGTCGCGCACCTGCTCCAGGACGGCAGGATCGGCCTCTTCGTGGTCTCGGCGCTGGCCCGCAGGCACGGCATCGCCGTCCGGCTCCAGTCGAACATCTACGGCGGCGTCCAGGCCGTGCTCGTACTGCCCCAGGCCCTGCTCGGCACCGACGAGGACACGTCGCCGCGTGGCGTGCCGCAGGCCGTCGCCGCCCGCGTCCCGCTCGCGCCGGGGCCTGGCCCGGGGCCGAGCCCTGCGCCGG
>NZ_JAGIQL010000255.1 GCF_017813245.1 Streptomyces montanisoli
GCCGCACGCACCCGACCGTGCCGACGCGGGCAGGGGCGCGCGCAGGCCCATGAAGGCGGTCGCCCTTGGCGTGACCGCCGCGGCCGTGCTCGGCACGGCGGCGTTCGCGTCCGGCATGTTCTCCGGCGGCGGCTCCGGCGAGGCGCTCGCCGACGCGACGCACGCGGGGCTGCCCGACACCACACTCCCGGACGCGGCGACGGCCGCCCCCGCCCAGCCCTCGGGCCACTCGGCGCTCTCGGGCACGTCGTCCCGCACGTCCGCCACGGCGAAGAACATCGCCGCGGGGCACAGCGCCTCGTCGAGTGCCCAGCACGGCGCCGACAGTGCGGCGGGCGGCCGGACGGCGCGCACCGACGCGGGCAACTCGCTCGCCTACGGCGACAGCGGCTCGCGTGTGGCGGCGCTCCAGCGGCGGCTGGCGGAGATGTACCTCTACCACGGCGCGCAGGACGGCGAATACGGCCGGTCCGTGGCCGCGTCGGTCCGCATCTACCAGATGTACCGGCACGTCAAGGGCGATCAGCCGGGCGTGTACGGGC
This sequence comes from Streptomyces montanisoli, assembly GCF_017813245.1. Classification (GTDB taxonomy): domain Bacteria; phylum Actinomycetota; class Actinomycetes; order Streptomycetales; family Streptomycetaceae; genus Streptomyces; species Streptomyces montanisoli. The sequence continues at coordinate 543 of NZ_JAGIQL010000255.1, forward strand.
CGAACACCCGGCGCGCGCTGGAGTCGGAGCAGACGCCGCGGCAGGGGACGCAGGACGCCGGCGGCACCGGCACGCAGCAGACCCAACGGACCCAGCAGACGCAGCAGACGCAGCACTCCTGGCGGCACTCGCGCTCCCGGCAGGAGACCCGGCAGCAGTCGCGGCAGGAGTCGGGCACCCACCTCTCGGACGACCGGTACGGCGCGCAGAGCCCGTACGGCACGTATGCGGGAAGCACGGGCGACCACTTCGGCGGGTACGGCGGGTCGCACTACCGCTGACGCGGCGCGCGCCACGGCTGACGCGTCCCGCGCTCGGCCCGCACTGGGCGGCGCCCAGGTGGCGCGTATCACACGCCGCCCACCTGCGCGGACGCTCGTTCCCCGGCGTTCACCCCCCGGTGGTGGCGCGCCATGCCCTCTGGTTTGTACTGTGGGGGAACAAAGTGGTTCCGCCCGTACTCCCTGACCGGCGGGCGGGACCGCTTGTCCCGCCCCTCCCCCGCCCCCGTCCTGGAGTCGCGCGCATGCAGGCCACCGCCCCCGAAACCGTCCTCACCTGCCGGGCTGTGCTGCTCGACATGGACGGGACCCTGGTCAACTCCGACGCGGTGGTGGAGCGCGTGTGGCGCGAGTGGGCCGTACGGCACGGGCTGGACGGCGACGCGATCATGGGCGTCGTCCACGGCAGGCAGGGGTACGCCACGATGGCGGCGCTGCTGCCCGACCGGCCGATGGAGGCGAACTACGCCGAGAACGAGCGGATGCTGGCGCAGGAGACCGCGGACACGGAGGGCGTCGTCCCGGTGCCCGGCGCGCCCGCCTTCCTCGGCGCGCTCGTCGCGGCCGGGCTGCCGCACGCGCTCGTCACCTCGGCCGACGTGGCGCTCGCCGAGGCCAGGATGGACGCCGCGGCCCTGCCGATGCCGATGATCCGCGTCACCGCCGAGGACGTCAGCGCGAGCAAGCCGGACCCCGAGGGGTTCGTGAAGGGCGCGGCGGGCCTGGGCTTCGCGCCGGAGGACTGCGTGGCCTTCGAGGACTCAGAGGCGGGTATCGCCGCGGCGCGCGCGGCCGGCATGCGGGTGGTGGGCGTCGGGCCGCGTGCGGCCGCGATGGCCCCCACGGCGCACGTGCGCGACCTGACGCAGGTGACGGTCGAGCGGAACGCGGTGGACCGCGGCGCGGTGGACCGCGCCACAGCGGACCGGAACGCGGCGACGGCGGGCATCACCCTGCGCATCGCGCCGTGAAGCCGCGCCGGCGCTCGGCCCCCGGCGCCGGCGCTCGGCGCCCCAGCGCCGGCCCACCGGCGGACGCCCGCCCACCGGCCGGTCCCGGCGCGAGGCGGGCCCCGCCGCGGCCCCTCAGCCCGCGATCGCCTCGTAGAGGCTGAACCCCGCGAGCGCGATCATCACGAGCGCCGCGATCTTGGTGATCAGCTTCAGCGGGACGTACTTCATCAGCGTCCTGCCGCCGAGGATGCCGAGCGCGCCGACCGCCCACAGGGCGAGGACGGCGCCGATGCCGACCGAGAACGGGTCGTCGTACCGCGCGGCCAGGTTGGCGGTCATGATCTGCGTGAGGTCGCCGAACTCGGCGACGAGGATGAGTGTGAAGCCCGCGCCCGCGACGCGCCAGAAGGACTGGTCGGCGGGCGCCTTGATCTCCTCGTCCTCCTCCTCGTCCTTCTTGAACAGGAGGACCGCGGCCCCCGCGAGGAACAGCACGCCGACCACCCCCTGCACGAGCCGGTGCGGCAGCAGGGTCAGCAGGCTGCCCGCCGCGATGGCGAGCGCGACGTGGACGGCGAAGGCCGCGGCCACGCCCGCGAACACGTATGAGGCGCGGTAGCGCGTCCCCAGCATCAGGCTCGCGAGAGCGGTCTTGTCGGGCAACTCGGCGAGGAAGACCACGCCGAAGACGATCGCCATGACGGTGAAGCTGAACACTGGTCGTTGTCCTCAATCGGTCGGGCGCGCCGCGCCGTGAGGACGACCGTACGAGGGGACGGACCGCTTCGGCGCGGCAGCGTCGTCGTCGGCGCCACCGGCATCCCGCGCCGGCGGCGTGCACCACGGATCACTGCGGCCGAAGGTCTCGCCGGCGGGCCGTGAAACACGGGCCGCCTCCGGGCGCCGGCCAGGTCGGGACGGATCCCGGGCCCGGCAGTATGTCGACGTTCCGGCGAAGAGCTACTCCCCTTCTGCTGGCCCCAGCCTACGTCACGGGCCGCCTCGCCATGCAGAGCCCTCGGACCCCGGCTGTCCCGGATCGCGTCACCCCTCTTGTTTTGACGTGAACCTGACCCCAAGCTGTCTTCCGGCGCATGCGCGACGGACACCCTGCGCCGGCCGCTCTACGCGCGTCACGCGATCGAAACGCGTCCCCGCACGACAGACCCACGTGGATGACATGAGCATGACTAACCGAAACGAGGCCTTCATGCGTTCCCTCTCCCGAATACCGGTCGCCGTCTGCTCCGCGCTCGCCCTGGCGGGCAGCGGACTCCTCCTCGGCGTGAACGCCGGCACCGCACAGGCCGCCGGTACCGCGCAGGCGGCCGGTACAGCGCAGGCGGCCAGTTGCTCGCAGGCATACCTGCCGCTGCCGGACCCGTCATGCACCCCCGGCGTGTACAACTCCGACGTCACCCAGTCGACGATCGACTCGACCATCTGCGTCTCCGGCTGGACGGCGACCGTCCGCCCGCCCACGTCCTACACCAACCCGCTGAAGGTGCAGGGCATCGCGGACTACGGCTACACGAACACCTCCACCTCCGCATACGAGGAGGACCACTTCATCCCCCTGGAGCTCGGCGGCTCCCCGCGTGACCCCGGGAACCTGTGGCCCGAGCCGTACTCGGGCACGAAGACGGCCAGGAGCAAGGACGGCGTCGAGACGAAGCTCAAGAACGCGGTGTGCGACGGGAGGATCACGCTGTCCGCCGCCCGCAGCGCCATGAAGAACAACTGGACGACGGCTCTCAGCGTCACCGGCATCGGCTGATCGCGGCTACCCGGCCGGGTCCGTGTACGCCCACCCCGTGACGCGCGCGACGTCGATCACGATGACCGGGCCGTCCGGCCGGTGCGCCGCGTACTGCGGGTACTTGGCCACCAGGCGGTCCACCGCCTCGGCGCGCTCGGCGGCCTCCTGACCGTCGGCGCCCCGCTCGGCGCCGGCGGCCAGGACGCGGGCCGTGCCGTCGGCGCGCACCCACCACAGCCGCGTCCAGTCGTCGTCGCTGTACTCGTCGGCCAGCGCGCACACGCGCGGCTCGGCCTCGATGTTGCGCAGGCGCCTGAGGTCCCTGGTCCGCTTGGGCTTGTGGTCGACGGCGATGGCGAGCCTGCCGCCGCCGTAGAAGGCGAACGTGGCCGGCACCTGGTGGGGCGCGCCGTCGGCGTCCACGGTGGCGAGCCTGAGCACACGGGCGGCGCCGAGCCGTCGCCTCGCCTCGTCCTCGGTCAGTCGCACGGTCCATTCGTACCGCGCCGGGGGCCGCCTCGCGCACCACGACCCGGTGTCCGTAGCGTACGGGCGGACATGAGGAGAGGTGACGCATGACCGAGCTTCGGCTGGGCCCCGTGCTGCGGCACGTCGCGTGGGACGGATCGGGAACGGCGACCGTATGGGTGGAGGCGGACGGTGCCTGCACCGCCGAAGTCCGTTGCGCGGACGGGGCGTCGGGGTCGGCGCCGACGTTCGAGGTGGCCGGGCACCACTATGCGCTCGTGCTGGTCGAGGGGCTGACGCCCGGCACGTCCACGACGTACGAGGTACGTCTTGACGGGCACGGCGTCTGGCCGCGGGCGCCGCACGGCGCAGAGGCACCATCGGCCACGGCGAACGGCCGGGTGTTCCCGCCGAGCGTGATACGCACGCCGTCGCGGGACGCCGGCGGGGCGCGCGTCGCCTTCGGCTCCTGCCGGTGGGCGAGACCCGCCAAGGAGGGCCACGACCCCATCGGGCCCGACGCCCTCGACACACTGGCGCTGCGGCTCGCGGCGGCGGACGAGGCGGACCGGCCCGATCTGCTGTTCCTCGCGGGCGACCAGGTGTACGCGGACGAGACGTCCAAGGAGACGCAGCTGTGGCTGGCCTCCCGGCGCGACCTCCGGCGCCCGCCGGGCACGCAGGTGGCCGACTACGAGGAGTACACCCACCTCTACGACGAGTCGTGGGGCGACCCCGAGGTGCGGTGGCTGCTCTCCACCGTGCCGAGTTGCATGATCTTCGACGACCACGACGTCATAGACGACTGGAACACCAGCGGTTCCTGGCTCGACGAGATGCGCGCCACCGACTGGTGGGAGGAGCGGATCGTCAGCGGGCTGATGTCGTACTGGGTCTACCAGCACCTCGGCAACCTCTCGCCCGAGGAGCTTGACCGCGACGAGCTGTACGCGGCGGTGCGGGAGGGCACGGACCCGACGGCGGCGCTGCGGCAGTTCGCGGCGCGCGCCGACCGCGACCGCACGACGACCCGGTGGAGCTACCGCCGCGACCTGGGCCGCACGCGCCTGCTGGTGGTCGACTCGCGCGCGGCGCGCGTGCTGGCGGAGGACGGGCGCGAGATGGTCGACGAGGAGGAGGCGCGCTGGGTGCGCGAGCAGGCGCTCGACGCGCCGGGCTCGTACGACCACCTGCTGCTCGGCACATCGCTGCCGTGGCTGCTGCCGCCGATGATCCACGACCTGGAGAGCTGGGACTCGGTGCTGTGCGGCGGCGGGCGCGGACCGCGCTGGACGCGGATCGGCGAGCGGCTGCGCCGGAAGGCCGACCTGGAGCACTGGGCTGCGTTCCCGCGCTCGTTCGGCGAACTCGCGGACCTGGTCGCGGAGGTGGGCAGCGGGCCCGAGGCCCCGGCGACGGTGTGCGTGCTGTCGGGGGACGTGCACCACGCCTACATCGCGGAGGCGGCGTGGCCGCGGGAGCGGCCAGGGGGCGAGGTCGGCTCGCGGGTGGTGCAGCTGACGTGCTCGCCCGTGCACAACTCCGTCCCCGGCTATATGAAGTTCACGTTCCGCATGGGCTGGAGCGGTGTCGGCAGGGGTCTTGGCCGATTGCTGCGGCTGCACGGGCGCCTGGAACACCCGCCGGTGGCGTGGGACAGGACGGGCGGCCCGTGGTTCGGCAACCAGTTGATGACACTGACCCTGGACGGCCGCCACGCCGATCTGCGCCTGGAGCAGTCCCGCGCGGACCGGGACGGGACGGCGAGCCTGGTGACGGTGGACGAGCGGACGCTGACGCGCTGAGGCACCGGAGGGGCGGCGCGGCAGAGGAAGGCGCGGCGGAATGCCGCGCGGTGACGCGTTGCCCCTCCCGCCGCAGGGGCCGGTTTCGGACGAGCGTGCACCCTGGCACAAAGCGGCCCGTAACACCGCAGAACGCCGGGTACCGCGGTAAGGGCATGTCCATGACCGCCAGGCACGTCCGCATAGCGCACCTCCGCGCGACCCGAATCGTTCGTGCGAAGGCATCGAACCCGCACCAGTGCATTTCCCCGCCGGGCACGCACGAGGAGACTCCACAGGTCCATACCAACTTGGTCTCGACCGACCGAAGGAGTCACCCCCACATGTTCGGACGACTCGATCGGACACAGCCCTATGTCCTCGGCCTGTTCAGAATCATCATCGGCGCGCTGTTCACCTGCCACGGGGTCGCGACGCTCTTCGGCGTGCTGGGCAAGCACGCCGCGACGGCCGGCGCCTGGCCCGGCTGGTACGCGGCCGTCATCCAGCTCGCCGGCGGCGCACTCGTCATGCTGGGCCTCGCCACCCGGCCCGCGGCCCTCCTCAGCTCCGGGTCCATGGCGTTCGCGTACTTCACCGTCCACCAGGAGCGCGGCCTGCTGCCGATCCAGAACGGCGGCGAGGCCCCGGTGTTCTTCTGCTGGGCCTTCCTGCTGATCGCCTGCGCGGGCCCCGGCGCGCTCGCCTCGCACCGCCTGTTCGCAGGCGGACGGGACGACGCGGCGGCCCCGCCGGACGGCCCGGCCGGCGTGCCCGTGCCCCGGGGACAGATCGGAAGAGCACGCGTCTGAACTCCTGCCTCCGATGCACCACGCATCCCGTCTTCTGCCTGAGGA
>NZ_JAGIQL010000256.1 GCF_017813245.1 Streptomyces montanisoli
GGCGACGCGGGCCGCGGCGGCGAGCACACCGGCGCGCCCGGGAAGAAGGCGGCGCGCGGCCGCCGCCCGTGGCTGCGGTGGATCGCCGGCGGCGTCGGCGTCGTGGTGCTCGCGGCCGCGGGCACGGGCTGGTGGCTCTACCAGAAGCTCGACGGCAACATCACGGCCGACACCCACGCGGCCGCCGAGCTCCAGACGTACGAGAAGGAGCGCCCCACGCCCGTCGCGCTCGACGCGCTGAACGTCCTGCTGATCGGGTCCGACACCCGCTCGGGCAAGGGCAACGGCAAGTACGGGCGCGACGACGGCGGCACCGCACGCTCCGACACGACGATCCTGCTGCACCTCGCCGCCGACCGTAAGAGCGCCACGGCCGTGTCGATACCGCGCGACCTGATGGTGCACATACCGAGCTGCGGCAGGGCCGACGGCACGACCACGAAGGCGCGGTTCGCGCAGTTCAACTGGGCCTACGAGTTCGGCGGCACCGCCTGCACGACCCGCACCGTGGAGAAGCTGACCGGCGTGCGGATCGACCACGAGATGGTCATCGACTTCCAGGGCTTCAAGGACATGATCAACGCCATCGGCGGCGTGCAGATATGCCTGGACCAGCCGGTCGACGACCAGGAGGCGCACCTGCACCTGCCCGCCGGCAGGCAGACGGTCCGCGGCGAGCAGGCACTCGGCTTCGTCCGCGCCCGCCACGGCATCGGCGACGGCAGCGACACCCAGCGCATCCAGCGCCAGCAGGGGTTCCTCGGCGCGCTGTTCAAGAAGGTGCAGTCCAACGGCGTCCTGCTGAACCCGGCACGGCTCTACCCGCTGCTCGACGCGGCGACGAAGGCCATCACCACCGACCCCGGGCTCGCCAGCCTGCGGGATCTCTACAACCTCGTCCACTCGATGCGGGGCGTGCCGACGGACAAGGTGCAGTTCGTCACGGTGCCCGTGCGGCCCTACAGCCTCGACCACAACCGCGACGAGATCGTGCCGGGCCCGGCGGAGCGGCTCTTCAAGCAGGTGCGCGACGACGCGCCCGTCACCGTGAAGCCGTCGCCCGCGCCCGGCACGGGCGATCCGTCCGGCTCCGCGTCGGGACCACCGGCGGATACCGCCGGTAAAGACTCCGGCAAATCCACGGACGGGGCCAGCGGCGCGCCCACGGCATCGTCCACCGCTTCGCCCGGCGCGTCGCAGGCGTCGCCGGGACCGACGTTCACAGGAACCAATGCCAGTGTCGGGCTGTGTGCATGAGAAGCACGTGAGTGAACGGTGAGCGAGGAGAACCGCACAGGACAGGACGATTGGGCGTATTGCCCGCTTGTAAGGACGCAGCACCGCCGCACCGGCGTCGCTCCAGGGCGAACCGGACGGATAGTGTGTCGCGATCCGGCGTATGCGGCGGCCACCGCGGCGCACCGCCGGATCGAAGACCTGGCGCCCGAGGGGGAGGCGCTTCGCGTGGCACCGACGGAGGATTCGGACGACCGTGGATGCACATGACCGTGGGCAGGGCGAGATCGACCCGGCCGACCAGTGGGTCCTCAACCCGGAGACAGGCGACTACGAGCTGCGACTGGACAATCCCGCAGCGCAGCCGCCGCCCCCTCGGTCGGGTGGCACGTCCGGCGGTTCCCGTGCGGACGCGCCCGGACCCCGGGCCGCCGACGGTCGCGCCGCCCGCCGTACGTCACCCGACGGCGGCCGAGGCGCCGCTCCAGGACGTGGCGCGCCGAGCGGTCCCGACGTGCCGGGCCAGCGCGGCCGACGCGGGGCTCCCGCGGCCGCGGGGCCGCCGCCGAGCCGCCGCAAGGGCAAGGGCGCGAAGAAGTCCGGCAAGAAGAAGGCCCTGCTGTGGACGAGCGGCGTGCTGGGTTTCCTCGTGCTCGCCACCAGCGGTGGCGCGTACGCGTACTACCAGCACCTGAACAGCAACCTGTCGACGGTCGACGTCGGCGGCGCGGGCAGCCAGAGCGGTTTCGACCCCGGCAAGCCCATCAACATCCTGCTGATGGGCACCGACAAGCGCACGGGCAAGGGCAACGAGGGGTACGGCGACGCGGGCAGCGTCGGCCACGCGGACACCAACATCCTGCTGCACGTCTCGGCGGACCGTACGAACGCGACGGCGCTGTCCATCCCGCGTGACCTGATCACCGACATCCCGGACTGCCGGACCAAGGAGCCGAACGGGCAGACGAAGGTCATCCCGGGCACGCCGCACGTGCGGTTCAACACCAGCCTCGGTCAGGACGGCCGCGACCCGGGCTGCGCCATGCGGACCGTCCAGGAGATCACCGGCGTCAAGGTCGACCACTTCATGATGGCCGACTTCAACGCGGTCAAGACGCTGTCGACCGCGGTCGGCGGCGTGCCGATCTGCGTCGACCACGCCGTGGACGACCCCAAGTCGCACCTGAAGCTGTCGAAAGGCGAGCACACCATCGAGGGCGAGCAGGCGCTCGCGTTCGTCAGGACGCGGCACAGCTTCGGCACGGGCAGCGACCTCAGCCGCATCCAGGTGCAGCAGCAGTTCCTGAGCGCGCTGCTGAGGAAGCTGAAGTCGAAGGACACGCTGAGCAGCCCAACAAAGCTGGCGAGTCTCGCGGAGGCCGCCACGAAGGCGCTCACGGTGGACACCGGCATAGGGTCCATCAAGAAGCTGACCAGCCTCGCGGGCGAGCTGTCGAAGGTGAACCCGAAGAACATCACCTTCACCACGCTGCCGGTGGTGGACAACCCGGACGAGGTCGTCCACGCGACGGTCGTGCTGAACGAGGCGCAGGCGCAGCCCATCTTCGACGACCTGCAGAACGACACCTCGCTCACCGAGGTGAAGAAGAAGACGAAGTCCAAGGACGACAGCGTGCTGAAGGGCCCGAAGGCCGCGGCGAACGACGTCAGGGTGGACGTCTACAACGGCGGCGCGCCCGCCGGTTCCGCGCAGGCCACGCTGTCGTGGCTGCAGAACACCAAGCAGGCGCCCAAGACGACCAACAAGGGCGACGCCACCACCGAGGTGGCGAAGACCACGCTGGAGTACGCGCCGAACCAGGCCGACCAGGCGCGCACGGTCGCCGCCTGGATGGGGCTGCCGGCGTCGGCCCTGAAGAAGGGCACGAAGGACGCGGTGGGTCTCCAGGCGATGACGCTCACGCTGGGCAAGGACTTCAAGGGCGCGGGGACGCCCCTGACGGGTCCGGCGAAGCTGCCGGACACCGTGCAGAAGGTGGAAGCCGACAAACAGGTCTGCGCCAAGTGACGCCGGTGATCCGGCGCGCGGGCAGGTCCTGAACCGAGGGGGAACGGGTGGGTCAGGACAGCGCGCGCCGCGCCGGCGCGAGGGGACGGGCGCGAGACGCCCGCGGGCGCGGCGCGGACGGCGGCTCCTACGGGCACGCGGCCGACGCGGGCGCCGGTACGACGGTCCGTACGGCGACGGTGCCGGAGCAGCGCGGCCCGGGGACTGCTCCGGGCCAGGCGGGCGCGGGCGGCGGCGGGCGCCGCGGCAAGGACGGCGGCGGTGGCGGTGGCCGCTCGTCGCGGCGGCGCAAGAAGCAGCGCAGGTTCAGGGCGCTGCGCTGGATCGCCGGCGTGCTGTCGCTGCTCGTCCTCGCCACGGCCGGGGCGGGGTATCTGTACTACCGCCACCTGAACGGGAACATACGCAGCGGCTCCCGCACGGGCGGCCACTCCGACGTGAACAAGCCGAAGGCGAACGCGGCCGGGCAGCGGCCGCTGAACATCCTGCTCATAGGCTCCGACTCCCGCGCGAGCGCGGCGAATGTCGCGCTCGGCGGCGGCAAGGACCTGCGCGACGATCCCCCTCTCGCGGACGTCCAGATGCTGCTGCACGTGTCGGCGGACCGCAAGAACGCGTCGATGGTGTCGATACCGCGTGACACCCGGGTCGACATACCGGAGTGCAAGGACGCGAAGACCGGCAAGGACTACCCGCCGACGAACGCGATCATCAACACCACACTCGCCCGCGGCGGCGCCGGCTGCACGCTCTCCACGTGGGAGAAGCTGACCGGCGTCTACATCGACCACTGGATGACGATCGACTTCGCGGGCGTCGTGAGGATGGCGGACGCCATCGGCGGTGTGCCGGTGTGCGTGCAGGAGAACGTCTGGGACCACCCGACGCCCGCGGTGCCGGGCGGATCCGGGCTGAGGCTCAAGGCGGGCACGACCAAGGTCAAGGGCAAGCAGGCGCTCCAGTGGCTGCGCACCCGGCACGCGTTCGCGAGCGACCTCGGCCGCAGCAAGGCGCAGCACATGTACCTCACCTCGATGTTCCGCCAGTTGAAGTCGCAGAACTACTTCACCAGCCCGATGAAGCTGACGGGCCTCGCCGACGCGGCCATCAAGGCGCTCAAGGTGTCGGACGAGATCGGCTCGGTCCCCAAGCTGTTCGACCTGGGCATGCAGCTCAAAAACGTCCCGATCAACCGCATGACCACGGTGACCATGCCGACGATCGAGGACCCGCAGAACATCAACCACGTCCTGCCGAAACCGGGGGACGCGGACCAGCTGTGGTCGCTGCTGCGCGACGACGTGGCACTGGACAAGAACGGCAAGGCCAAGTCCTCCGCCACCCCGAAGCCCTCCACGAAGGCCAGTGTGCCCGCGCCGAGCGATCCCCCCGCCCAGACGGCGGTGACGGTGTTCAACGGCACCGGCGGCGACCAGGCGCCCGTACCCGGCCGGGCCCGTACGATCAAGGAACTGCTGGTGGGCAAGGGCTACGGGCGTGCGGAGACGGACTCGACGCAGAAGCCGCAGAAGGACACCACGGTCCTCTACCCGCGCTCCGCGCTGGCCGGGGACGCGCAGGGCGTGGCCAAGGCGCTCGGTGTGCCGTCGAGCGGTGTGCACCAGTCGGCGTCGGTGACGGGCGTGACGGTCATCGTGGGCGCGGACTGGCGCGAGGGCACCACGTACCCCAAGCACGAGAAGCCGAAGGCCGGTTCGGTGCCGACGTCGGCGGACGTCCTGAACGGCGGCAAGAAGGACGCCTGCATGCCGGTGTACAAGCCCTACCAGTGGTGAGGCGCGTGCGGCGCCGCTGACCGGCTCACAGCGGAAGGCCGCCTGACGTGACGTCAGGCGGCCTTCGCCGTACGGTTCTGCGGCCTCCCGGGGCCGCGCGGGGTCAGACCGCCGCCGGGTCCTTCGGCACGGCGGGCCTGCGGCTCGCGATCACCCGCCTGGCGAGCGAGCGCGGGCTCGTCAGGAAGCCGTAGCCCCAGGCCATGTGCATCGTGGCGAGCGCCACCGGGATCTGCAGGCGCGCCTTGGCGCCGAGGCCCTTGCCTGCCGGTACGGAGCCGGCGGCGATGCCGGCCGCGTACGCGGCGGGCACGAGGAACGCCCACGGTGTGACGGCCGCGCCGACGACGATGCCCGCGGCGATGGCGCACACCGCGGTCGGCGGCGCCAGGTAGCGCAGGTTGATGGAGCCGGCGTGGTAGCGCGCCACGACGTGGCGCCAACGCCCGTAGTCCTTGTACTGCTTGGCGAGCGCGCGCACGGACGGGCGCGGCCTGTACTGGACGCGCAGCTCGGGCGAGAACCAGATCGAGCCGCCTGCCTCGCGGATGCGGAAGTTCAGCTCCCAGTCCTGAGCTCGGATGAACTCCTCGTTGTAGCCGCCCTGTTGCTCCAGCGCCTCGCGGCGGAAAACCCCGAGGTACACCGTCTCGGCGGGGCCGGCCCGGCCGCCGGTGTGGAACGCGGCGTTGCCCACACCGATCTTCGACGTCATCGCCGCGGCGACGGCCTCTTCCCAGGGCGTCTCGCCCTCGGCGTGCATGATGCCGCCGACGTTCTGCGCGCCGGTCTCGTCGAGGAGGCGCACGGCCGTGGCGATGTAGTCGGGCGAGAGCATGCCGTGCCCGTCGACGCGCACGACGATGGGGTGCGAGGACGCCTCGATAGCGGCGTTCAGCGCGGCCGGTGTGCGGCCCGTCGGGTTGGGGACGGTCTGCACGCGGCGGCCCCGGCCGCCCTGAGCGTTCTCCCGCACCAGTTCGGCGGCGATCTCGTCGGTGCGGTCGGTCGAGGGGCCGAGGGCGATGACGACCTCCATCTCGCCCTCGTACTCCTGCTCGAGGATGTGCCGGACGGAGTTCCTCAGATGACGTTCCTCGTTGAGCACCGGCATGATCACGGAGACCGCGGGCGAGTGGTCAGACATGGGGTCCTTCGGGGTCCTGATGGGGACCTTGTTCGCAAGGTCGGAAGCGGGGGTTTCGGGAGCGTGGGTTCGGGCGTCACGTTACCGCGAACGGGGGACAGGCAGGCGTGCCGCCCGCTCCGGGACAGGTGCAGCTCATCGTATGGACCTACGGTTCCCGTGGTCGTCCCTGTATGTCCGCCACGTCCGTTCCGGCCCCGGCCGGAAGGGGCGTCGTCACCGCCCCCGGAGGTGTCCCCCGTGCCCGTGCCTCCCCGGCAGCCACACCGTCAAGGCCCCGTCCTCGGCGCCCAGCGGCAACGCCAGGGACGGGCGCCGGGCGGCGCTCAGGGCCGCGCGAAGGGCGGCGCTCAGGGCCGAGCTCAGGGCCGGGGCGCGGGCGGCGGGGGGGGGGGGGG
>NZ_JAGIQL010000257.1 GCF_017813245.1 Streptomyces montanisoli
CGGGGCCGGGGCCTGCGCGGGCACGGCCTGAGCGGGTTCGGTGGCCTCCGGGATGGTGTGCTCCTCCTGCTGCTGCTCTTGCTGCTCCTGCGGCTCCTGCTCGGGCACCTGCGGCTGCGGCACCCACGGGACGCCGCCCTGCGGCGCCTCGGCCGCGTCCGGTGCCTGCCCCGAGCCCGTCTGCTGGGCGGACGGGGCCTCTTCGAGGGTTTCCGGGGTGACGTCGAGGTACTCGGGCCCGGTCGTGGGCGGGCCCGGCGTCTGCGTCCGCACGGGGTAGGCGGGCGTCGTGCGCGCGGCGGGGCCGCGGTCGGCGAGCGACCGTACGACGCCGCTCGTCGGGTCGGAGACCGGCGGGCCGAGGTGCAGCGGCCTGCGCGAGGGGGCCTGGGGCCGCTCGGGCGCGGGGCCGCCGATGGACCCGTCAGGGGGCGTCGCGGGGGACGGCACGTGCCCGCGGCCCGCGTCGTCGGGCGACGGCGCCTGGGGCGGCACGTCCCGCGCCACCGGCTCCGCGGGGGCGACGCGCTGGAACTCGGGCGCCTGGCCGGGCGCCTGAGCGTGGCTGAAGCCCCGGCCGTCCGAGCTGTAGGTCTGCTGCTGCGGCTGCGCCGTCCCCGGCTCCGCATACGGCGCGGCGTGCGCGGGGACTTGCTGGTGAGACGCGTACTGATCCGGCGCCTGCTGCGCCTCGGCACCCGGCGCCGGCTCCGTCACCGGCGCCGGCCGCTCTATCGGCGGCACGGGATCGGGGTGCGGATGCGCCTCCTGCGGGACGTCCACCGCGGCCGGGGCGGGCGCCACGGGCTGCTGCGCGTACCCGTCGTGGGCCACGGGCGCGGCGCCGGGCTGCACGTCCTGCGGCGGCACCGGCTGCGGATCGCTCCACGCGCCCTGCGCGCTCGGCATGAGGAGGAGGTCGTCCTCCTCCGCGTGCGCCTCGGACGGGCCCAGGTAGGCGTACTCGCCGGCGGCCGGGACTCCCGGCTGCCCCGCCATGCCTGCGTCCTCCGGCCGTCCCTCGCCCGGGACCCCGTTGGTGTCAGTCATGCGTACCCCTCGCCCATCGGTTCTGCTCCTTCAGCAAGCCCTTCGCCGGAGTCGTGCAGAGCCGTGGCCCCGGCCGCTCGTCCATAACAACGAGCGGGGGCGCCGCGCGGCACGAAGGACCGCGGCCCCGGCGTGTCCCCGGACGCTGCCGCCGGCCGTGGGACACCTTCTCCGACGACCGGCCGCGGACCGCGCGCCGTTGCGCGTTCCCCCGGTTTGCGCGTACCGCAGGGGGATCCAAAAGGGTTCCCTTGTCCGGATATTGAACGCCGAAACGGCGGGCTGCCGGCTGCGGTGCAACGGTCGGCCAGCCTACCCCGCGCTCCGCCGGACGGGGTCAGGGGGCGCTGTCGGGGCGCTGCCCGGCCACGAGGAAGACGACCGCGCGCTCGCGCTCCGACCAGTCGTCGGTGTCGAGTCCGACGGACTGCAGGAGCGCGCACTCGACGGCGTAGCCGCCCTCGGCGAGCGCGGCGGACACGGCCTCCGCCTCGTCGCGGGTGGCGGCGTGCGTGACGATCCGTTCCGGCCTGCGGTCGGCGCAGGCGGTGACGACGTCGAGTCCCCCGCCGCCGATCCGCACGACGTCGGGCTCCGGCAGGCGTTCGAGCACGTGGGGCGCGCGCCCCTGGACGACCTGGAGTTGCACCCCGGCGCGCCGGGCGGCCGCCGCGGTGGACGCGCACGCGCCCTCCTCCTCGTCCACGGCGATGACGGCGGCCCCGAACCGCGCGGCCTCCGCGGCGGCGGCGCCGCTGCCCGAGCCGATGTCCCAGACGAGGTCGCCCGTCCGCGCGCCGATGCGGGCGAGTTGGGCGGCGCGCAGCCAGGTCGACTCGCCCTCGTCCAGGGTGACGCCGTACTCCTCGGTGGGCAGCGCCCAGCCGCGGGCCGCGGACCGCCGAGCCGGGGCGGCGCCCAGCAGCCAGCCGGAGGCGGCGGGTATCGACGCGTCCTGCGTGCCGCGCGTGCCCGTGCCGCCGATGACGATGACGACGTTCGGGTCGCGCCACACGTGGTCGGCGGCCTTGTCGGAGGTGAGGACGGTGACCTGTTCGCGCTCGGTGCCGAGTTCCTCGCAGATGACGAACGTGCGGTGGACGCCTTCGAGCAGCAGCGCGAGTTCGGCGGGCCCGGCACCCGGCGAGGTGAGGACCGCGACCTTGGTGTGGGCGCGGCAGACGTTGACGGCGCGGCGCAGCGTGCGCCGCTGGGCCACGACGACCTGGGCGTCGTCCCAGGGCATACCGGCGCGCGCGAAGGCGGCCGCCACGGCGGACACCGCGGGCACGACCTCCACTTCGAGGCCGTGCTCGGGAGCACGCAGCGTGCGGACGACGCCGAAGAAGCCGGGATCGCCGTCGGCGAGCACCACGGCGCTGCCCCGGTGGCCGGCGATGCGCCTGGCCGCGAGGTCGATGCTGCCTAGCCTGATGTGCTCGGCGTCGTCGGGCACTTCGGGAAGTGCCAGGTGGTGGGCGGCTCCGGCCACCAGAGTGGCGGCGAGGAGGGCGGATCGGGCCGCAGGGGTGAGGGGTGAGCCGTCCCAGCCGATCACCGTCACGCGGTCGGCCATCGTCGTATGTCTCCCGGAGGTGTCGCGGGCGGAGTGTCGCGGGCGGGGGTGCAGCGGATGCGTCGCGGCGGGGCGGGGCGCACGGCACGGTGAGAGTACCGGTCCCGCCCGGGCGGCGGCAGACCGGCGGGGGTGCGCGGCGCGGGGTGCGCGGCGCGGGGTGCGCGGCGCGAGCGTGCGGCGCGCGTCTGTGGCTCCTGTCGGCTCAGCGCCAGTCGCGGTAGCCGCTCGCGTAGCCGCCCGCGTCTGCGAGCTGTTCGCCGACGCCTTCGAGGTCCTCGGGCAGCAGGCTCCACACGATCAGGTCGGTCCTGATGTCGGCCCAGCCGCCGTCCTCGGTCTGCGTGCGCGCTATCCACGCGTTGCGCAGGACGCCCTCGCTGATGCAGCCGATCTTCTGGGCGACCTGCTGTGCGGCGGTGTTGTCCGCGGCCGTGCGCAGTTCGAGGCGCTCGAACTTCCGGTCGCGGAAGAGCCACTGGGCGAGCGCGAGCATCGATTCCGTGGCGTAACCCTCGCCGCGCGCCCAGGGCGCCGTCGTGTACTCGGCGCGCGCCGCGAGGATGCGCCAGTCCGTGTCGTGCAGCCGTACGGTGCCGACGAGGCGCTGCGTCAGGAACTCGGTCACGGCGAAGACGATGCCGCGGCCCTCCCTGCGCTCGGCGGGCGCGGTCCTGCCGACCCACTTCGCGGCGTCGGAGGAGGAGAAGGGGTGCGGGGCGGCGGTCCAGGCGGTGACCATCTCGTCGTTCATCATCTCGGTGTAGGCCGGGACGTCGGCCGACTCGAACGGGCGCAGCACCAGCCTCTCCGTGCTGATGGAAACGTCCGGAAAGGTGGTAGTCATCCGCAGCTCCATGCCTGGGTCCGTCCAGCAGTGCGTCCAGTCCGCCGTAAAGGCAAAGCATGCAGCATCAGGCGGACCCCGCGCATAGGGGGTGGCCGGGCGGCGGGGACGCGGGCGGGCCGCCCGGCGGTCCGGGGCGGGCGCGGCCGGGGCGCGGCGCCGTAATATCCTCGGTCAATGCTTGTCGCCCTGACGATCGCGGTTACAGCGGCCGCGCTCGCCCTCGCCGCCTGGTGCGGTTATGCCGCGTACCGGGACCAGCCGACCAAGGACTGGCACTTCATCGGCATGGCCGTGGTGTCGGTGCTCGCGCTGGTGCAGCTGGTGGCGGGGATCGTGCTGGTCGCGGGCGGGCAGGAGCCGCACGACGGCTCGGTGATCTTCTTCGCGTACCTGGTGGGCGCGGTTCTCTCGGTGCCGATCGCCGGGTTCATGTCGCTGACGGAACGCACCAGGTGGGGCTCCGTGGTCGTCGCGGCGGGCGGGGTCGTCCTCGCCGTGCTCGAAGTGCGGCTGTACGCGATCTGGGGTGGGTGACGGACGGCGATGGAAGAGGACGGAACGGACGTGACGGCGCAGACGACGGGCCAGGGCGGGAAGACGGCCCGGCAGGCGGGAGCCGACGGCGGGCCGGGCAAGAAGGCCAGGCTGGTCTCGGGGCCCGGCCTGGTGCTCGTGTGGCTGTACGGCGTGATGACGGTGGGCGCGGCGTCGCGCTCGGTGTACCAGATCGTGTCGGACTATGGCCGGGCGCCGCTCGCCTACTCGCTGTCGGCGGTCGCGGCCGTGGTCTACGTGTTCATCACGTACACGCTGGTGCGCGGCGGGGAGACGGCGCGCAAGGTGGCGCTGGTGTGCTGCGCGCTCGAACTCGTCGGCGTGCTGACGGTCGGCACGTGGACGCTCGTGGACCCGTCCGCCTTCCCCGACGCGACGGTGTGGTCGGACTACGGGATGGGCTACATCTTCATCCCGGTCGCCCTCCCGGTGACGGGCATGCTGTGGCTGCGCAAGCCCCGCACGGCGGCTTCGGCCGCGGCCGCGGCCTGACCCGGCGCGCCGACCCCCGGCCGTCGGCCACCGGCCACCGGCCGCCTGCCGGCGTGTGAGCGGCGGGACTGCCGACCGCCCCTGACGCCCGCGGGCAGAACGCCAGGGGCACCTCCTCAGGCGCTCGCCACGTACGTGCCGGACGTGGCGGGCTTCTCCATCGTGACGAGTTCGAGCCGTGTGCCCTCGGCGCTCGTGGTGACGGGTGCGTAGCCGCGGCTGCGGTAGAGGCGCAGGTTGGAGTCGCTGCGTCCGCCCGTGAAGAGCTGGAACCTGCGGGCCGCCGGGTCCTGGGCGAAGTGGGTCTCGATCGCGTCGAGGAGCCTGCCGCCGAGCCCGTGGCGCCGCATCCTCGGATGCACCATGAGCTTGCCGATCCTGGCCGTGCCCGACTCGTCGATCCTGCCGCGCACGGAGGCGATGACCTCGTCGCCGAGGCGCGCGACCAGGCAGTGGCCGCCGGAGAGGTCGGCCCTGAGGTCGTCGAGGGACTGCGTGAGTGGCTCGATGGTGTAGTCGCCGTAGAGCTCGGCCTCGCTCTGATAGCACAGGTACTGGAGCTTCAGGATGTTCTCCGCGTCCTGCGCACCTGCCGCTGAGATGGTCACGCTCATGCCCATGTGTGCATGCCTCCCGCTCACTTGGTTACGCCGATTGTCTACCGCTCCTTTCCCACTTGTTCAGGAGCCGCAACCTCCGCGGTGCGTGGAGTTCGGGTGGGCAATCGACGCATCCGGGGCTTACAGCGCCCAAACGCCCGTGTGACATAGCCGACGTCGCCGCCGCCGGGGCCTCGGCGGGCCCCCGCGGGGACCTCCCGAGGTGCGTTCGGGCACGCGGCGCGAGTAATGTCCTCACCTGCACCGACCCAGCCGCTCATCCATGCCGGCCGACGACACGGAGGATCCGTTGTCCCGTTTCGCGTTCCTCAAGGCAACGATCGGATCACTCGTGCGGCTCGCGTTCCGCACGACGGTGGAGGGCGCGGAGCACATCCCGGGCACTGGTCCCGTGATCCTCGCGGGCAACCATCTGACGTTCATCGACTCGATGATCCTTCCGCTGGTCTGCGACCGCCAGGTGTTCTTCATCGGCAAGGACGAGTACGTCACGGGCCGCGGCATCAAGGGCCGCGCGATGGCGTGGTTCTTCACCGGCGTCGGCATGATCCCCGTGGACCGGGACGGCGGGCGCGGAGGCGCGGCCGCCCTGATGACCGGGCGGCGGGTCCTGGAGGAGGGCAAGATCTTCGGCATCTACCCCGAGGGCACCCGCTCCCCCGACGGACGGCTGTACCGCGGGCGTACGGGCATCGCACGGCTGACGCTGATGACGGGCGCGCCTGTGGTGCCGTTCGCGATGATCGGCACGGACAAGCTCCAGCCGAACGGGCGGGGGCTGCCGCGGGCAGGCAAGGTCACGGTGCGGTTCGGCCCGGCGATGGAGTTCTCCCGCTACGACGGGATGGAGCGCGACCGCTACGTGCTGCGGGCGGTGACGGACTCCGTGATGGCCGAGGTCATGCGGCTCGGCGGCCAGGAGTACGTCGACATGTACGCCACCAAGGCGAAGGCGGCCTGACGGGCCGGCCGCGCCCGGCCCGTCAGGCCGTCGCACCCGCCTCCTGCCGCGTGGCCGCGTGGCCGCCCCGGCAGCGGCCGGTACCCCGCGCCGGCGACCCCGGCACC
>NZ_JAGIQL010000258.1 GCF_017813245.1 Streptomyces montanisoli
AAAGCAGAAGAGGACATGACGGATAAATCGATAATAGGGATATAGACGAAAGCTTCACGAATCTGGGGGCGCCAAGCGCCTTGGGGGAGAGCCGGGGCGCGGGGGCGTCCGCGGCGCCGCCGACGCTCATGCAGCCCGCGGACGCCGCCACGGCCAGCGACGTGGCGACCCACACGGCGACGCGCCGCACGACGGGCCCGGACGCGCGGCGAGGTGCACCACGGGGAGCAGGGGCGGAAGGGGACGACTGGCGCACGAGGGCACCTCCGGGACGAGAGCGGGGCGGGTCGCCCCTCGCGGGCGCGGTCTGACCGCGAGGGGCGGCGGGCGGTACGTCGCCGTGTCCAACGGGCATGGCCCCGTCAGGACACGCCCCGACGTAGCGCGCGTACGCCCACCGCCGCCCCCGCCGCCGTACGCCACCCGCTCACGCGCCCGGGCCGATCACCCGTAGTCGGTCACCCGTACCCGAGTGCGTGCAGGCGCGCGTCGTCGATGCCGAAATGGTGTGCGATTTCGTGGACCACGGTGATCTCGGTCTCCGCGACCACGTCCTCGCGGGTCGCGCACAAGCGCAGCGTCGGGCCCCGGTAGACGGTGATGCGGTCGGGCAGCACCCCGGCGTACCACTCGCCGCGCTCGGTCAGCGGCGTCCCCTCGTACAGGCCGAGCAACTCGCGGTCGGACGAGGGCGGTTCGTCCTCCACGAATACCGCGACGTTGTCCATCAGGCGCATCAGCTCGGGCGGTACGCGGTCGAGCGCCTCGGCCACCAGCTCCTCGAACTCCTCGCGCGTCATCTCCAGCACCCGACCATTGTCGCCGCGGCACGAGCACGGCGCGAGGGCCGCGGGAGCCGGCCCGACGGGCGGCGCCGCGAGCCGCCTGACGGGCGGCGGCAACCCGGCGCCGACCGGCCGAAACCGTTTTGGCGATAGCTCCGGGCATCACCTATGCTGCTCCCGTCCCCCGTCGCGTCAGATGGCGCCGGGCACGGCCCGTAAGCCCTCATCGTCTAGTGGCCCAGGACGCCGCCCTTTCAAGGCGGTAGCACGGGTTCGAATCCCGTTGGGGGCACCGAGGAACGCTTCTTTATCCGCAGAATCACCGCCGCCGCACCCGCCACGGGTCCGGCGGTTTTCGCGTTTCACCCGGAAGCAGTGGCAGCGGACTGCGGCACGATAGTTCTGTACGTTATCCTGTACGCCATGAAGACGATGAGCGTCACCGAACTGCGCGCGAGCATCGCCGAAGCCCTCGATGGGGTGGAGGACGACGCCGAGGAGCTCGTCATCACCCGCGCCGGCCACGAGCCGATGGTCGTCGTCTCCCTTGCCGAGTACGAGGCGCTGAAGGAGACCGACTACCTGCTGCGGTCGCCCGCGATGGCCGAGCGTCTGCGCAGGTCGATCGAGCAGGACCAGATGGGCCACGGCACGGTCCGCGAATTGGTCGACCCCGACGACGAGGCCGGACAGGGCGCCGCGTGAAGGTCCTCTTCCTCGACGACGGCTGGAACGACTATCTGTGGTGGCAGGCGAACGACCGTAAGCTCCTGAAACGGATCAACCAGCTCATCGCCGACATCGACCGAAGCGGCCATGAGGGGATCGGCAAGCCCGAGCCCCTGCGGAACAACCTCTCCGGCTACTGGTCACGACGCATCAACTCCGAGCACCGACTGGTGTACCGCATCGACGAGGACGACACCGTCCACGTCGTGGCCTGCCGCTTCCACTACGACCGACGATGAGAACGCGCCCGACCGCAGGCGCCGGGCCCGGTCCAGAGGCTGACAAACGAGGCCCCGACCGCCACATGAAACCAGGCGTCGCCCCCGTGGGCCCGGATTCGCGGCTGCACAGGTCAGCCACTCCGTGCTGACACGTCAGCACCGGCCCCGGATCGAGGAGGACGAAGCGGGACGCAGGCATGCGTCATTCATCCGAATTCCGCGCGTTTCCGCAGGTCAGGCAGGTAACGATGTCGGGCTCGAATCCCGTTGGGGGCACTAGAACGCCAGGTCTTCCCAAGCGATGCCCAAAGCAAAGGGCTCGGGGAACTCGATACCGGTGCCGTCCGGCTCCCACTCACCGACGGGTACGTATACCGAGGGGCGCAGCGGTTTGACGGCGAGCCCGGTCGAATCGATGGTAACCAGCTCGTAGGCCCGCACCGAGGTGATGTCCCAGGTCCTGCCGGAGTCGAGCTCGACCTCCCAGTACCAGGGAATGGCAGCCTCCGCGTACCGGTCCATCTTCCACTGCCTGCGCTTGGGGGTGTCCGAGCCGGAGAGCACCTCGCCCACAAGGAGGGTGTCGGTGGCGAAGGTGTCGGCGCCACGGGGCAGGCAGCGGCGGACCAGGAAGTCGGGTGTGAGGAAGCTGGACCTGTCGGGCGCGAAGAAGACGTTGGTCTCCACCCCGACCTGCCAGCAGCGCCGCTCCTCGCCGCTGGTCTCCTCCCGCATGGCGCGGCGGGCGTCGGCCTCGATCGCGTTGCGCACCCGCACGGCGAACTGCTGGTGCTCCAGTGGACCGCGCCTGTTCCACACGACCCTGCCATGCCAAAGCTCGATCCCCTCGGCGATGTCGTCCGGAAGCTGCTGGAGCTCCTCCCAGCTCAGGATCTCGGGCAGGTTGCATCCGGAAGTTTCGGCTGCGTTCGCTGACATGCCGTCTCCACTGTTCGTGTGCCTCTGGTCCTGGAGCCAACGTACCGGTTCCCCGGTCCGCATCTTGCGGAGCACAAGACGCACGAGGACGGGCTCGCCGCGATCAGCCACCTCGTCATCTCGCCCACGGTGCCGGCCGAGCCGGAATACTTGATCTCCGTCCGTGCCGGGTCGGAATGACGGACGCCATGAACGTCGCCCTGGCAGCTGCGTACGGCACCGAAACGTTGTTCACCACCGACCGCCACTTTCCGCATGGTCCGGCCGCCATGCGTTCCGACTGCTACCCGACGACCTCTGACGGGACCGGGTGAATTCTCCGCTTCGCGGCCCATCCCGCGCGACCTCGCCGACGAATCACTCGCGTACGCGACCCGACGGCGAGGAGCCCGCATGAGCCAAGCACCACACGGAACGACGACCGGCCACGGCGGGCACCGTGCGCTCGCCGTCGTGCGGGCGCCCGCGCGCGCCGCCGCGGCCGTGCTCGTGCTGCACGGCGGCCGCAGCGACGACCGCTCCCCCGCCAGGCCCTGGCAGCTGGCGGCCCTGCGCATGCGGCCCTTCCTGGGCGCGCTCGCGCGCGAGCTTCCCGCGGACGAGGTGCTGCTCGGCCGCGTCCGCTACCGGTACCGCGGCTGGAACGCGCCTGCCGCGGACCCGCTGACGGACACGCTCGCCGCGCTGGACGAGGTCGTGCGGCGGGCCGGTGACGTCCCGATCGTGCTCGTGGGGCACTCCATGGGCGGCAGGGCGGCGCTCCGTGCGGCGGGGCACCCGGCGGTGACGGGGGTCGTGGCGCTCGCGCCGTGGTGGCCCGAGGGCGAGCCCGTGCGGCAGCTGGACGGCAGGCGGGTGGTGCTCCTGCACGGCGACCGTGACCGCGTCACATCGTCCGCCGCCTCGCTTGCACTCGGCGGGCGGGCGCGGGAGGCGGGCGCGCGGACGGCGGCCCTCCTCCTGAACGACGAGGGCCACGCCATGCTCGGGCGCGCTCGCGTGTGGCACGACACGGCGGCGCGTTCGGCCGCGGGGCTCCTCGCGTACGGGCCGCTGCCCGAGCCGGTGGAGGCGGCCTTCGCGGCACCCAGCGCGCTGCCGCTCTGACCTGCGGCGGAGACTGGTGCCCATGCACACACGGGTCCGCCGTCTCGCCGCGCCGCTCGCGCTCCTGACCGCCCTCTGCCTGGCCGCCGCCGGCTGCTCCACGCAGCGTGCGGCCGAACCCGGAGACGTGGACGCGCCCGCCGCGCGATCCGCGCGTCCCGCGCACCCCGTGCCCTCCGCGCACCCCATGCGCCTCCCGGCCGCCGACGCCCCGTTCGACTACCAGCTCGGCGGCGCCTACCAGCCGCCCGCCGGCGTGCGCGCCGTGTCGCGCGACCGGTCCGCGCGCCCGGCGCCCGGCCTCTACAACGTCTGCTACGTCAACGCCTTCCAGGCGCAGCCGGGGGACGCCGTCGACTGGTGGCGCGCCCACCACCCCGGCCTGCTCCTGCGCGACCGCCGCGGCGCCCTCGTCATCGACGAGGACTGGCACGAGCCGCTGCTCGACATCTCCACGGCGGGCAAGCGCGGCGAGCTGATGGACGTCGTCGGCGGCTGGCTCGACGGTTGCGCGAAGGCCGGGTTCGACGCGGTGGAGCCCGACAACCTCGACTCGTACCAGCGCTCGGACGGGCTGCTCGACGAGGCGGACGCCGTCGCCTTCGCGAAGCTGCTGGTGCGGCGCGGCCACCACGACGGCCTCGCCGTGGCCCAGAAGAACACCGGCGAACTGCTGGGCAGGCACAAGCAGATCGGCTTCGACTTCGCCGTGGTCGAGGAGTGCGCGCACTACGGCGAGTGCCCGGACTTCGCGGCCGCCTACGACCGGCGGATCTTCGACATCGAGTACGACGGCAAGGACTTCTCCGCCGCGTGCCGCCGCTTCGGCCGGACCCTGTCCGTCACGCTGCGGGACAGGGACGTGCTGCCCGCGGGCGCCCCGGGCCACCGCGACGAGCGCTGCTGACCACCGGCGGGCCACGGCCTGCCCGCTCAGGCCGGCGGCAGCCCAGGCCCCGGGCGACGTGCGCCCCGCGGGGGCGGTGCGGGCGCGGTCAGGGACGGGACGACGCCCTCCTCGGCCTCCGCGGCCGCCGCGATGTTGCGGATCATCGCGCCGAAGATCAGCGCGTGGAACGGGTAGACGCTCCACCAGTAGGCCTGCCCGAGGAGGCCGAGGGGCCGGAACAGCGCGAGCTGGCGGTAGACGGTGCGGCCGTCCGCGTCGGTGTCGGCGCGCATCTCGAGCCAGGCGAGCCCCGGCATCCGCATCTCCGCACGCAACCGCAGCAGCCTGCCACGTTCGATCTCCTCGACCCGCCAGAAGTCCAGCGAGTCGCCGACCCGCAGCCGCTCGGTGTCCCGGCGCCCGCGCCGCAGCCCCACGCCGCCCGCGAACCGGTCGAGCCAGCCGCGTGCCGCCCAGGCCATGGGCATCGAGTACCAGCCGTGCACCCCGCCGATGCCCTCGATCACCCGCCACAGCGCGGCACGTGACGCCATCACCGTGCCCTCGCGCGCGTCCGTGTAGAGGCTGCCGCCCGCCCAGTCCGGGTCGGTGGGGAGCGGGTCGCTCGGCGCGCCGGGCAGGGACGCGGACGACCAGCGCGTCGAGACCCGGCCCTGCCGCACGCGCCGCAGCGCCAGCCCCACCGCGCGGTCGAGCCCGTACGGGTGGCCCGGCGGGTCGGGCACGTACCGGACGATGTCGTGCTCGGCGCACACCACCTCGTGGCGCAGCGACTCCGTCAGCGGCCTGGCGAGACCGGCCGGGACCGGCGTGACGAGGCCGACCCAGAGACTGGAGAGCCGCGGCGTCAGCACGGGCAGGGCGACGATCAGCCGCCTCGGCAGGCGGGCGATGCGCGCGTAGCGCCGCATCATCTCGCGGTACGTGACGACGTCGGGCCCGCCGATGTCGAACGTCCTGCTGACGTCCGCGGGCAGCGCCGCCGCGCCGACCAGGTAGCGCAGCACGTCCCGCACGGCCACCGGCTGGATGCGGGTGGAGATCCAGCTCGGCGTGACCATCACCGGCAGCCGCTCGGTCAGGTAGCGCAGCATCTCGAAGGACGCGGAGCCCGAGCCGATGATCACGGCGGCGCGCAGCACGGCGGCCGGCACGCCCGACGCCAGCAGGATGTGGCCGATCTCGGCGCGCGAGCGCAGGTGCGGGGACAGCTCGCGCTCCGGCACGCCGGCCGGTGTGAGGCCGCCGAGGTAGACGAGGCGCCGGACGCCCGCGCCGCGCGCCGAGCGGCCGAAGATGCGGGCGGCGTCGCGGTCGGTGGCCTCGAAGCCCTTGCCGGAGCCGAGGGCGTGCACGAGGTAGTAGGCGATGTCGACACCCTCCATGGCCGCGGCGACGCCCACCTCGTGGGTGACATCGCCCTTGACCACCTCGACGTCCCCGGCCCACGGGTGGTCGCGCAGTTTCTCCGGCGTCCTCACGAGGCACCGCACCTCGTACCCGGCCGCCAGCAGCTCGGGCACCAGGCGCCCGCCGATGTAGCCCGTCGCGCCGGTCACAGATTCGAT
>NZ_JAGIQL010000259.1 GCF_017813245.1 Streptomyces montanisoli
AGGCGCCGCGCGACTGGGCCGGCACGGCGCGCCCCGCGTACAGCAGCGCGGCCCGCAGCCGCTCCTGGCCGGTCGCCGGGCCCCGGTGCAGCAGGTAGACGCCGGGCAGCAGGTGCTGCCACGGCCCGCCGGGGCGGCAGTAGGCCGCGGCCCTCGCCGACGTGATGCCGCGCTCGCGCAGCTGCACCGCGCTCAGCAGGCCGGGCACCACGGCGTCCGCGACGTCCGGGTGCGCTGCCGCGCCGTGGGCGTCGTGACCTGAGTGGTGGGAGGCGGAGAGCGGGGCGCTGTTGTTGTTCATGTCCCGGGTCTCCCCGCTGCCGGCCACCGCGCTAACCGCTGTTACAAGCGCGTTGCCCAAACCGGACAACCCCGTCCTAAAGTACGGGCGTTCGAGTGCCGAGCAGGCTGCCACGTTCGGCCTACACACGACGGGACCGCACGACAGGTCCGCACACGCGGAGGCCGCTGCCACACACCGCCGCGTCAGGCGGCGGCGTCGCACTCCTGTGCGCGCAGCGCCCGCGCCAGGTCGTCCCGCGCCTCCAGCACGAGGCGGCGCAGCGCGGGTGCCGCGTCCTCGTGCGCGGCGAGCCAGGCACGCGCGGCTTCGAGGGTCGCCGGATCGTCGAGCAGGTCGGGGAACAGGCCCCGCACGACGAGGACGCCGATCTGGATGGAGCGGTCGGCCCACACGCGTTCGATGGCGGCGAAGTACTTCTCCGCGTACGGCGCGAGCAGTTCACGCTGCCCGGGCTGGTCGAACCCGGCGATCGTCGCCTCCACCAGCGCGTTGGACAGCGCGTCCGACTCGACGACCGCGTCCCATGCGGCCGCCTTCACCTCGGCCGACGGGCGCGAGGCGAGGCAGCGCACCTTGTGCCGCTCCCCCGACGCGGTGTCGTCGCGGGCGAGTTCGGCCTCGATGGCCTTCTCGTCGGCGCGGCCGTGCGCGGCCAGCGCGGCGAGCAGGGCCCAGCGCAGCTCCTGGTCCACGTCGAGCCCCGGCACGTCCTCCTTGCCGGACAGCAGGCCCTCGACGAGCGCCAGGTCCGCGTCGGACGCGGCTACCTGTGCGAAGAACCGGGCCCAGGTGAGCTGGTGCGGGCCCGCGGGCTCGGCGTCGCGCAGTTCGCGCAGCGCTCCCTCGGCGAGCGTCCTTCCGCCCTCGGCGCGCCAGGCGGGCGCCGCGTAGTGGTCCAGCGCGGAGCGCGCCCAGGCGTGCACCATCTGCAGCACGCCGATGTCGCTCTCGCGGCCCGCGTGCGCGAGGACCAGTGCCACGAAGTCCCGTGCGGGCAGCAGCGCGTCGCGCGTCATGTTCCACAGCGCGGACCAGCACAGCGCACGCGCCATCGGGTCGGCCAGGGCGCCGAGGTGGGCGCGGAGCGTGTCGAGGGAGGCGGCGTCGAGGCGGGTCTTGCAGTAGGTGAGGTCCTCGTCGTTGACGAGCACGAGGTCGGGGCGTTCGGCTCCGGCGAGTTCGGTGATGACGGTGCGCGGGCCCGTCACGTCGGCGCCGGTGCTCGCGTACGCGGTCAGCGCGCCTTCCGGGGTGAGCCGGTAGAGCGCCACGGCCACGCGGTGCGGCCGCAGCTCGGGGTGCGACTCGGGGGCGTCCTGCACGACGGCGAGCTCCGCCACGCGGCCGTCGTCGCCGTACACCACCTGCGGGGTGAGGGAGTTGACGCCGGCGGTCTGCAGCCATGAGCGCGCCCAGCCGGCCATGTCGCGGCCGGAGGTCTCCGCGAGGACGGCGAGCAGGTCGCCGAGCTCGGTGTTGCCGTAGGCGTGCCGCTTGAAGTAGCGCCGCGCGCCTTCCAGGAACGCCTCCCTGCCGACGTACGCCACCAGCTGCTTGAGCACGGCCGCGCCCTTGGCGTAGGTGATGCCGTCGAAGTTGAGCTTCGCGTCCTCCAGGTCCCGGATGTCGGCGGTGATCGGGTGCGTGGAGGGCAGCTGGTCGGCGCGGTAGGCCCACGCCTTGCGGTTGTTGGCGAAGGTGATCCAGCCGTTCTTGAAGCGGGTCGCCTCGACCATGGAGAAGCAGCCCATGAAGTCCGCGAAGGACTCCTTCAGCCACAGGTCGTCCCACCACCGCATGGTGACGAGGTCGCCGAACCACATGTGCGCCATCTCGTGCAGGATGACGTTGGCCCTGCGCTCGTACGACGCCTCGGTCACCTTGCCGCGGTAGATGAACTCCTCGCGGAAGGTGACGAGGCCCGGGTTCTCCATCGCGCCGAGGTTGTACTCGGGCACGAACGCCTGGTCGTACTTCCCGAAGGGGTAGGGGAAGTCGAAGTTGTCGTGGAAGAAGTCCAGGCCCTGCTTGGTGACGAGGAAGATGTCGTCCGCGTCGAAGTGCCTGGCGAGCCCCTTGCGGCACATCGCGCCGAGGGGGATCTCCAGCTCGCCGCCGTCCGGCAGGGCGCGCCGGTAGGTGTCGGTGACGTAGTGGTAGGGGCCGGCGACGACGGCCGTGATGTACGTGGAGATCGGCTTGGTGCGCGCGAAGCGCCACACGCCGTCGGCGCCGCGCTCGCCCGCGCCGTTGTTCCACACCTGCCAGCCGTCGGGCGCGGTCACCTCGAACCGGTAGGGCGCCTTGAGGTCGGGCTGCTCGAAGTTCGCGTAGACGCGGCGGGCGTCGGCGGGCTCGTACTGCGTGTAGAGGTAGACCTCGCCGTCCTCGGGGTCGACGAAGCGGTGCATGCCCTCGCCGGTCCTGCTGTAGGCGCACTGCGCGTCCACGACGAGCGTGTTCTCCGCCTGGAGGTCCTCGACGGCGATGCGCGCGCCGTCGAAGACCGCGGCGGGGTCGAGGGCGCGGCCGTTGAGCGTCACCGCGGACACGGACGGGGCGATCAGGTCCACGAAGGTGGCGGCGCCCGGGCGCGCGCAGGCGAAGCGGATCGTCGTGACGGAGCGGAAGGTGCGGGGGCCGGCGCCCGGCCACTCACCGATCGCCGACGTGAGGTCGAGGGCGACCTCGTACTCCGTGACGGAGAGCAGTTCTCCCCGCTCACGGGCCTCGTCGCGGGACAGGTTCTCTCCAGGCACGGGGGCAGCTCCTTCGCGGCTCACGGACGTCGTGGAACGGGGTCGATCCTCGCATGTCGGTGCCGGGTGACCGGCATGCGGGCACCGTGCGGGCATCGTGCGGGCACCGGGGGCGGGGAATGGCGGCGGCGGCCGGGCGCGTTGTCGTTGTAGTTGCGTTGGAAAGAGCTGTCACTTTCGAGGAGAGACGAGAGACATGCCGGAGAAGACGCCCGTCGATTTCTGGTTCGACCCGCTGTGCCCCTGGGCCTGGATGACCTCGCGCTGGGTCCTGGAGGTGCAGAGCGCCCGCGACCTGGACATCAGGTGGCACGTGATGAGCCTGGCGGTGCTGAACGAGCCGCGGCTCGACGACATGTCCGAGTCGTACCGCGAGACGATGGGCAAGGCGTGGGCGCCGGTGCGCGTCGTCACCGCGGCGCAGCAGCAGTTCGGCGACGAGGTGGTCGGCAGGCTGTACACGGCGCTCGGCACCCGCTTCCACAACAAGGGCGAGGGCCCGACGCGCGAGGCGATCGCCGGGGCGCTGGCGGACGCGGGCCTGCCGGCGGAGCTGATCGAGTACGCGGACTAGGACACGTACGACACGCAGCTGCGCGCGTCCCACAAGGAGGGCATCGACAAGGTGGGCCAGGAGGTCGGCACACCGGTCATCGCGGTGCCGGGCGAGAACGGCGAGCAGATCGCCTTCTTCGGCCCGGTGGTGACGCCGGCGCCGAAGGGCGAGGAGGCGCTGAAGCTGTGGGACGGGACGCTCATGGTGGCGTCGGTGAAGGGCTTCTACGAGATCAAGCGGACGAGGACGCAGGGCCCGATCTTCGACTGACGCGGCAGTAGCCGCCCCGCGCGGGGCGCGCAGCGTCCCGGCGCTGGGCGGCTGGGCATGTGCGACGCGGGCTGCGCGGGTGCCCCCGGCGCGAGCCGCGTGTGGCGCCCCCGGCGCGGGGCGTTTGTGGCGGGGCCGCCCGCGCACGGGCCCCTGGCCCGTGGCACCCTCGGCGCCTGGCGCCCGCAGCCTGTGGCGCCCCCGGCGCGGACCGCCCGCGACGCGGGGCGTCTTTGGTGCGGGGCGCGTGCGGCACCGGCCACCCCTGCCCCGTGGCACCCCCGGCGCGGGGCGCCCGCAGCGTGTGGCGCCCCCGGCGCGGGGCGCATGCCGGCGGGCCACCCCGGGCCCTTCGCGACGCGGGGCGGATGCGGTATGGGCCGCCCCTGGCCCGTGGCACTCCTGGTGCCTGACGCCCGCGGCGTGTGGCACCCCCGGCGCGGGGCGCCCTCGGCGCGGACTGCGCCCAGGCGGGCCATCCGTGACGCGGGGCCGCCCTCGGCAGGGCGCCCCTTGCGCGGGCTGCCTCGAGCGCGGGCCATCCCCGACGGGTGGCCCCGGGCGCGGGGCGCCCTCGGCGCGGGGGCGTAGGGGCGGGACGTGGGGCCGCGGCCCGTGGGGCTCGCCGGCCCGAACGCGTTCGGTGCGCAGCGGCCATCGCCGGCGGGATGTGGGGCGCGTGGCCCACAACGGCGTGCGCCGGCCTTTGTGGGGCTCCGACGAGCGGGGGGTCGTGGGCCGTGGGTTAACGTCGAGACGATTGCCGACCGTCCGTCCCCGACCCCCCGCGGAGTCCCCATGAGCACCGTCGCGCCCACAGCGGCCGCGTCCCGCGCCGGCGTACTCGCCGACCTGATCCCCGCAAGCCGTACCCGCGACATCGCGCTCGTCGCCGGCGGCGCCGTGCTCACCGGGCTGGCCGCGCAGCTGTCCGTGCCGGTGCCGGGCTCCCCCGTGCCGGTCACGGGGCAGACCTTCGCCGCGCTGCTCGTCGGCACCGCGCTCGGCGCGCGCCGCGGCTTCCTCTCGCTCGCGCTGTACACGGTGCTGGGCATGGCGGGCCTGCCGTGGTTCTCCGACGGCACCTCGGGCCCGGGCGGCTCGTCGTTCGGTTACGTGCTCGGCATGCTCGCCGCGTCCGCCGTCGTCGGCGCGCTGGCCAAGCGCGGCGGCGACCGCTCCGTGCTGCGCACGGCCGGGACGATGGTGGTCGGCTCCGCCGTCGTGTACGCGATAGGCGTGCCCTACCTCGCCCTGTCCGCCGGTATGTCGGCGAGCGCCGCGATCGCCGCAGGCCTTGTGCCGTTCCTGCTCGGCGACGCGCTCAAGGCGGCGCTGGCGATGGGCGCCCTGCCCGGTGCCTGGAAGCTGGCGGGCCGCCGCGGCTGATCAAGTCGCCCTCGCAGGACCCCGTCGAGGCCCCGCTCCCCCGCGTACCGCGCGGTGGGCGGGGCCTCGTCGTGGGACCATGGGCGTCGGGGGCGTTATGACGAAAACACCGCGGGCCAGGGCAACGGGACACAGTGCTGCCGAGCAAGCGGCCGACGGCAGTTTCGGCCGTCGATCACCGGGGTTGACGCGACTCGTCGGCGTCGTGCTCGTGCTGCTGTCGCTGGCACTGGCGGCGGGTTCCTACGTCGTGTTCGCCCGGTGGCTGCCTTACGACGGGGCGCGCTACCAGGGCTACCAGGCGGCCCGGCCCTGCCGCCTCCAGGCGCGCCAGGAGTGCTTGAGTACCTGGCGCCTCACCGTCGTGGAGGCGGTGACCAAGCGCAACGGTGAGGGCGAAAGCTACAAGGCGACCCTGAGGTACAAGCACTCCTGGCGCGGGGATGTGTACTTCGGCGGCTCGGAGCCGCTGCTCGACCGGCTGAAGCCGGGCGAAAGGGTCACCGCCACCGCGTGGCGCGGCCAGATCGTGGTGCTCGGCAAGAACGGCGTCCGTCAGAACACCAGTGACGCGCCGCGTGACGAGCTGCAGATGAACGCCGCCGTCGGCACGTTCGCCGCGCTCCTGGCGGCCGAGGCGTTCGTGTTCGGAGCTGTCCGCCTCGTCATGCCCCGTTCCTCGCTGTTCGGGTACAAGCCGTACGGCGCGAGGGCGCTCACCGCCATCTTCGCCGCCTGTGCCGGGGTGGGGCTCCTCGCGGTGTGGACCGGTGTCCCGTGGTGGGTCGTGCCGCCCGCAGTGACCGTCGTCGTGGCGCTCGTCCTCGCGGCGCTGGTGCGCCGCCACAGGCGGCGCGTGCCCGCGCGCGGGGCGTGAGGGCCCCGCCCCCGAGGCCTGCCGTGAGGCGCGTCCGGCGAGCGGCGGACGCGCCTCTCTAGTCGGAAGAACTCTTCACTGAATTCTTGGTTGCGATGTATCGTGTATGCCGTCTTCTTCTTCATATAAAGGAGGAGGT
>NZ_JAGIQL010000026.1 GCF_017813245.1 Streptomyces montanisoli
GGCCGGGCACGGCGCGCCCGCCACCCGCAGGCGGCGGCTCGCGCCCGGGAAGGGCCTTCCGTTCGGGCGGCTCATCGGGCCCGTGCTCGTCGTCGCCGTCTGGTGGGCCGCCTCCGCGCTCGGGCAGCTCGACCCGCGCATCCTGTCCGGGCCGGGCGACGTCCTGTCCACCGCGGGCGACCTGATCGCCCAGGGGCGGCTGCAGAGCAACGTGCTCGTCTCGCTGGAGCGCGCCGGGCTCGGGCTGCTGTTCGGGGTCGCCGCCGGCGTGCTGCTCGCCCTCGTCGCGGGGCTCAGCCGCACCGGCGAGTACCTCGTGGACGGGCCGCTGCAGATCAAGCGCGCCATCCCGTCGCTCGCGCTGCTGCCGCTGATGATCCTCTGGCTCGGCATCGGCGAGTCGATGAAGGTCGTCGTCGTCGCGCTGGGCGTCGCGGTCTCCGTCTACGTCAACGTCCACACCTCCCTCACCTCGATCGACGGCCGCTACGTCGAACTCGCCCGCGTGCTGCGGCTCAGCAGGTGGCAGTTCGTGCGGAAGGTCGTCATGCCCGGCGCGCTGCCCGGGTTCTTCACCGGGCTGCGGCTCGGTGTCACCTCGTCCTGGCTCGGCCTCGTCGTGGTCGAGCAGATCAACGCCACCAGCGGGATCGGCTACATGATGTTCCAGGCCCAGCAGTACGCCCAGTCCGACGTGATCATCGTCGGCCTCGTCGTCTACGGCGTCTTCGGGTACGTCACCGACGCCGCCGTACGCGCCGCCGAGAGGAGGGCGCTGTCATGGCGACGCACCCTGGCGGGCTGACCGCCCCGCAGCGGCCCGCGCCCGCGCCCGCGTCCTTCGCCCTGCGAGCCGAGCAGGTGGTGCGGCGCTACGGCGACCGCGTGGTGCTGCACGGCATCGACCTGACGCTGGAGCCAGGCGAGTTCGTCGCGCTCCTCGGCCGCAGCGGCTCGGGCAAGTCCACGTTCCTGCGCGCGGTCGCCGGCCTCGACGACGGCGTCGCCGGCTCCGGCGTGCTGGACGTGACCGAGCGCGTGTCCCTCTCCTTCCAGGACTCGCGCCTGCTGCCGTGGGCGCGCGTAGCCGACAACGTGGCACTCGGGCTCACCGGGCCCGACCCCCGCTCGCGCTCCCTGACGGCGCTCGCCGAGGTCGGCCTCGCGGGACGGACACGGGCCTGGCCGCACGAGCTGTCCGGCGGCGAGCAGCAGCGCGCCGCCCTCGCGAGGGCCCTTGTGCGCGAGCCCGAACTGCTCCTGGCCGACGAGCCGTTCGGCGCACTCGACGCGCTCACCAGGATCAAGATGCACGCGCTGCTGCGCGAGCTGTACGAGCGGCACAGGCCCGCGGTCCTGCTCGTCACCCACGACGTGGACGAGGCCGTCGAACTCGCCGACCGCGTCCTCGTCCTGGACGAGGGCCGCATCGCGGTCGACCTCGCCGTCGAGCTGCGCGCCCCGCGCTCGCGCCGCGACCCCCGCTTCCAGAACCACCGCGACACCCTCCTCGCCGCCCTCGGTGTCGCCGGCCAGGCGCCCGCGTCCGACGGCCCCGACCTCCCGAAGGAGACCCGCTGATGCCCGAGGCCGAGCGATCCCGTCTCCATCTCAACGCGTTCCTCATGTCCACCGGGCACCACGAGGCGTCGTGGCGCCTGCCCGAGTCCGACCCGTACGCGAGCACCGACATCGAGCACTACAAGAACCTCGCCCGCATCGCGGAACGCGGCCGCCTCGACTCGGTCTTCCTCGCCGACAGCCCCGTCCTGATGGGCGACCCGGGGCGCCGCCCGGCGGGCAAGCTCGAACCCACGGTGCTGCTCACCGCGCTGGCGGGCGCCACCCGCCGCATCGGCCTGATCGCCACCGCGTCGTCGAGCTACAACGAGCCCTACAACCTCGCCCGCCGCTTCGCCTCGCTCGACCACGTCTCCGGCGGCCGCGCCGGCTGGAACATCGTCACGACGGCCGGCGGCGACGCCGCACGCAACTTCGGCCTCGACGACTCCCCGCCGCACCGCGAGCGCTACGAGCGCGCCGCCGACTTCGTCGACGTCTCGAAGAAGCTCTGGGACAGCTGGGCCGACGACGCCATCGTCGCCGACAAGGAGCGCGGCGTGCACGCGGACCCCGCGCGCGTGCGCGGCGTCGACCACGCGGGCCCCTACTTCCGCGTCGAGGGGGCGCTCAACGTCCCCCGCTCGCCGCAGGGCCACCCG
Source organism: Streptomyces montanisoli (assembly GCF_017813245.1). GTDB lineage: Bacteria > Actinomycetota > Actinomycetes > Streptomycetales > Streptomycetaceae > Streptomyces > Streptomyces montanisoli. The sequence goes on from NZ_JAGIQL010000026.1 coordinate 2,223, forward strand.
CTCCTCGTCCAGGCGGGATCGAGCGAGGACGGCAGGGACTTCGCGGCCCGGTACGCGGAGGCCGTCTTCACCGCGCAGCAGTCGCTCGACGAGGCGATCGCCTTCTACCAGGACGTCAAGCGCCGCGCCCTCGCGCTCGGCCGCGACCCCCAGGCCGTCAAGATCCTGCCGGGCATCGTCCCCGTCCTCGGCGACACCGAGGCCGAGGCGCTGGAACTCGACGCCGAGCTCGACCGGCTGATCGTCCCCGAGTACGCCAAGCGGCAGCTCGCCAGGACCCTCAGGCTCGACCCGGCGGCGCTCGACCTGGACGGCGAGCTGCCGGACGGGCTGCCGGAAGAGGACGAGATCGAGGGCGCCAAGAGCCGCTACACGCTCGTCGTCGACCTGGCGAGACGCGAGCGGCTCACCGTCAGGCAGCTCATCGGCAGGCTCGGCGGGGGCCGCGGCCACCGCACCTTCGCCGGGACACCCGTCCAGATCGCGGACACCATTGAGGACTGGTTCGCGCGCGGTGCGGCCGACGGCTTCAACGTCATGCCGGCGGTGCTGCCCTCGGGCCTCGAAGCCTTCGTGGACCGCGTCGTCCCGATCCTCCAGGAGCGCGGCCTGTTCCGCACCGAGTACGAGGGCACGACGCTGCGGGACCACTACGGCCTCGCGCGTCCCGCCGACCGGTTCTGAGCCGGTCGCGGAACCGAAACCGGCAAAAACCAGACGCGGCGCGCGGGCACGTCCTACTCTCTAGTTGTGTCAGGCGAGTTCGGAAGGGTGCTCGTTGTCGACGACAACCGAGTCATCCGGCAGCTGATCAGGGTCAACCTCGAACTGGAAGGTTTCGAGGTGGTGACCGCCGCCGACGGCGTCGAATGCCTGGAGGTCGTGCACCGGGCCGCCCCGGACGTCGTCACGCTCGACGTCGTCATGCCACGTCTCGACGGGCTGCGGACGGCGGCCGTCCTGCGCGCCGACCCGCGCACCAGCCACCTGCCGCTCGCGCTCATCAGCGCCGGCACCCAGCACGAAGCGGAATCCGCGCGCGGCGCGTCCGTCGACGCCTTCCTGGCGAAGCCCTTCGAGCCGGCCCAGCTGGTCCGCCTCGTGAGACGGCTGGCGGGCGCGGGCGAACGCGCGCGGCCCGTGTGCCACGGCGCGACACCCGCCCCGCGCGCCCGCGGGTGAGAAACGCGCGGGTGAGAAACGCGCGGGTGAGAAACGCGGGGGTGAGAAACGCGGGGGTGAGAAACGCGGGGATGGCGGACGCGGGGATGGCGGACGCGGGGATGAGAAACCGGCTGGCGGGCCCCACCCCGTCCTCCCATACGCTTGTCCCGTGACCCCCGCCGAGCTCTCCCTCACCGTCCGGCACGCCGTGTGCCGCGCGGTGCGCGACGGCGAGCTCAGCGTGACGGTCCCCGACCGCGTACGCGTCGAGCGCCCGCGCCCCGGCGGCTGCGGCGACTGGACGACGAACGCGGCCCTGCGCCTCGCCGCAGAGGCGCGGCGTGCCCCGCGGGAGGTCGCCGAGGTGCTGGGGCAGCGCATCGCCGGCGCGCACGGCATCGCCCGCGTGGACATCACGGGCCCCGGCTTCCTGAACGTCACCCTCGCCGCCCCCGCCGGCGCGCACGTGCTCGCGCGCATACGCGCCGAAGGCGCACGCTACGGGCACGGGGACGCCCTGGCCGGCCGCCGCTACCTGTTCGCCCCGGCGACCGAGGCGCGCGCCGCGGGGAGGACGGACGCCATCGACGGCCTGCAGCGCGCCCAGGGCGCCGACGCCGGCGTCGCGCCCGGCGGCACCGAGACCGTGCGGGTCGTCCCGGCCCCGGCGGGCGGACACGTCACGCTCGGCCGCGACGCCGAGCAGTGGGCCCACCTGCGCCCCGCGGCGCACGACCGCCCGCGGCCGGGACCGCACCTGCTCGTCCAGCGCGAGACCAATCCGCTGTTCACCGTCCGCTACGCGCACGCCCGCACCCGGGCCGCGCTGCGCGGCGGGCGCGCCCTCGGCCTCACCCCGGCCACGGGCCCGGAGACGCCGGCCGCCACACCGGACGGACAGGCCGCCACCCCGGAAGGGCCCGCCGGCGACGCGGCCCGTACGCTGCTTGACGTTCTCGCGGACCACCCCCGCGTGCTCGCGGCCTCCGGCCACCACCGCGCGCCCGACCGGCTCGCGCGCCATCTCGAAACGACGGCGGACACCGTCCTGCGCTGCCTCGCGGACCGCCCTCCGCTGCCCGTCGGTGACGAGAAACCCTCGGCCGCCCACCGCACCCGGCTCGCCCTCGCCGAAGCCGCCGGGACGGTGCTGGCCGGCGGCCTGTCCCTGCTCGGCATCGACGCACCCGAACACCTCTGAGAGAGCCACCAGCAATGACCCCTCCCGCTCAGCACCCAGGCACCCAGCCGTCCGAGGCCGCCGCGCCCGCCGACCTCAACGCACTCGACGACAAGGTGTGGTCGCGCGGCGTCCGCAGGGGCGATGACGGCGTCGTCTCCGCGGACGGCATCCCCGTCACCCGCATCGCCGAGGAGTACGGCACGCCCGCGTACGTCATGGACGAGGCCGACTTCCGCGCACGCTGCCGCGCCTGGAAGGACGCCTTCGGCCCCGGCGCCGACGTCTACTACGCCGGGAAGGCGTTCCTCTCCCGCGCCCTGGTGCGCTGGCTCACCGAGGAGGGGCTGCACCTCGACGTGTGCTCCGCGGGCGAGCTCGCGACCGCGCTGTCCGGCGGCATGCCGCCCGAGCGCATCGGCTACCACGGAAACAACAAGACGTCCGACGAGATCGACCGCGCCGTCCACGCCGGGGTCGGCAGGATCGTCGTGGACTCCTTCCAGGAGATCGCCCGCGTCGCGCACGCCGCACACCGCCGCGGCGTCCGGCAGAAGGTGCAGATCAGAGTCACCGTCGGGGTGGAGGCGCACACCCACGAGTTCATCGCCACCGCCCACGAGGACCAGAAGTTCGGCTTCTCGCTGGCCGGCGGGCAGGCCGCCGAGGCGGCCCGGCGGATCCTCGGCCTCGACAGCCTCGAACTCACCGGGGTCCACTCCCACATCGGCTCGCAGATCTTCGACATGGCCGGCTTCGAGGTCTCCGCGCGACGCGTGGTGGAACTGCTCGCCGGCATCCGCGACGAGCACGGCGTCGAGCTGCCCGAGATCGACCTCGGCGGCGGCCTCGGCATCGCCTACACCCCGGCCGACGACCCCCGCGAGCCGCAGGAGGTCGCCAAGCGCCTGGCCGAGATCGTCACCCACGAGTGCGAGAACGCGGCGCTCGCCACCCCGCGCATCTCGGTGGAGCCCGGCCGCGCCATCGTCGGGCCCACCACGTTCACGCTGTACGAGGTGGGCACGGTCAAGCCGCTCGAAGGGCTGCGCACGTACGTGAGCGTCGACGGCGGCATGTCCGACAACATCCGCACCGCCCTCTACGACGCCGAGTACAGCGTCTCCCTCGTCTCGCGCCGCTCCGACGCCGAGCCGATGCTCGTACGGGTCGTCGGCAAGCACTGCGAGAGCGGCGACATCGTCGTGCGCGACGCGTACCTGCCCGGTGACCTCGCCGCGGGCGACCTGATCGCCGTACCGGCCACCGGCGCGTACTGCCGCTCGCTCGCCAGCAACTACAACCACGCGCTCAAGCCGCCGGTGCTCGCCGTGCGCGACGGCGAGGCGCGGGTGATCGTCCGGCGCGAGACGGAAGAAGATCTTTTCCGTCTGGACGTCGGTTGACGAGACAAACATCTCGGATTCTGGACAGCGGCCGGAAACTTCCGTCCGGTGCGTGAGACTGGTGGACATCCCCGCCCCTGACCGCGGGGCACGACGAAAGGCGTAGGTCGGATGATGCGTACGCGTCCGCTGAAGGTGGCGCTGCTTGGCTGTGGCGTGGTCGGCACAGAGGTGGCCCGCATCATGACGACGCACGCCGACGACCTCGCGGCCAGGATCGGCGCGCCGCTCGAACTCGCCGGCATCGCCGTGCGCCGCCCCGGCAAGGTGCGCGACGGCATCGACCCCGGTCTCGTCACGACCGACGCGACGGCCCTGGTCAAGCGCGGCGACATCGACGTGGTGATCGAGGTCATCGGGGGCATCGAGCCCGCGAGGACGCTCATCACCACCGCCTTCGAGCACGGCGCGTCCGTCGTGTCCGCCAACAAGGCGCTGCTCGCCGAGGACGGCACCACGCTGTACGACGCGGCCGGGCGCGGCGGCCGCGACCTCTACTTCGAGGCCGCCGTCGCCGGCGCCATCCCGCTGGTGCGCCCGCTGCGCGAGTCCCTCGCGGGCGACCGCGTCGACCGGGTGCTCGGCATCGTCAACGGCACCACCAACTTCATCCTCGACCGGATGGACACCGCGGGCTCCGGCTACTCCGAGGCGCTCGACGAGGCCACCGCGCTCGGCTACGCGGAGGCCGACCCGACCGCCGACGTCGAAGGGTTCGACGCGGCCGCGAAGGCGGCCATCCTCGCCGGCATCGCCTTCCACACCCGCGTCCGCCTCGACGACGTGCACCGCGAGGGCATCACCGAGGTCACCTCGGCCGACCTCGCCTCCGCGAAACGCATGGGCTGCACCGTCAAGCTCCTCGCCATCTGCGAGCGCGCCGCCGACGGCAGGTCCGTCACCGCGCGCGTCCACCCGGCGATGATCCCGCTCAGCCACCCGCTCGCCTCCGTGCGCGAGGCGTACAACGCCGTCTTCGTCGAGGCCGAGGCCGCGGGGCAGCTGATGTTCTACGGCCCGGGCGCCGGCGGCGCGCCCACCGCGTCCGCCGTGCTCGGCGACCTCGTCGCCGTGTGCCGCAACCGGCTCGCCGGGGCGACGGGTCCCGGCGAGTCCGCGTACACGAGGCTCCCGGTCAGCCCCATGGGCGACGTGGTCACGCGGTACCACATCAGCCTCGACGTCGCCGACAAACCGGGCGTGCTCGCCCAGGTCGCCACGGTCTTCGCCGAGCACGGTGTCTCCATCGACACCGTCCGCCAGAAGGGCAAGGACGGCGAGGCATCCCTCGTCGTGGTCACACACCGCGCGCACGACGCCGCCCTCTCGGGCACCGTCGAGGCGCTGCGCGGACTCGACACCGTGCGCGGTGTCGCCAGCATCATGCGTGTTGAAGGGGAGTAGGGACCCATGACCATCGCAGTCGACCGAGGCCCCGCACAGGGCACCCACCAGTGGCGCGGCATCATCGAGGAGTACCGCGACCGGCTTCCCGTGGAGGCGGGCGCCGAGGTCGTCACCCTCAGGGAGGGCGGCACGCCGCTCGTCCCCGCGCAGGTCGTGTCCAAACTGACCGGCTGCGAGGTGCACCTCAAGGTCGAGGGCGCCAACCCCACCGGCTCCTTCAAGGACCGCGGGATGACCATGGCCATCACCCGCGCCAAGGGCGAGGGCGCGCAGGCCGTCATCTGCGCCTCCACCGGCAACACGTCCGCGTCGGCCGCCGCCTACGCCGTACGGGCCGGCATGGTCTGCGCCGTCCTCGTGCCGCAGGGCAAGATCGCGCTCGGCAAGATGGGCCAGGCGCTCGTGCACGGCGCGCGCATCCTCCAGGTCGACGGCAACTTCGACGACTGCCTGACGCTGGCTCGCTCGCTCGCCGACAACTACCCGGTCTCCCTGGTCAATTCGGTCAATCCGGCCAGGATCGAGGGGCAGAAAACGGCGGCCTTCGAGATCGTCGACGCGCTCGGCGACGCCCCCGACCTGCACGTCCTGCCCGTGGGGAACGCCGGCAACATCACCGCGTACTGGAAGGGGTACAAGGAGTACGCCGCCGAAGGACCCGCCACCCGCACTCCGCGCATGTGGGGCTTCCAGGCATCCGGGTCCGCGCCGATCGTGCGCGGCGAGGTCGTCAAGGAGCCGCACACCGTCGCCACCGCGATCCGCATCGGCAACCCCGCGTCCTGGCAGTTCGCGCTGGACGCGCGCGACGAGTCGGGCGGTGACATCGACGAGGTGACCGACCGCCAGATCCTGCGCGCCTACCGGCTGCTGGCCGCCCAGGAGGGCGTCTTCGTGGAGCCCGCGTCGGCCGCGTCCGTCGCCGGCCTGCTGAAGGCCGCCGAGGAAGGACGGGTCGACCGCGGCCAGCGGATCGTCTGCACCGTCACGGGCAACGGCCTCAAGGACCCCGACTGGGCCGTCCAGGGGGCGCCGCAGCCCGTCACCGTACCCGTCGACGCCGCGGCCGCCGCGCACCAACTCGGCCTGGCCTGACGGCCGGCGCCACGGCGCGGTCCGACGGCCGCCGCCACGGCCCGGGCGCACGGTGCCGCGTGCGACACGCACCGTGCGCCTCCCGTGCGCCCTGTGTCGCGACGCATCCTTCCTTGGGTAGGGTGGGGGGACCCACCCCGCCGCACACGCCGCGGTGTTGCCGCGCGCGCGGCGGCCGTTCCGAGCGGGTGTGCTTCCACGCGCCACACGAGGAAGCACGCAACCGATCCCCGCAGGTACAACCGATCCCCCGCAGGTACAAGGAGAGTCGTCCAACCGATGGCCGGTCCCGCCTTCCGCGCCGCCGCCGTACGGGTGCGCACCCCCGCAACCAGCGCCAACCTCGGCCCGGGCTTCGACGCCTTCGGCCTCTCGCTGGGGCTCTACGACGACGTCGTCGTGCGCGTCGCCGACACGGGACTGCACGTCGACATCGCGGGGGAGGGCGCCTCGTCACTGCCACGCGACGAGAGCCACCTGCTGGTACGCGCGCTGCGCACCGCCTTCGACCTGCTGGGCGGGCAGCCCAGGGGACTTGAGGTCGTCTGCGCCAACCGCATCCCGCACGGCCGCGGCCTCGGCTCGTCCTCGGCCGCCATCTGCGCGGGGATCGTCGCGGCCCGCGCCGTGACGATAGGCGGCGACGCCAGGCTCGACGACACGGCCCTGCTCGAACTCGCCACCGAGATCGAGGGCCACCCGGACAATGTCGCGGCCTGCCTGCTCGGGGGGTTCACACTCGCCTGGACGGAGAACGGGGCCGCGCGCGCCATCAGGATGGATGCCGCGCCCTCCGTCGTCCCCGTGGTGTTCGTGCCCGACGCGCCGGTGCTCACCAGGACCGCGCGCGGCCTGCTGCCGCGCACGGTCCCCCATGTGGACGCGGCGGCCAACGCGGGCCGCGCGGCCCTGCTGGTCGAGGCGCTGACGCGCCGTCCGGAGCTGCTGCTGCCCGCCACGGAGGACCGCATCCACCAGGAGTACAGGCAGCCCGCGATGGAGCAGAGCCTGGTACTCGTCGACAGGCTGCGCGGGGACGGCGTCCCCGCCATGATCTCCGGCGCGGGGCCCACGGTCATCGCGCTGGTCGAGGACGATGCGGCCGACAAGGTCGCACGGCTGGCGGGCGAGGGATGGGCCGCGAACCGGCTCTCCCTCGACGCGGCGGGCGCGAGCGTCCTGCCGCTCGGGTCCTAGCGGGCCCGGTATTCCGGGATCGCGATTGCCGGTGAGTGAGAGGGGGAATGTTTGTTGGTGCCGGTAGTGTTAACCTCAATACAGCACCCGGAGCCGGATACGGCTCGGTGCTTTGCGTCCCCAGTCGGGACCACCCGTTCATCCGGGAGCCTCCTCAACTGCCCGCGCAGCCTGCCTGAGCAGTTTTGAGCACGCACCGGAGCCGGTACGACCTTCCACGCTTTCCCCCGCAGTGGGGCGAGCAGGGAGCCTCGGGCCGGAACCCATGGCACGCACGCAAGTTTCCCCGCCGTACCCGGCGGGACCACCGTCCCGACACGGTCAACAAGCCAGGACCGTTGTCGGACAGCACAACCGGTCGCCGAGCCAGAAGGCCGACGTCCGCTCCAGGGAAGGACCCTTCGTGAGCGACACCACCGATCTGATGGGCGTGTCTGCCGACGACAACGTCGACACGACCGCGCCCGCCGCAGGTGCTGCCTCTGGCACCACCGCACGGCGCCGCCGCTCCGGCACCGGCCTCGACGGCATGGTCCTGGCCGAGTTGCAGCAGGTCGCGTCCGGCCTCGGGATCAGGGGCACCGCGCGGATGCGCAAGAGCCAGCTGATCGAGGTCATCAAGGAGGCGCAGGCCGGCGGCGGCGCTCCCGCGGCCAAGGCCGCGGACGCGGGCGCCGAGACGAAGCCCAAGCGCCGCGCCACGTCCCGTACCCGTACGGGCGAGTCCGACGGCGCCGCGGCGGCCGACGCGGCGCAGCAGCAGATCGACATCCCCGGCCAGCCGGCGAGCGACGAGCAGCCCGCGGGCGGCGAGCGCCGCAGGCGCAGGGCCACGGCCCCGGCCGGCGCCCCCGAGCAGGGCCAGGACGGCAAGGCGGAGCCGCAGGGCGACGCCAGGGCCGAGGCCGCCGTGTCGGCGCCCGAGACGGACGGCCGGCAGGGCCGCGGCGAGCGCCAGGAGCGCGGCCAGGCAGGCCAGGGCGGCCGCGACGGCCAGCAGGACCGCCAGGGCGGCCAGGGCGGCGGCGACGGACGCCAGGACCGGCAGGGCCGCGGCGAGCGCCAGGAGCGCGGCCAGGCAGGTCAGGGCGGCCGTGACGGCCGTGACGGCCAGCAGGACAACCGTCAGGGCGGCCGCGACGGCGGTCAGCAGGACAACCGGCAGGACCGCGGCGACCGCAGGGACGGCCGCCAGGGCCGCAGGGGCAAGGGCGGCGACGACCAGGGCGGCGGCGGCCAGCAGGGCCGCAGGGACCGCCAGGGCGGCGGCCCGCAGGACGACTTCGACGAGGACGGCGGCGGCCGCCGCGGCAGGCGCGGGCGCTACCGCGACCGCCGCGGGCGCAGGGGCCGCGACGACTTCGCGAGCGAGCCGCAGGTCGCCGATGACGACGTCCTGATCCCCGTCGCGGGCATCCTCGACATCCTCGACAACTACGCGTTCATCCGGACCTCCGGCTACCTGCCGGGCCCGAACGACGTCTACGTCTCGCTCGCTCAGGTCCGCAAGAACGGCCTGCGCAAGGGCGACCACGTCACCGGCGCCGTGCGGCAGCCGAAGGAGGGCGAGCGCCGCGAGAAGTTCAACGCGCTGGTCCGCCTCGACTCCGTAAACGGCATGGCGCCCGAGTCGGGCCGCGGCCGCTCCGAGTTCCAGAAGCTGACGCCGCTCTACCCGCAGGACAGGCTCCGCCTGGAGACCGACCCCGGCGTGCTGACGACGCGGATCATCGACCTCGTCGCCCCGATCGGCAAGGGCCAGCGAGGCCTGATCGTCGCCCCGCCGAAGACCGGCAAGACGATGATCCTCCAGGCCATCGCCAACGCCATCACGGTCAACAGCCCCGAGTGCCACCTGATGGTCGTCCTCGTCGACGAGCGTCCCGAAGAGGTCACCGACATGCAGCGGTCGGTGAAGGGCGAGGTCATCTCCTCGACCTTCGACCGCCCCGCCGAGGACCACACCACGGTCGCGGAGCTCGCCATCGAGCGCGCCAAGCGCCTCGTGGAGCTCGGCCACGACGTGGTCGTGCTGCTGGACTCCATCACGCGCCTGGGCCGCGCCTACAACCTGGCGGCGCCCGCCTCGGGCCGCATCCTGTCCGGTGGTGTCGACTCGACCGCGCTCTACCCGCCGAAGCGCTTCTTCGGCGCCGCGCGCAACATCGAGGACGGCGGCTCGCTGACGATCCTCGCGACCGCGCTGGTGGAGACGGGCTCCCGGATGGACGAGGTCATCTTCGAGGAGTTCAAGGGCACCGGCAACATGGAGCTCAGGCTCGACCGCAAGCTCTCCGACAAGCGCATCTTCCCCGCGGTGGACGTCGACGCGTCCAGCACCCGCAAGGAGGAGATCCTGCTCAGCTCGGACGAGCTGTCCATCGTCTGGAAGCTCCGCAGGGTGCTGCACGCGCTCGACCAGCAGCAGGCCATCGAGCTCCTGCTGGACAAGATGAAGCAGACGAAGTCGAACGCGGAGTTCCTGCTGCAGATCCAGAAGACCACCCCGATGCCGGGCAACGGCAACGACTGACGGGCAGGTCGCACGGCACACACGGGTGCCCCCTCGCGCTTCCACAGGCGCGAGGGGGCACCTTTGTGCGACCCTTTGGTGAGCTGGATCTCGTGACAACGGCACAGGAGGACCACGCGGCAAAAGGACGCGTGCCGGGCCCCGGGCCACGGCAGGGGCGGCACGACCGGGCCGACAGCCGAGGGAGACCATGACCGCCGACCGGAGCAGCCGACGCCGCACGCTCAAGGGCGTCATCTGGACTCTCGTCGTGCTGGTCGCCGTCATCCTGGGCGGCCTCGGATACCTGTACGCCCGCCTGAACGGCAACCTCAGCGGCATCAACATCAACGCCCAGCTCGGCGACCACCGGCCGCGCAACGTCGACAACGGCTCCGAGGACATCCTCGTCCTCGGCTCCGACTCGCGGGCCGGCGCGAACGCGAAGTACGGCAAGGCCTCGGGCGCCCGCTCCGACACCGCGATGGTCGTGCACGTCTACCACGGCCACAAGAAGGCCGCAGTCGTGTCCATACCGCGCGACACCCTCGTCCACCGGCCCGCGTGCGCGGCGAAGAAGGGCGGCACGGCGCCGGCCGAGCCGTCCGCCATGTTCAACAGCGCCTACGAGGTCGGAGGGCCCGCGTGCGCCGTCAAGACCGTCGAGCAAATGACGGGCATCCGGATGGACCACTACATCGAGGTCGACTTCACCGGCTTCAAGAAGCTGATCAACCAGCTCGGCGGAGTCAAGGTCACGACGACGAAGGCCATCCACGACAAGGACAGCCACCTCGACCTGGGGCCCGGCACGCACACCCTCGACGGGGAGCAGGCCCTCGGCCTCGTGCGGACCAGGCATGCGGTCGGCAACGGCAGCGACCTCGGCCGCATCGAGCTGCAGCAGGCGTTCATGAAGGCGCTCATCCACCAGGTCAAGGGGGTCGGGCTGTTCAGCGACCCGAAGAAGCTGTTCGACCTGGCGGACACCGCGACGAAGTCCATCACGCCCGACTCGCAGCTCGACTCCGTCAACGAGCTGATCGGCTTCGCCGGAGGACTCCAGAACCTGTCCGCGAAGGACGTGACAATGATCACGCTGCCGGTGAAGTACGACCCGGCCGACCCCAACCGCGTGGTGCCGCTCCAGCCCGGCGCGGACACCGTGTGGAAGGCGCTGCGCGCGGACCGGCCCATCCCGCCCTCGGCCACCAAGCACTCCGCGGGCGACACGGGCGACGCGAGCGGCATTGTCAAGGCCGCGCCCTGAGCCCTCCCCGGGCACGTCCCCGCGCGGCCGGGAACAAGGACGGCGGGACTCCGGTTTTGGGAGATGCGGACAGTGCTGGCAGACTGGACCGCCGGTCCCGGTTCACGTACGCGCAGTCCGCGCGTGCGACCCGGCGCCCTCCCCAGAACTAGGAGAGACCCTTGAAGCGCGACATCCACCCCGCGTACGTCGAGACCCAGGTCAGCTGCACCTGTGGCGCGTCGTTCACCACCCGCAGCACCATCGAGTCCGGCACGATCCGCGCCGACCTGTGCTCCGAGTGCCACCCGTTCTACACGGGCAAGCAGAAGATCCTCGACACCGGTGGCCGCGTGGCCCGCTTCGAGGCCCGCTTCGGCAAGGGCGCCACGTCCGGCAAGGCCGGTTCCGCCAAGAAGTAGCGAGCACCACGCGCCGGCGCTCGGTGCCCCGCCAAGGGGCGCCGGGGCCGGCGCTTTGCCGTCCCGGGCAGGCCGGCGGCCCGGCACCCCACCCACCCGGCTCCCGCTCCACTTCACCCCCTTCAGGAGACCCCGATGTTCGAGGCGGTCGAGGACCTCGTCGGCGAGCACGCCGACCTGGAGAAGAAGCTCGCCGACCCGTCGGTCCACGCCGACCAGGCCAACGCGCGCAGGCTCGGCAAGCGGTACGCGGAGCTGACGCCCATCATCGGCGCGTACCACTCCTGGAAGAGGACCGGCGACGACATCGCCACCGCGCGCGAGCTCGCCGCCGAGGACCCCGACTTCGCCGCCGAGGTCAAGGAGCTCGAACAGCGCCGCGACGAGCTGACCGAGCGGCTGCGCCTGCTGCTCGTGCCGCGCGACCCCAGCGACGACAAGGACGTCATCCTGGAGATCAAGGCGGGCGCGGGCGGCGACGAGTCCGCCCTGTTCGCGGGTGACCTGCTGCGCATGTACCTGCGGTACGCCGAGCGCACCGGCTGGAAGACCGAGATCCTCGACTCCACCGAGTCCGAGCTCGGCGGCTACAAGGACGTCCAGGTCGCGGTGAAGACCAAGGGCGGTGGCGGCGCCACGGAGCCCGGCAACGGCGTGTGGGCGCGGATGAAGTACGAGGGCGGCGTGCACCGCGTGCAGCGCGTGCCCGCGACCGAGTCGCAGGGCCGCATCCACACCTCCGCCGCCGGCGTGCTCGTGACGCCCGAGGCCGAGGAGATCGACGTCGAGATCAACCCGAACGACCTCCGCATCGACGTGTACCGCTCCTCGGGCCCCGGCGGCCAGTCCGTCAACACGACGGACTCCGCCGTCCGCATCACCCACCTGCCGACCGGGGTCGTGGCCTCCTGCCAGAACGAGAAGAGCCAGCTCCAGAACAAGGAGCAGGCCCTGCGCATCCTGCGCTCCCGCCTGCTGGCGGCCGCGCAGGAGGAGGCCGAGTCGAAGGCCGCCGACGCACGGCGCAGCCAGGTGCGCACCGTCGACCGCTCCGAGAAGATCCGGACGTACAACTTCCCCGAGAACCGCATTTCGGACCATCGCGTCGGCTTCAAGGCGTACAACTTGGACCAGGTGCTCGACGGCGAACTCGACGCCGTGATCCAGGCGTGCGTCGACGCGGACTCCGCCGCGAAGCTCGCCGCCGCCCAGTAGGAGGAACCAGCGTGCAGCCACCACACGGCGGGCCCCCCGGGGGCGACGGCGCGCCACGGGAGGCACGCCGCGCAGCCGCACCGCGCAGCCTGCTGCTCGCCGAGGTCGCCCAGGCGACCCGGCGGCTCGCGGACGCCGGCGTGCCGTCGCCGCGGTTCGACGCGGAGGAGCTCGCCGCGTACGTGCACGGTGTGAAGCGCGGCGCGCTGCACACCGTGGGCGACGCCGACTTCGACGCGCGCTACTGGGAGGCGATCGCACGCCGCGAGGCGCGCGAGCCGCTCCAGCACATCACCGGCCGCGCCTTCTTCCGCTACCTGGAACTCCAGGTGGGCCCGGGCGTCTTCGTGCCGCGCCCCGAGACCGAGTCCGTGGTGGGCTGGGCGATAGACGCGGTGCGTGCGATGGACGTCGTCGAGCCCGTCGTCGTCGACCTGTGCTCGGGCTCGGGCGCGATCGCGCTGGCCATCGCCCAGGAGGTGCCGCGCTCGACGGTGCACGCGGTGGAGCTGTCCGACGACGCCCTCGTGTGGACGCGCAAGAACGCCGACGGGTCGCGGGTCACCGTGCACGCGGGCGACGCGCTCGGCGCGCTGCCCGAACTGGACGGCCAGGTCGACCTGGTGATCTCCAACCCGCCGTACATCCCGCTCACCGAATGGGAGTACGTGGCGCCCGAGGCGCGCGACCACGACCCCAGGATGGCGCTGTTCTCCGGTGAGGACGGCCTCGACACCATCCGCGGCATCGAACGCACCGCGCACCGGCTGCTGCGTCCCGGCGGGCTCGTCGTCATCGAGCACGCCGACACCCAGGGCGGCCAGGTGCCGTGGATCTTCAGCGAGGAAGCCGGCTGGGCCGACGCGGCCGACCACCCGGATCTCAACAACCGCCCACGGTTCGCGACCGCCCGCAGGGCGATGCCGTGACCGGCGTGCCCGCAGGGCGATGCCGTGACCGGCGAGGTGCAGAATGTGGCCGCGAACCGGGTCAAGGAAACAGAAGGAGCCTGTGAAGATGGCACGGCGTTACGACACCAACGACGCGACCGACCGCACCACCGGTCTGCGAGAGGCAGCGTCCGCCGTGCGGCGCGGGGAGCTCGTCGTGCTGCCCACCGACACGGTGTACGGCATCGGCGCCGACGCGTTCGCGGCGGAGGCCGTCGCCGACCTGCTCGACGCGAAGGGCCGGGGCCGCGCCATGCCGAGCCCCGTGCTCATCGGCTCGCCCAACACGCTGCACGGCCTCGTCACGGACTTCTCCGAGCAGGCGTGGGAGCTGGTCGACGCGTTCTGGCCCGGCGCCCTCACCCTCGTCGCCAAGCACCAGCCGTCGCTGCAGTGGGACCTCGGGGACACCCGCGGCACCGTCGCCGTGCGGATGCCGCTGCACCCCGTCGCGATCGAGCTGCTGACGGAGGTCGGCCCGATGGCCGTCTCCAGTGCCAACCTCACCGGCCACCCGGCGCCCGAGGACTGCGACGCGGCGCAGAACATGCTCGGCGACTCCGTCTCCGTGTACCTGGACGGCGGCCCCACGCCCGGCAACGTGCCGTCGTCCATCGTCGACGTCACCGGGAAGGTGCCGGTCCTGCTGCGCGCGGGCGCCCTCGACGCCGACGAGCTGCGCAAGGTGGCACCCGACCTAGAGGTGGCCAGTTGACCGTCCCTGAGGGGCGTGGCATAGCGGACACCTCGCGCGAGGGCGGCAGCACGTTCCGCATCCTCCACGTCAGTACCGGCAACGTCTGCCGCTCGCCCATCACCGAGCGGCTCAACCGGCATGCCCTCTCCGCCCGCCTCGGCGAGCGGCTGGCCGGCGGACTGGTCGTGGAGAGCGCGGGCACCTGGGGCCACGAGGGCGCCCCCATGGAGGCCAACGCCGAGGCCGTGCTCGCCGACTTCGGCGCGGACACGGCGGGCTTCGTCGGGCGCGAGCTGCTCGACGAGCACGTCATCAGGGCCGACCTCGTCCTGACGGCCACGCGCGACCACCGCGCCCAGGTCATCTCGATGGGCCACTCGGCGGGCCTGCGCACCTTCACTCTCAAGGAGTTCACCCGGCTGGTGCGGGCGATAGACCCCGCCACCCTGCCCGACCCGCTGGACGACGGCGTCGTGGAGCGCGCGCGTGCCCTCGTCAGGGCGGCGGCCGCGCTGCGCGGCTGGCTGCTCGCGCCGAGCCCCGAGGCCGACGAGGTCTACGACCCGTACGGCGCCCCGATCACCCTGTTCCGCTCCATCGGCGACGAGATCCACCAGGCACTCGACCCGGTCGTGACGGCCCTGACGGGCGTCCCCGCCGCGCTCTGAGCCCGGCCGCGCCCCGGCCCCCGCGCGGCATGCGGCCCCTCGCTCTACTCTGGACGTACCCGCCCACAGCCGACCGGAGCGCCCCATGTCGGTCACAGCCTCCGCGTACACGTCGCCGTCCGGCGCCTTCGCCGACGCCTTGGGCGCCCTGCGCCGCCAGGACCCGGAGATCGCCGACGTCCTGCTCGGCGAGGCCCGCCGCCAGGCGGACAGCCTCCAGCTCAGCGCCGCCGAGAACTTCACCTCGGCGGCCGTGCTCGCCGCGCTCGCCTCACCGCTCGCCAACAAGTACGCCGAGGGCTACCCGGGCGCACGCCACCACGGCGGCTGCGAGATGGCCGACGCCGCCGAGCGGGTCGCCGTCTCCCGCGCGAGCGCCCTGTTCGGCGCCGCGCACGCCAACGTCCAGCCGCACTCCGGATCCTCCGCCGTGCTCGCCGCGTACGCCGCGCTGCTCAGGCCCGGCGACACCGTGCTGGCGCTCGGGCTGCCGCACGGCGGGCACCTCACGCACGGCGCGCCCGTCAACTTCTCCGGCCGCTGGTTCGACTTCGTCGGCTACGGCGTCGACCCCGCCACCGGCCTCATCGACCACGACCAGGTGCGCACACTCGCCCGCACACACCACCCCAAGGCCGTCGTGTGCGGCTCCATCGCCTACCCGCGCCACATCGACCACGCCGCGTTCCGCGAGATCGCCGACGAGGTCGGCGCGTACCTGATCGCGGACGAGGCCCACCCCATGGGCCTGGTCGCGGGAGGCGCGGCGCCCAGCCCCGTGCCGTACGCGGACATCGTCTGCGCGACCACGCACAAAGTGCTGCGCGGCCCGCGCGGCGGCATGGTGCTGTGCGGCGACGAGCTGGCCGGGCGGGTGGACCGCGCCGTCTTCCCGTTCAGCCAGGGCGGCGCGCAGATGCACGTGATCGCCGGCAAGGCCGTCGCGTTCGGCGAGGCGGCGACGCCCGCCTTCGCCTCGTACGCGCGCCGCGTGGTCGCCAACGCGCGCGTCCTCGCGGGGGCGCTGGCCGCCGAGGGCCTCGACATCACGACGGGCGGCACCGACACCCACCTGATCGGCGCCGACCCCGCGCCGCTCGGCATGGACGGCAGGGCCGCGCGCGCC
The DNA here is from genome assembly GCF_017813245.1 of Streptomyces montanisoli. Lineage (GTDB taxonomy): Bacteria > Actinomycetota > Actinomycetes > Streptomycetales > Streptomycetaceae > Streptomyces > Streptomyces montanisoli. The sequence goes on from NZ_JAGIQL010000026.1 coordinate 18,511, forward strand.
CGCCTGGCCGCCGCCGGCATGGTCCTGGACACCTGCGTGCTGCCGCGCGGCGCGCGGCGCGGCCTGCGCCTCGGCACCGCCGCCGTGACCACGCAGGGCATGCGCGAGGACGAGATGCGCGCGATCGCGTCCCTGCTCGGGGCGGCGCTGACCGGCGACGAGCGGCGGGTACGTGCGGTGCGCGGGGAAGTGCGTGATCTTGCGGGAGTGTTCCCGCCCTATACTTCGTAGACTGCCGCGGCTCTGCGGCGGCCCCCCGAGCTCGCGTGCGGCTGCCTGACGCGCAACCGCCGCGGTCCTCCGCGGTGTCCTCGCCTTTGAGGCGGTCCGTACGCGGCGAGGGCTAGGGTGTGGGGCTGATGGCCAGCGATACTTGTGGGGCAGCCCGTGCGTGATTACCTGCTGACGCTCTGTGTGACGGCTGCGGTGACCTATCTGCTGACCGGCCCGGTGCGGAAGTTCGCCGTCGCGGTCGGCGCGATGACCGCGATCCGCTCCCGCGACGTGCACCGCGAGCCCACACCGCGCCTCGGCGGTGTGGCCATGTTCCTCGGGCTGTGCGCGGGTCTGCTGGTCGCGGACAACCTGCACAACCTCAACGGGGTCTTCGCGCAGTCCAACGAGCCGCGCGCGCTGCTCTCCGGCGCGGCGCTGATCTGGCTGATCGGCGTGCTGGACGACAAGTTCGAGATCGACGCGCTGATCAAGCTGGGCGCGCAGATGATCGCCGCGGGCGTCATGGTCATGCAGGGTCTCACCATCCTCTGGCTGCCGGTCCCGGGCGTCGGCACCGTCTCGCTCACCCAGTGGCAGTCGACGCTGCTGACCGTCGCCGTCGTCGTGATCACCATCAACGCGGTGAACTTCGTGGACGGCCTCGACGGCCTCGCAGCCGGCGTCGTGTGCATCGCGGCCGCCGCGTTCTTCCTGCACGCCTACCACCTCTGGTACGGGTACGGCATCGAGGCCGCCGCGCCCGCGACCCTGTTCGCGTCGATCCTCATGGGCATGTGCCTCGGCTTCCTGCCGCACAACATGAGCCCCGCCCGCATCTTCATGGGCGACTCGGGCTCCATGCTGATCGGCCTGGTGCTCGCCGCGGGCCCGATCTCGGTGACGGGCCAGGTGGACCCGGACATCCTCAAGCTGTTCGAGGGCGGCACGCGCGGTGCGACCCACGCGGCACTGCCGGTGTTCATCCCGCTGCTGCTGCCGCTGACGATCATCGCCATCCCGCTGGCCGACCTGCTGCTCGCCGTGGTGCGCCGCACCTGGAACGGCAAGTCGCCGTTCGCGGCCGACCGCGGCCACCTGCACCACCGGCTGCTGGACATCGGGCACTCCAAGACCCGTGCCGTGCTGATCATGTACTTCTGGTCGGCGCTGATCGCCTTCGGTGTGGTCCTCTACTCGGTCATGTACTCGGCGGACGGCTCGACATGGGTGCTGCCCCTGCTGGTCGGCCTGAGCGCGGTGGGCCTCGTGCTCCTGCTGCTGCCGCGGTTCAGGCCGCGCGCGCCGCGCTGGGCCCAGTCCTTCGTGCCGCCCCGCTACCGCCGCCGCTCACGTAGACACGGCGGCTCGTCGGACGGTGACGACCTGAACACGGAGGGAAGCGCCGGAGAGGCCGGGCAACCCGCGCCGGTGCCCGCGGGCGTCAACGGCGCGACGGCGCTCGGCGCTCGTTCGCGTCTCACCGATCGCGGGAAAGCCGAGTCAACTCGTTGACCTCTACAAGCAGAGAACGGACCATTGCGGACAATCAGTCCCATTAGCACGTTGAGGGCTGTGGTGTCCTGCACACGCGAGCGGAACGACCCTCACGTGTGACAGTCAGCACACCAAAGAGGTAAAGACCTCATCAAATAGTTTGTGATACCGTTCACTACCAGGTGAGGGACACCGAAAGGCCTTGGCAGGAACGGCCCTTCGGGTGGGGTGCACCCGAGGCGCTGTCAGGCCGGGGAGCTAACCTCTGTTCGACGTCGGAGAGTCGACGCGTCACCGTCCTCCACCGTCTGCACACCCACCCCCAAGTCCCGCTGGAGCTGTCCTCATGCAGTCCAACGACGCCCGGATTCTCCGGGGTTCGGCGATCATCGCCGGTCCCGTGGGAGTCGTAGCCACTGTTGTCAGCGCCATCGTCGCCGGTGAGAAGGGCCTGATCGGCGGACTTGTCGCGCTTGCCGTCGTGATCTTCTTCTTCGGCGCGGGCACGGCCGCGCTGATGCGCCTGACGCGGGACACCCCCCAGGTGGCCATGACGGCGGGACTCCTGGTCTACGCGGTGCAGATCCTGCTCATCGGCGTCTTCATCGTCGTCTTCCAGAACACAACGCTGTTCAACTCGCGCGCCTTCGCGGTGACGCTGCTGGTGACGGCGCTGTCCTGGGTGGGCGGGCAGATCAAGCAGAGCCTCACCGCCAAGATGCTCTACGTCGACACCGAGGCGACGTTCCCCGGCAAGCCGGCCACCGGCAAGGGGGCCGGACGCGCGTCGAAGGCGAAGTCCTACGATGCGGCTTGAGGGCGGCGTGAAGAGGGCGGATGGCGATCTGCTATCGTCCGGAAGCGCTTGCGGCCGCGGGGTTCGACCGCTGCTCACGAGCAGGGCGGAAACCATCTCTGACGGCTCGCGGCGTTTCCGAGTCGACCGGACCGACTGCTGTGGCGACAGCGAGACAGCCGGACTGCCCGGTCCTCGGCCGACACTTCCCGTGGATCGCGGCGGCACCGCCACACCACGTCTCCCGTGCCGAACCGCGGCTCCATCCGCCGCGCTGACACACAAGGTTGCCGTTTCCCATGCATCACGACGAAGGAGTCACGGGTGAGTGCCCACACGCTGCTCGCTGAGAGCGGATGCCACCTCTTCACGGGCTGTGGCTTCCCTGCGCCGGGCCTCAATTCGTTCGACTTCAAGCCCTTCCTGACCATCGGCGGCATCGAGTTCACCAAGTCGATGCTCCTGGCGGTCATCTGCATGGTGATCGTCGTCGGCCTCTTCTGGCTCGCGTTCAGGAAGCCGAAGCTCGTGCCGGGCAAGATGCAGCTGATCGGCGAGATCGGCTACAACTTCATCGCGCGCAGCATCGCGAGGGATGTGATCGGCAAGGAGGGCTCGAAGTACGTGCCCTTCCTGACGTCGATCTTCTTCTTCGTGTGGATCATGAACATCATGTCGGTGATCCCGTTCGCGCAGTTCCCCTCCACGTCGCGGTTCGCCTACCCGGTCGTGCTCGCGTTCTGCGTGTGGGTGACCTACCTGTACCTGACGTTCAAGAAGAACGGCTTCAAGGGCGGCGTCAAGAACCTCGTCTACATCGAGGGCCTGCCGGTCTTCATCCGGCCGCTCGTGATCCTGCTCGAGTTCATCCAGAACGTGATCACTCGCCCGTTCACCCTCGCGGTGCGGCTGTGGGCCAACATGTTCGCCGGCCACATGCTGATCGTGATGTTCAGCGCGGCCAGCTGGTACCTGCTCACCCCGTCGATCATGTCGGCGGTCGCGGCCGGATCCTTCATCCTGGCCATCGTCATGACCGCTTTCGAGGTGCTGATCCAGTTCCTCCAGGCCTATATCTTCACGCTCCTCACCTCGATCTACATCCAGGGAGCGATCCAGGAGGGTCACTGACCCCCAGGTCTGCCACGCCTCACCATCCGACTTCCGCTGGGAAGCCCCCCAGCGGACCCGCACACATAAGGAAGACAGGAAGATGTCTGCCGAGCTTGTCAACCTCGCCACCACCAACCTCTCGATCCAGGGCAACCTGGGCGCCATCGCCTACGGCCTCGCCGCCATCGGCCCCGGCGTCGGTATCGGTGTCGTCTTCGGCCACTCGATCGAGGCCATGGCCCGCCAGCCCGAGGCCATGCCGGTCATCCGCACCAACATGTTCCTCGGCTTCGCCCTCTGTGAGGTTCTCGCCCTGCTGGGTCTGGTCGTGCCCTTCATCTTCCAGGCCAAGTAAGCCAGACCAGCCTGACGAAAGGTTCAGACATGATGACCTTCCTGGCCGCTGAGGGGGCGCAGAACCCGCTCATCCCGGACATGACGGAACTCGTCGTCGGCATCCTCTGCTTCCTGATCGTCTTCGGTTTCCTCGGTAAGAAGCTCCTGCCGAATATCCAGAAGACGCTGGAGGAGCGGCACGACGCGATCGAGGGTGGCCTTGAGCGTGCGGCCGAGGCGCAGGCCGAGGCCAATCAGACCCTTGAGCAGTACAAGGCACAGCTGGCCGAGGCCAGGCACGAGGCCGCGCGGCTCCGCCAGGAGGCGACCGAGCAGGGTGCCACGATCATCCAGCAGATGCGGGAAGAGGGGCAGCGGCAGCGCGAGGAGATCGTCGCCGCCGGCCACACCCAGATCGAGGTCGACCGCAAGGCCGCCGCGGTCGCGCTGCGCCAGGACGTGGGCAAGCTCGCCACCGAACTGGCCGGCAAGCTCGTCGGCGAGTCCCTCGAGGACCACGCCAGGCAGAGCCGCACCATCGACCGGTTCCTCGACCAGCTCGAGGGCAGTGCCGCGAACGTAGAGGCGACGCGATGAACGGAGCGAGCCGCGAGGCGCTCACCGCGGCGCGCGAGCGCCTCGACGCGTTGACCGACGCGCCGTCGGCCGACGCGGCGGTGCTCGCCGACGACCTGGCCGCCGTCACGTCGCTGCTCGACCGCGAGACGGCGCTGCGCCGCGTCCTGACCGACCCGGTCCAGGGCGAGGACGCCAAGGCCGCGCTCGCCAGGCGGCTGCTCGACGGGCAGGTCGGGTCGGCCGCCGCCGACCTCGTGTCCGGCATGGTCAGGTCCCGCTGGTCGCAGTCGCGCGACCTGGTCGACGCCGTCGAGGAGCTCGCCGCCACCGCCGACCTCACGGCGGCGCAGGGCGCGGGCCGTCTCGACGACGTCGAGGACGAGCTGTTCCGGTTCGGCCGCATCGTCGAGTCGGACGCCGGCCTGCGGGCGGCGCTCACGGACAGGACGGCACCGGCCTCCGCCAAGGCCACCCTCCTGACCAGGCTTCTCGGCGGTCGCGCCGACGCGGTCACCGTCCGGCTCGTCGAGCGTCTCGTCACACGGCCGCGTGGCCGTAGCCTGGAGGACGGACTCAGGTCCTTGTCCGGGCTCGCAGCCGCCCGCCGGGATCGGATGGTCGCCGTGGTCACCTCGGCGGTCCCGCTCACCGACGGACAGCAGCGCAGGCTCGGAGCCGTGCTGGCGAAGCTGTACGGCAAGCAGATGCACCTGAACCTCGACGTGGACCCCGAGGTCCTCGGCGGGATCTCGGTGCGCATCGGCGACGAGGTCATCAACGGCACCATCCAGGAGCGCCTCGAAGAGGCGAACCGGCAGCTCGGCGGCCGCTGACGGCTTCACCGCCGGCCAGCGTGGCGACACAACGGTAATGAGCAGGGAGCGGCCCGGTTGGGCCGTGCAGAAATTGCGGAAGATTCCTGGGGGCCGACCCCAGACCCCAAGAAGACTTCGGGCCCAACAAGGAGAGCAGGGAACCCAGATGGCGGAGCTCACGATCCGGCCGGAGGAGATCCGGGACGCGCTGGAGAACTTTGTCCAGTCGTACCAGCCGGACGCGGCCTCGCGCGAGGAGGTCGGTACGGTCAGCGTGGCCGGCGACGGCATCGCCCGGGTGGAGGGACTGCCCTCCGCCATGGCGAACGAGCTGCTGAAGTTCGAGGACGGCACCCTCGGCCTCGCCCTCAACCTCGAGGAGCGCGAGATCGGCGCGATCGTCCTCGGCGAGTTCGACGGCATCGAGGAAGGCCAGCCCGTCACCCGCACGGGAGAGGTCCTCTCCGTGGCGGTCGGCGACGGCTACCTGGGTCGCGTGGTCGACCCGCTCGGCACCCCGATCGACGGCCTCGGCGAGATCGAGACGGAGGGCCGCCGCGCCCTGGAGCTCCAGGCTCCCGGCGTCATGGTCCGCAAGTCCGTGCACGAGCCGATGCAGACCGGCTACAAGGCCGTCGACTCGATGGTCCCGATCGGCCGCGGCCAGCGCCAGCTGATCATCGGCGACCGCGGCACCGGCAAGACGGCGCTCGCCGTCGACACGATCATCAACCAGCGCGACAACTGGCGCTCGGGCGACGTGAACAAGCAGGTCCGCTGCATCTACGTCGCCATCGGCCAGAAGGGCTCCACCATCGCGTCCGTGCGCGGTGCCCTGGAGGAGTCCGGCGCGCTCGAGTACACGACGATCGTCGCGGCCCCCGCGTCCGACCCGGCCGGCTTCAAGTACCTCGCCCCGTACACCGGCTCGGCCATCGGCCAGCACTGGATGTACCAGGGCAAGCACGTCCTGATCATCTTCGACGACCTGTCGAAGCAGGCCGACGCCTACCGCGCGGTGTCGCTGCTGCTGCGTCGCCCGCCGGGCCGCGAGGCCTACCCCGGCGACGTCTTCTACCTGCACTCCCGCCTGCTGGAGCGCTGCGCGAAGCTCTCCGATGACATGGGCGCGGGCTCGATGACCGGCCTGCCGATCGTCGAGACGAAGGCCAACGACGTCTCGGCGTTCATCCCGACCAACGTCATCTCCATCACCGACGGCCAGTGCTTCCTGGAGTCCGACCTGTTCAACGCCGGGCAGCGGCCCGCGCTGAACGTCGGCATCTCGGTCTCCCGCGTCGGCGGCTCCGCCCAGCACAAGGCCATGCGCCAGGTGTCGGGACGGCTCCGCGTCGACCTCGCCCAGTACCGCGAGCTGGAGGCGTTCGCGTCCTTCGGCTCCGACCTGGACGCCGCGTCGAAGCAGCAGATGGAGCGCGGCAAGCGGATGGTCGAGCTGCTCAAGCAGCCGCAGTACCGTCCGATGCCCGTCGAGGAGCAGGTCGTCTCCGTCTGGTCCGGCACCAACGGCAAGATGGACGACGTCCCGGTCGAGGACATCCGCCGCTTCGAGTCGGAGCTGCACGAGCACCTGCGCCGCGAGCGCAAGGAGCTGCTCACCAGCATCGCGGAGGGCGCGAAGATGTCCGACGACACCATCACCGCCATCAGCGACGCCGTCGACAACTTCAAGCGCCAGTTCGAGACGTCGGACGGCAAGCTGCTCGGCGACGAAGCCCCGGCCGACTCGGCCAAGTGACGACGGAAGGGACCTGACTCATGGGAGCGCAGCTCCGGGTCTACAAGCGTCGCATCAAATCCGTCACCGCGACCAAGAAGATCACCAAGGCGATGGAGATGATCGCGGCCTCGCGGATCATCAAGGCTCAGCGCCAGGTGACGGCCTCCACGCCGTACGCGACGGAGCTGACGCGCGCCGTCACGGCGGTGGCGACGGGGTCGAACACCAAGCACCCGCTGACGACGGAGGCGGCCTCGCCGACCCGTGCCGCGCTGCTGCTCATCACCAGCGACCGCGGTCTGGCCGGCGGCTACTCCTCCAACGTGATCAAGGCGGCCGAGCGGCTCACCGAGCAGCTGCGCGGCGAGGGCAAGGAGGTCGACAGCTACATCGTCGGCCGCAAGGGCGTCGCCTACTACGGCTTCCGTGAGCGCAAGGTCACGGAGTCGTGGACCGGCTTCACCGACAACCCCGTGTACGCGAACGCCAAGGAGATCGCGGCCCCGCTGATCGCGGCGGTGCAGCAGGACACGGCCGAGGGCGGCGTGGACGAGCTCCACATCGTGTTCACCGAGTTCGAGTCCATGCTCACGCAGACGCCCGTCGCGCCGCGGCTGCTGCCGCTGCGGCTCGAGGACGACCCCTCGACCGAAGCGGTCGGCAAGCCCGAGGCGCTGCCGCTGTTCGAGTTCGAGCCGTCGGCCGAGGGCGTCCTCGACGCCCTGCTGCCGCGCTACGTGGAGAGCCGCATCTACAACGCGCTCCTGCAGGCCGCGGCTTCCAAGCACGCGGCCACGCGCCGCGCGATGAAGGCGGCGACGGACAACGCCGGTGAGCTGATCAAGACGCTCGGCCGGCTCGCCAACGCGGCCCGCCAGGCCGAAATCACCCAGGAAATCAGCGAGATCGTCGGTGGCTCCAGTGCCCTGGCCGACGCGAACGCGGGGAGTGAAAAGTAATGACGACCACAGCTGAGGCGCCGACCACCACGGGCCGCGTCGCCCGGGTCATCGGCCCGGTCGTCGACGTGGAGTTCCCCGTCGACGCGATGCCGGAGATCTACAACGCCCTCAAGGTCGAGGTCGACGACCCGGCCGACGCGGGCAAGCGCAAGACGCTGACCCTCGAGGTCGCCCAGCACCTGGGCGACGGCGTGGTCCGCGCGATCTCCATGCAGCCCACCGACGGCCTGGTCCGCCAGGCCCCGGTGACCGACACCGGGGCGGGCATCACCGTGCCCGTCGGCGACGTCACCAAGGGCCGCGTCTTCAACACCCTCGGCGAGGTGCTCAACGACCCGAGCGCCGAGTCGGAGATCACCGAGCGCTGGTCCATCCACCGCAAGGCCCCCAACTTCGACCAGCTCGAGTCGAAGACCGAGATGTTCGAGACCGGCATCAAGGTCATCGACCTGCTGACCCCGTACGTCAAGGGCGGCAAGATCGGCCTGTTCGGCGGCGCCGGCGTGGGCAAGACGGTGCTCATCCAGGAGATGATCTACCGCGTCGCCAACAACCACGACGGTGTGTCGGTGTTCGCGGGCGTCGGCGAGCGCACCCGTGAGGGCAACGACCTCATCGAGGAGATGACCGAGTCCGGCGTCATCGACAAGACCGCGCTGGTCTTCGGCCAGATGGACGAGCCCCCGGGCACCCGTCTACGGGTCGCCCTGGCCGGCCTGACCATGGCGGAGTACTTCCGCGATGTGCAGAGCCAGGACGTGCTGTTCTTCATCGACAACATCTTCCGGTTCACGCAGGCGGGCTCCGAGGTCTCCACGCTGCTCGGCCGCATGCCCTCAGCGGTGGGCTACCAGCCGAACCTGGCGGACGAGATGGGCCTCCTCCAGGAGCGCATCACCTCGACGCGCGGTCACTCGATCACCTCGATGCAGGCGATCTACGTGCCCGCGGACGACCTCACCGACCCGGCCCCGGCCACGACGTTCGCGCACCTCGACGCGACGACGACGCTGTCCAGGCCGATCTCGGAGAAGGGCATCTACCCGGCCGTGGACCCGCTGGACTCCACGTCCCGGATCCTGGACCCGCGCTACATCACGCAGGAGCACTACGACACGGCCAGCCGCGTCAAGGCGATCCTGCAGAAGTACAAGGACCTCCAGGACATCATCGCCATCCTCGGCATGGACGAGCTCGGCGAGGACGACAAGCTCACCGTCTACCGCGCCCGTCGCGTCGAGCGGTTCCTGTCGCAGAACACGCACGTCGCCAAGCAGTTCACCGGCGTCGACGGTTCCGACGTGTCGCTCGACGAGTCGATCGCGGCGTTCAACGCGATCTGCGACGGCGAGTACGACCACTTCCCCGAGCAGGCCTTCTTCATGTGCGGTGGCATCGAGGACCTGAAGAAGAACGCGAAGGAGCTCGGCGTCTCCTGACGCCGAGGGCCGCACGTACCACTCGTGGGAGCGGGGCAGCCGGCCGTCGGCCGCCCCGCTCCCGGCGCTCACCCGCGCACCCTCTAGAATTGACATCGACACCCGGTCGAACGGCCGGGTGCTGACCCGAGGAGCCCCCCTTGGCTGATCTGCACGTGGAGCTGGTCGCGGCTGACCGCAACGTGTGGTCCGGCGAGGCCCACCTGGTCGTCGCGCGCACCAGCTCAGGTGACATCGGCATCATGGCCGGTCACCAGCCGGTGCTCGGGGTGCTGGAGTCCGGCCCCGTGACCATCAGGACGAGCGACGGCGGCACGGTCGTCGCCGCGGTGCACGGCGGCTTCCTGTCGTTCGCCGACGACAAGCTGTCGCTGCTCGCCGAGGTCGCCGAGCTGGCGGACGAGATCGACCCCCAGCGCGCCGAGCGTGCGCTGGCGCGTGCGAAGTCGGACGATGACGCGGTCGCCGAGCGGCGCGCCGACGTCCGGATGCGTGCGGTGGCGGCGAAGTAGCGCCGCCCGATTGCTTCACCCCTCAGCCGCGGCTTCGCGCTGGACACCTCCAGCCGGGCCGCGGCTGAGGCGGTGCGGGTGGGAAGGGCGGAGCAGGTCAGGTGCGTGGACGGACCGGATGAGGCGAGGAGGTCGGTGTAGATGACCCTCGCTCTGCTTGTCGCGGTGCTGGTCGTCGTCCTGGTTGCGTTGGGTCTCTTCGTCTTCGGCCTGCGCCGGCGGCTCATCCAGCGTTCCGGCGGCACCTTCGACTGCAGCGTCCGCTGGAACCTGCCCGAGACTCCCGACCCGTCCGGCAAGGGCTGGGTGTACGGGGTGGCCCGCTACAACGGCGACCGCATCAACTGGTTCCGCGTCTTCTCCTACGCGCCGCGCCCGCGCCGCTCGCTGGAGCGCTCGGCGATCGAGGTGGTCGCCCGCCGCGCCCCGGAGGGCGAGGAGGAGCTGGCGCTGCTGTCGGACGCGGTGGTGCTGGCGTGCATGCACGGTTCGGTGCGCCTCGAACTGGCGATGAGCGACGACGCGCTCACGGGCTTCCTCGCGTGGCTGGAGGCGGCGCCCCCGGGCCAGAGAGTAAATGTGGCCTGACGCGTGATGGGGCGGCACCCTACGGGTGCCGCCCCATCAGCTTGCCGTGCGCGTCGGTCAGCCGAGGCCGTTGGACAGCGCCGTCACCAGCTCACCGTTCGCGGTGTCGCCGCTGAACTCCCAGAAGAACGCGCCTCCCAGGCCCTGCTGCTTCGCCCAGGCCATCTTGCCCGCGATGGTCGAGGGCGTGTCGTAGCTCCACCAGTTGCTGCCGCAGTGCGCGTACGCGGTGCCCGCGACCGTCCCGGTGACCGGACAGGTGTTCTTGAGGACCTTGTAGTCCTCGATGCCCTGCTCGTACGTGCCGGGCGCCGGTCCCGTCGCCGTGCCGCCTGGCGCGTCCTGCGTGACGCCCGTCCAGCCGCGGCCGTAGAAGCCGATGCCGAGGAGCAGCTTGCTCGCCGGCACGCCCTGCGCCTTGTACGCGGCGATGGCGTCCGCCGAGTCGAAGCCCTGCGTGGGGATGCCGTCGTACGACGTGAGCGGCGAGTGCGGGGCCGTGGGCCCCTTCGGGCTGAAGCCGCCGAAGAAGTCGTACGTCATGACGTTGTACCAGTCGAGGGACTTCGCGGCGCCCGCGTAGTCCTGCTTGGAGATCTTGCCGGCGGACGAGGCGTCGGCCGTGACGGCCGCGGTGACGAGGGCGTCGCTGCCGAACTTGGCGCGCAGCGCCTGCGTCAAAGACTTGAGCGCGTCGGGGCCGCTGGTGTCGCAGGACAGGCCGCACGCGTTGGGGTACTCCCAGTCGATGTCGATGCCGTCGAAGACGTCGGCCCACCGGGGGTCCTTGACCAGGTCGTAGCAGGACTGCGCGAACGCGGCCGGGTTCTGCGCGGCCTGGCCGAACCCGCCGGACCAGGTCCAGCCGCCGAACGACCAGAGGATGCGGATGTTCGGGTACTTCTTCTTCAGCTCGCGCAGCTGGTTGATGTTGCCCGCGACGGGCTGGTCCCAGGTGTCAGCGGTGCCGTCGACGCTGGTGGCCGCGGTGAACGTCTTCTGGTAGTCGGCGTAGGCGTCACCGATGGCGCACTTCCCGTTCGTGACGTTCCCGAACGCGTAGTTGATGGTGTTGATCTTTGCCGCGGAGCCGGAGGTCACCAGGTTCTTGACCTGGTAGTCGCGCTGGTAGGTGCCCCAGTCGGTGAGGTACCCCATCTTGACCTTGCCCGTGGTGCCGGGATCGCCCGGATCGCCGGGGTCCGTGCCGCCGCCCGTGGTGTGCACGGCGGTGGAGCCGCTGACCGGCCCCGTCTGGTCGGCGGTGTCACGCGCCTGCACGCTGTAGGAGTAGTCGGTGCCGGCGGTCAGGCCGGTGTCCGTGTAGCTCGTGCCGGTCACCGTCGCGACCTTCGTGCCGTCGCGCAGGACGTCGTAGTTCTTGACGCCGTTGTCGTCGGTGGCGGCGGCCCAGCCGAGCTTCACCGACGTGTCCGTGACGGAGGACGCGGTGGGCGTGCCGGGCGCGGACGGGGGGTTGTCACCGGGGGCGGACGGGCCGCCGTCGCAGGACGCCCCGTTGATCGTGCAGGAGCTCGGCGCGCCGGGTCCCGCGCCGTTGAAGCCGAAGCTGACGGAGGCGCCGGGCGCCAGCGTGCCGTTGTAGCTCTTGTTCTTGCCGGTCCAGTGGTTGCCCGAGTGGGTGACGTCGGCGTCCCACGCGGAGGTGACGGACGTGCCGGTGGGGAAGTCCCACTCGACGGTCCATGAGGACAGGGAGGTGGTCCCGGTGTTCTTCACGGTCCACTGGCCACCGAAACCGGTGCCCCAGTCCTGCGTCTTGACGAACGTCGCCGTGGCCGAGGTGGACGCGGCGGCTGCGTGGGCGGGTGAGGTGAGGGCCACCAGCGCGGCGAGCGGCAGCAGCAGGGCGCTGAGCGCCGCGGCCGTTCTCGATCTGAGGCGGGGATGGGGGAGCGTACGGAAAGGCATCACGGGTGCTCCTGAAAATGCGAACCGGACAGTTCGTGGTGGCTTCGGGCACGGCCGGACGCCGGCCGGAGCCTTGACGTGCCCGGGACACTAGAGTGGTCTGGACCACTCGTCAATAGGTCCAGACCAAAGTCGGTGGATTCGGCGGCCACTCCGCGTCCGGGAGGCGATCGCTCAAGTCGCAGGCGCCAGTTGAGACGCCAGGGGCCCCGTTCTCGAACGTCGAGAACGGGGCCCCTGGCCTTGACGGACCGTGTCAGCGCAGCTCGCCGCTCCTGAGTGCTTCGACGAGCCCGTTGACGGGCGCATAGGAGAGCAGGAGGGCGGGGCCGGTCGGGTTCTTGCTGTCGCGTATGGCCACGGCCTCGGTGGATGTGTCCACGATGCCGAACTCGACGCACTGGGCGCCGGTGTCGCTGTGCGAGGACTTCCACCAGGTCACGGGCAGGGTGGACGCGTCGTCGATGTGGCTCATGCGTTCTTCCTTATCTCTCTGATGCGAGCTGCGGATGCTTCTGCGGGCAGCGCCGCCGCTTGCAGCCGTGTGTATGTGTCCCGGAGGCGCGCAGCACTGGAGCTCTCTGTGCCTGCGAGGTGGCGGTCAGACGGGGCGCTGCTGGTTTTCGATGTATAGCTTGATGTCGGTCAGGGGTGGGCCGTCGCATGATCCTGCGTAGTAGGAGCCGGACCAGAAGTGTCCGCCCCACAGGTGGTGGCGGACGTGGTTGTCGTATTCCTGGCGGAGTCTGCGGGAGCTGACGCCTTTGAGGGAGTTGACCAGCTTGGAGAGTTGGACGGTGGGCGGGTAGTGCACGAGTAGGTGGACGTGGTCGTGTGCGCCGTTGTACTGCTTCAGCTCGGCCTCGAAGTCGGCGCAGACCTCCCGCATGATCTCTTCGATGCGGGTCAGCATGGCGTCGGTGATCGCGTTCCGTCGGTACTTGGTGACGAAAACCAAGTGAACGTGCAAGGTGTGGACAACATGGCGACCGGTTCTGACATCGGGATTAGGTGTCCAGCGCGGTGAGATAAACCAATGCTAGGCTCCTATTTGTGAGTCAAGCCATCCTGGTCAAGCGGCAGTTCGGGCACCGTGCCCGGCTCGCACTGTCGCCTGCCGAGGTGATCAAGACGGACGCTCAGGCGCATGCGGCCCGCACGATGTGGAATCTGCTGCACGCGTGGTGGCGGATGATGCCGAAGGAGAAGCGGACGCTCGCGAATGCGGACGCGGCGATCCGGCAGGCCCGCGAGGACATCGATTTCCTGGCTGTCCTGCCCGCCCAGGCCGCGCAAGCAGTGCTCAAAACATACTTCCGGGCGTGGAAGAACTGCTGGGAACACCGCGCAGGCGCCCCGAACTTCAAGGGCCGGTTTCGCGCCGGGATGTCGGTGGACATCCCGCAGGGCCGGGATTTGAACATCGCCCGTGTGCACCGCAGGTGGGGCATGGTCAACGTTCCCAAGGTGGGGCGGGTTCGCTTCCGGTGGACCAAGGACCTGCCCGTGGGCAGGCACGCCAATATGGAGAGCCGGGTCACTGGGGCCAGGCTGATCAAGGACGCGCTCGGCTGGCACATCGCCTTCCGCGTGCAGACCGTGGAGGCCAGGCCCAATCCCCACCGGGGGCCGGACGTCGGCATCGACGTAGGTATTACCGTGCCCATCGCCCTCTCGGACGGCGAGACCTACGAGCACGGCGCATGGCTGACCGGCAAGGAGCAGGCGAAACTCCTGCGTTTGGAGCAGCGCGCCGCGCAGCGCAGGCAGCACCGTAGACACGGCGAGCGCACGAGTCGCCGGTTGCAGCGCACGTATGACCAGATCGCAGGACTGCGCGCGAAAGCCAAGCGCCGGGCCCTGGACTGGCAGCACCAGACGACGACCGCCATCGCCCGCACCTACGGCACCGTCGTCGTCGAAGCACTCACCGTCACGAACATGGTCAAGTCGGCCAGGGGAACCATCGAGGAGCCGGGGAAGAACGTTGCCCAGAAGGCTGGGCTGAACCGCTCCATCAGTGGAGAGGCATGAGGCCGGACGGTCACCATGCTGACGTACAAGACCGCCCGGCTCGGCGGCACCCTGCACAAGGTTCCCGCCCCCGGCACTTCCCGACGCTGCTCGGCGTGCGGCGTCACCACGCCCGGTAGCCGGGAGTCCCAGGCCGTGTTCGTGTGCAAGAACCCGGACTGCGGTTGGTCGGGCAACGCCGACCACAACGCGGCCCGGAACGTCTTGCACCTGTACCGGATGGGCCTCGCGCTCATCCCGGCTGCCGGGAGGGCAGTCGTCAGGCGCGCCAAGCGCGTCAAGCCCGCTACCGCAAGGTAAGCAGGAATCTCCCGGCTCCAGCCGGAAGAGCACTTCAAATCTTTGGTGACGTGATGAGCGCGGGCATCGGCGGCGGCGCCGACCGCTCCGCCTACATCGCCTACATCGTCCCGGGCATCCTCATGATGACCATCGGCTCCACGGTGATCGGGGCCGCGGTGTCCGTCGCCACCGACATGACCGAGGGCATCATCGCCCGCTTCCGCACGATGCCGATCCTCCGCGGCTCCGTGATCATCGGGCACGTCGCAGGCAGCGTGCTCCAGGCCCTCGCCGGCCTGGTCCTCGTCGGCGCCGTCGCCGTGGCCATCGGCTTCCGCTCCGCGGACGCCACGCCCCTGGAGTGGCTGGCGGCGTTCGGCCTGCTCGCGCTGTTCGCCCTGGCGCTCACCTGGATCGCCGTGGCGATGGGCCTGGCGAGCCCGAACGCCGAGGCGGCCTCCAACAGCGCCATGCCGCTGATCCTCCTGCCGCTCGTGTCGAGCGCCTTCATCCCGGCCTCCACGATGCCAGGCTGGTTCCGGCCGATCGCCGAGTACCAGCCGTTCACACCGGCCATCGAGACCCTGCGCGGGCTCCTGCTCGGCACCGGGATCGGCAACAACTGGTGGATCGCACTCGCCTGGTGCCTGGCTCTCTGCGCGCTCGGCCACTACTGGTCGAAGTCGGTCTTCGACCGCGGCCCGAAGTAGCCGGGCTCGCGCCCCAGTTCGTGCGCCAGCTCCCTGGCGAGCACGGCGGCCTGCATGCGGCTGCGCAGGCCCAGTTTGGCCAGGACCCGGCTCACATGGGTCTTCGCGGTGGCCTCGGCCATGGTGAGCCGGTCCGCGATACCGCTGTTCGACAGCCCCTCCCCGAGGCAGCGCAGCACGTCACGCTCCCGGCGCGTCAGAGTGTCTAGGACGGACGGGTCCGGTGCGTCCGCGGACGCCGCGCTGGGGGACACCGCCGCGAACTTGGCAATCAGCCGGCGCGTCACGGCCGGTGCCACGACGCCGTCGCCCGCGGCGACCGTGCGGACGGCCGCCACCAGATCGGCCGCCTCGGTGCTCTTCAGCAAGAACCCCGCTGCCCCGGCCCGCAGCGCGCCGAAGACGTACTCGTCCAGGTCGAACGTGGTGAGCACCAGAACGTCGGCCAGCCGCTCGGCGACGATGCGCCGGGTCGCCGACACGCCGTCGAGCCGGGGCATGCGGACATCCATCAGCACCAGGTCGGGGCGCAGCTCACGCGCCAGTTCCACGGCACTCTCCCCGTCCCCGGCCTCCCCGGCGATCTCGATGCCCGGCGCGCCGCGCAGGATGAGCACGAGCCCGGCACGCACTGCCGACTGGTCCTCGGCCACCAGTACCCGGATCGTCATCGTCGCGCGCTCCCGTCCCTGCGGTCCGCCCCGGCCTGGCGGGCCCGCCCCCGCCGGCGCGCCGAGCCGTCAGCATGGTCGGGCAGCACCGCACGCACGCGCCACAGCCCGGTGTCGCCGTCCCGGCCGCTCTGCCGGTCGCGGCCCGCCGCCGGTCCCGCTTCGAAGGTGCCGCCCAGCAGCGCGGCCCGTTCCGCCATCCCGACCAGCCCCTGCCCCGAGCCGGGAAGGCGATCGCGGGCGCCGCGCTCGGCGCCGTACACGCTGTCCACCCGCACACTCAGCGCGGCGTCCGTGTCGGCGAGCACCACACGCACCTCGCCGGGCGCCGCGTACTTGAGCGCGTTGGCCAGCGACTCCTGGACGATGCGGTACGCGGCGAGGCCGACCGGCGCGGACGGCGCCCTCCTGGCGGTGCGGCGGTCGTCCAGGGTGAAGCGGAGTTCGGCGCCCGTGCCGTTCCTGCGGGCATGGTCGAGCAGGGCGTCCAGCGCGTCCAGGCTGGGCGCTGCGGCAGGCTCGGCGTCCTTGCCGTCAGCACTGCGCAGGATCTCGATGAGCCTGCGCATCTCCGCGAGCCCCTCCACACTGTTCTCGCGGATCACGGCGAGGGCCTCTCGTGAGGTGACCGCGTCATTGAGCGACAGCGCGGCGGTGGAGTGGATCGCGATGGCGGACAGGTGGTTCGCGATGAGGTCGTGCAACTCGCGCGCCATCCTGATGCGTTCCGCGGCCACCGCCTGGGCCCGGTCGGCCTCGGCGAGCAGCGAGGTCTGCTCGGCCCGCAGCACCGCCGCGTCCGCCGCGTCGCGGTGGGTGCGTACGAGGGAGCCCGTGGCGGCCGGGGCGAACAGCACGAGCCCCGCGGCCACGCCGAGCAGCATCCCGTTCACGCTGGACAGCCACGCCACCGAGCCGATGGCGACCGTGACCGTGGCAAGCGCGGTGACCCGGGGAAGCCGGCGGCCGACGGACGACGGCCCGTAGAGTGCCGCCGCGTAGACGAGGTCCGTGAACATCAGGACCGTCGCGATGCTCCCCACCGTGAAGGCGTCGCCTATGAGCGCCGGCACCCCGACAGAGAGCGCGGTGCGCGGCGCTGTCCGGCGCAGCGGTTCGCACATCGCCGTCACGACGAGCGGGAGCAGGGCCCACGCCGGCGCGCCGGGCCCCGACCTCGTGTGGGCGCCCACCGCCCACAGCAGCAGGCCGCCGCACAGCCCGGCCGCGCCGATCAGCACGTCGTCGCGGTGCGGGCGCGGGATGGCGACCGTCCTCATCGCTCCATCCAACACGGCCACGCGGCACGCCGCCTCCGCGCGGCGGCCGACACGCCACTACATCGAACGATGCAGGCGCGGTTCGTCACCGGCGACGACGCATCGGCCCACGGCTGCCCCGAGCCTGGAAGGGAGACGAGAGGGGAGGCGGGCCCGCCGTGGTTCTTGCGATGATCGTCACCTGCGAGGTGGCTTTCTGGGTGCTGCTCGGGACAGGGCTCGCACTGCGCTACAGAACGCGCCTGCGGCGGACGAGCGCCGCGGTGCTGCTGGTGGAGCCGGTACTTGAGGTGGCCCTGCTGGTGGTCACCGCGGTCGACCTGCGGGACGGCGGGCACCCTGACTGGCAGCACGGTCTCGCCGCCCTCTACATCGGCTACACCGTCGCCTACGGCCGGTACACGCTCCGGTGGCTGGACGGCCACGCGGCCCACCGCCTCGCGGACGGCCCGCGCCCGCCCAAACCACCGCGCTACGGCGCACCGCGCGCGGTCCACGAGGCGAAACTGTGGCTGCGGACCCTGCTGATGGCGGCCGTCGCGCTGGCGCTGCTCCAGCTCGCGATCTGGTACGTCGGCGACAGCGCACGCACCGTGCCGCTGGCCCACTGGCGCACCTCCGCGCTCACGCTCGCCGGGATCCACGGCGTGATCGCGCTGTCGTACACGCTCTTCCCGAAGCGGCAACCGCGGGGCGGGGCCGGGAACGCGCGGCGGTGATCGGTCCGTGCGCGGGCCGCCGCACTCCCGCGGGCCGGGGCCGCGCTCCCGCGACCCGGG
Organism: Streptomyces montanisoli; assembly: GCF_017813245.1. Classification (GTDB taxonomy): domain Bacteria; phylum Actinomycetota; class Actinomycetes; order Streptomycetales; family Streptomycetaceae; genus Streptomyces; species Streptomyces montanisoli. The sequence continues at coordinate 36,790 of NZ_JAGIQL010000026.1, forward strand.
CCCGCGGCTCAGCGCTCGCCGCCCGGCACCCACAGGACGTCGCCGACCTCCCCGTTCGCCACGCGCGCCAGGATGAACAGGAGGTCGGACAGGCGGTTCAGGTACGTCGCCGCCAGCGGGTTCATCGTCTCGCCGTGCGTCTCGAAGGCCGCCCACGTCGAACGCTCGGCCCGGCGCACCACGGTGCACGCCTGGTGCAGCAGTGCCGCGCCCGGCGTGCCGCCGGGGAGGATGAAGCTGCGCAGCTTCTCCAGGCCCTCCAGGTAGTGGTCGCAGTCCGCCTCCAGCTTGTCGACGTACTGCTGCTCGACGCGCAGCGGCGGGTACTCGGGGTCGGGCACGACCGGTGTGGACAGGTCGGCGCCGACGTCGAACAGGTCGTTCTGCACGCGCACGAGCACCTTCACGACGTCCTCGGGCAGCCCGCCGAGCGCGATCGCCGTGCCGATCGCGGCGTTGGCCTCGTTGGCATCGGCGTACGCGCCGATCCGCGGATCGGTCTTGGGCGCCCGGCTCATGTCGCCGAGCGCGGTGGTGCCCTTGTCGCCGGTGCGGGTGTAGATGCGCGTCAGATTGACCATGCCCACAGGGTAGGCACCGTGCCGCCGCCCGCGCTCACACCCTGCGGAAAGCGCGCGCTCCCGCGGCCAGGGAGACCGTCGCGAGCGCGGCGGCGACCAGCACGCCGTAGCCCGTTTCCGCGCGAAGAGGCCGGTGCCACAGCGGACGACCCACTCCCGCTGCTGGTGGGTGGTCAGTTGGCCTGGCTGCGGACGATGCTGATGGGATAAACGGACGCGAGGCGGCCAAGTCCCGTAAGCCAGAACCGGCGCGCTCCGCGGCCCCGGTGTGATGTCCGTCATCTGAGACGTGACGCGTGTCTCTGAACCGCCCCACGGCCGCCGGGGACCGCTAACCTCCGCAGAGCGCCGCACTCGTCGGCGCGCGTCGCAGAGCGGCCCAGCCGTCAGGGCCCGGCTGCTCGCCCGGGAGAATCGAGAGGTGTGTCGTGGCGAGGAAGCTCGCGGTCATCGGGGCAGGGCTGATGGGATCCGGCATCGCGCAGGTCTCCGCCCAGGCGGGCTGGGACGTCGTGTTGCGTGACGTCACGGACGCGGCCCTCACCCGGGGCACGGACACCATCAAGGCCTCGTACGACCGGTTCGTCGCGAAGGACAAGATGGCGGCGGCGGACGCCGAGGCCGCGCTCGGCCGCATCACCACGACCACCGACCTCGACGCGGTGGCGGACGCCGACCTCGTGGTGGAGGCCGTCTTCGAGCAGCTCGACGTGAAGCACGAGATCTTCCGCGCGCTCGACGCCATCGTGGGGGAGGAGACCGTGCTCGCCTCCAACACCTCCGCCATCCCGATCACGAAGATCGCGGCCGGCACCACCCGCCCGGAACGCGTCGTCGGCACCCACTTCTTCTCGCCCGTGCCGATGATGCAGCTGTGCGAGCTGGTGCGCGGCTACAAGACGAGCGACGCGACGCTCGCCACCGCGCGGGAGTTCGCCGAGTCCGTCGGCAAGACCTGCGTGGTCGTCAACCGCGACGTGGCCGGCTTCGTCACGACCCGGCTGATCTCGGCCCTCGTGGTAGAGGCGATCAAGCTCTACGAGTCGGGCGTCGCCACGGCGGAGGACATCGACCTCGCCTGCAAGCTGGGGTTCGGCCACGCAATGGGCCCGCTCGCCACGGCCGACCTCACCGGCGTCGACATCCTGCTGCACGCCGCGGGCAACATCTACACCGAGTCGCAGGACGAGAAGTTCGCACCGCCCGAGCTGATGCGCCGGATGGTGGACGCGGGTGACATCGGCCGCAAGAGCGGGCAGGGGTTCTACAAGCACTGAATTTTCGTAAGCACCGAACACGACGACGGACCGCTCCCGCTCACCCGATCGGGTGAGAAGGGGGCGAGTTCGATATCGGTTCGCTTACAGGCGGCAACTTCCCGGCCCCTCGGGCAGTCAGTTGTTGCAACCGGCGCGCGGCCGGTACCGGCGCGCGTGACGCAGGCGCTGCCAGCACGCAGCGGTACGGCACTCTCGGGGAGCGCATATGCACATCAGGGGCGACCACGCCGAGCTGGTCGTCGGGGGACGCCTCGACGTCCGCAGCGCGGCGGACGCCCGAACGGTCCTGCACGCGGCCGTCGACGACGGAGCCGGCGACCTCGTGCTCGACCTGACCGGCCTCGACTCCTGGGACGCCACGGGGCTCGGCGTCATCATGGGCGTGCACCGGCGCGCGGGGCGGTGCGGCCGCAGGCTCGTACTGCGCGGCGTGCCGCCGCAGATGCAGCGCCTGCTGGTGGCCACGCGCCTGCACCGCATCCTCGCCATCGAGGGCGGGCTCGCCGCCGAGTCGCTGCCGCGCGTCTGAGACGCCGGCCGCGCGCAGTACCCCGCGCCGCGTCCAGCGCTCCGCGCCGTGCCTCGCGTATCGCGTCGTGCCCCGTGCACCGCGCCGCGCCCAGCGCACCGCGCTGAGCTGGGCACCCTCCGCGGCTCCCGGCCGGCTTGTCTTTCCTGCCCCACCTGCCTCTACTGTCACGGGCGTTCCTGGATACAGTGCGGGGGTTCTCTGTCCGGCCCCGCACTGCCACGATCTGGGGGATTTGCCATGGACCCGATGAGCGCGGGACCCGAGGAGCACGGGCCCGGCGAGGAGCGCCGCCCCGCCGCACTTCCGGAGCGCCGGCCGGCACGACGCGAGGCCGCCACGGCCGCGCTGGGGCAGCCGTCGGCCGCCCACACGTCCGCCGCGCACCCCGCCCGCACCGTCGAGCTGATATCCGGCGACTTCCTCGTCACCGTCAACCCCGTGGACGGCAGCGAGATCGAGCCGTGCGCGCCGGGGCAGCGCCCCGGGCCGCCGGTGCGGCGCGACGCGCACGAACGCGCGGCACTCCGGCGCGCGGGACGGCCCTCCGTTCCGCCGGGCCCCGCCGCCCCGCCGCAGCCGCTGCTCGAGCGGGAGGCCGAACACGACCAGCTCGTCGGCCTGCTGGGCCGCGGGCGCTCCATACGCCTGCTCGGCGTCCCGGGTTCGGGCCGCAGCGCGCTGCTCGACGCCGTCGCCGCACGCTGCGCGACCCTCGCGCCCGACGGGCTGATACGCCTGAACGGCTACCGCCGCACCGCGACCGACCTGCTTTACGAGCTCTATGCGACGGTCTTCGGCTCGGCCGCGCTCCACCGGCCGCACCGCGTCGAACTCCTCGCCGCCGTGCGGGAGATAGGCGCCATCGTCCTCGTGGACGACCTGGAGATCGGCGGGGAGGCGCTGGACGACCTGCTGTCCGCCACCCCCGAGTGCGCCTTCCTGTTCGCCGTGACGCCCGACGTGCCCGCCCCGTCGCCCGGCGCCGGCGTGGAGGAGGTGCTCCTGGCGGGCCTCGGCCGCGCCGCCTCGCTTGACATCCTCGAACGGGCCGTGGAGCGGCCGCTGACGGAGGCCGAGAAGAACTGGGCCGGCGACCTCTGGTTCGAGTCCGAGGGCCTGCCCCTGCGGTTCGTCCAGGCGGGGGCGCTGCTGCGGCAGCGCGACCGGCTCAGGGCGGCGCCGCAGCGGTTCGACGAGTTCGAGGCGTTCGCCGAGCATCCGGAAGGCGCGGGCACGGGCACGGGCGCGGGCACCAACACGGCCGCGGAGACCCCGTTCGACCCCGCCTTCGACACCGCGCCGGGCGCGGACGGCGGCCAGGACGTCCCGCTGCCCAGCCTCGGCGAGGGCGCCGCGCCTGCCGGTCTGCTCGCCTCCCGGCTCAGCGAGTCCGCGCGCGAGACGCTCAGGTTCGCGGTGGCGCTGGGCGGCGAGGTGCCGCACCAGGCACACCTGCCCGCGCTGGTGGGCGACACCCACGCCGACGCCGCACTCGGCGAACTCCTGCACTGCGCGCTGCTCACCCCGGTGGGCGGCCGGTACCGCCTCGCGCCCGGCGTCGCCGCGCAGCTCCTCGCGTACGGCTACGGGGACGACGCGGCCGGGCACGCGCGCACCGCCGCCGAGCACTACACCTGGTGGACGGGGCACCCCTCCGTCACCGCCGAGCGTGTCGCACAGGAGGGCGACGCGGTGCTCGCCGCGATGGGCCCCCTCGTGCCCGACGCCGCCGGCACGGCCCTGCGGCTGGCGCGCAGCGCCGCTCCCGTACTCCTCGCGGGGCTGCGCTGGGGGCTGTGGGAGAAGGCGCTGCGTGCCGGGCAGGGCGCGGCGCGCGCGGCGGGAGAGGTCGCAGAGGAGGCGTACTTCCACCACGAGCTCGGCGTGCTCGCGCTGTGCGCGGGCAATCTCGACCGGGCGCGTGCCGAGCTCGAGGCGTCCATCGGCATGCGCGGCATCGTCGCCGACAAGAGCGGCACGGTGGCCGGCCGCCGTGCGCTCGCGCTCGTGTCCGACCTGGAACTCGGCACGATGCCGGTGCCCGTGACGCCGCGTCCGGCACAGGAATACGAGACGCAGCCGAACGAGACGCGGCCCACGCCGATCGTGGCCGCCCTGCCGGCCGGTGCGGCCGAGACCGCGCCGCTGCGGGAGCCGGTGGTGTCAGGCCCTGTGCCGCGTCCGCGCGGCGGGCGCAGGCTCATCGGCGGCGCGAAGCGCAACATGGTCGCCGCGGGCGCCGGTGCGGTGCTCGCCGCGGTGATGGGCACGGTCGTGACGCTGGGCATGGCGTCGGACAACAGCCCGCAGTCCACCCACACGGCGACGGAGCAGTCGGACCCCGAGGGCGACGGGCTGCCGCCGCAGGAGCCGGCGACGGACGCGCCGCAGGCGACGCACTCGCACGCGACGTCCTCGCATGGCGCCGGTGGTTCGGTGTCGTCGTCGCCGTCCGCGTCGGGGCCGTCGGGCGCGGCGTCGCCGCCGGACGCCGGGGGAGCGCCGGGCGGGCCGTCGCATTCGCGAACGGGGTCCACCGGCACGACGGGCGACGGCGATTCCGGTTCGCCGTCCGGCACCGGGGGCAGCACGTCGACGTCACCCGGCGAGTCGTCCCCGTCGTCGTCCTCGTCGTCGCCGACGGACGGCTCGTCCACGTCGACGTCCCCACCGCCCCCGAGCGACTCGACATCGCCCACCGACTCGCCGACGACGCCGCCGCCGAGCAGCACGTCCCCCTCGGAGACGACGTCTGAGACGATCTCCGGCGGCGGGCAGTCCCAGTCGGCGCAGTCCGCGTCGGCGACGGCCTCGCAGTCCGCTCAGTGACGCCCGGCGGGGCCGCCTGCCGCCCGCCGGGCTGCCCCGCCGGTCAGAACAGGCGGAGCTTGTCGTCCTCGATGCCACGCAGCGCGTCGTAGTCGAGCACCACGCAGCCGATGCCACGGTCCGTCGCCAGCACACGCGCCTGCGGCTTGATCTCCTGCGCCGCGAACACGCCCTTCACCGGCGACAGATGGGGGTCGCGGTTCAGCAGATCGAGGTAGCGGGTCAACTGCTCCACACCGTCGATCTCGCCACGCCGCTTGATCTCCACCGCGATCGTGCCGCCGTCACCGTCCCGGCAGAGGATGTCCACGGGGCCGATCGCGGTGGGGTACTCGCGGCGGATCAGGCTGTAGCCCGTGCCCAGGGTCTCGATGCGGTCCGCGAGGAGTTCCTGCAGGTGCGCCTCCACGCCGTCCTTGATCAGGCCGGGGTCCACACCCAGCTCGTGCGAGGAGTCGTGCACGACCTCCTCCATGGTGATGATCAGTTTCTCGCCCGCTTTGTTGACGACCGTCCAGACGCCGTCGGCCTCCTTGAGCGTGCAGGGTGGCGACATCCAGTTGAGGGGCTTGTACGCACGGTCGTCGGCGTGGATCGACACGCTGCCGTCGGCCTTGACCAGGATGAGGCGGGGAGCGGACGGAAGGTGGGCGGTGAGCCGGCCCGCGTAGTCGACGGAGCAGCGGGCGATGACGAGACGCATGGTCCGCAACGCTACTCGACTGCTGTCCCAGGACGCGATTCGCCCCACAAGCCCCGTTCGGCTGTGGCCGGTTGTGCTCCCTTCTGCCTGGTGCGGGCCTGGCGGCGCGCCTAACGTGTAAGCAGGAGGTCGCCGGTCGTGCACTCTGCGTCGCCCCCGGCCCCCATTCCCTGGCCGTAAGACCCCGATCGCGGGGTCGCGAGAGGAGAACCCATGTCGCTCGACGTCTCACCGGCGCTCTTGGAGCAGGCCGAGCGAGGTGAGGTCGACGAAGCCGACTTCGTCGACTGCGTAAGGACCTCCCTGCCCTACGCGTGGGAGATGATCAGCTCACTGGTGGCCCAGCTGAAGGTCGACGGCGGCGAGTTCGCCGACAACCAGACGCCCCCGCCGGACGAGCACGCACGAGGTCAGCTGCTGCGCGCGCTCGCGAGTGACTCCATACGGGGTGCGCTCCAGCGCCACTTCGGAGTGCGCCTCGCGTTCCAGAACTGCCACCGCGTGGCGGTCTTCCCGCTGGATCCTTCGGTCGACGAGCGGCTCTCCCGCTTCACGTCCGTGCGGGCCCAGCTGCTCAACCAGTCGCCCGAACTGCGGGACTGCTGACGGGCACGCAGCCGCGTACTCGGCCGCGCGGCCGCCTCGCACCGGAGGGGGTGATCGGTGCGGGGCGGCCCGCGTCCGCCCGCTTCGCGCGGGCCGGTGAGCCCGCCACGCGCCGCGCGTGGGCGCGCACGCCGGTGTGACCCGGTGGCGACCCGCCGGATTCGGCCAGGCCTTGCGCGCCCCTCGCGCCCCTCGCGCCCCGCACGTCACACCAGTTGCGGCAGGACCTCGGCGCCCAGGCGCCGCACGTTCTCCTCGGTGGCGGCCAGGTCGCCCGACCCCTCCACCATCAGGGCGAAGCGCGTGACGCCCGTACGCTCCGACGTCGCGGCGAGCCGGTCGGCGGCCAGCCGGGGCGGCCCGACCGGATGCAGCGCGCACAGCAGCTCCGTGTAGTCGTGCGGGTCGCGCATCGAACGCCGCCTGCCGTCCACGGTGGTGTGCGCGCCGAGCCCCTGGCGCAGCCAGCCGGGCAGCGCCTTCAGGAGCGTCTCCGTCGCCTCCGCGCGGTTGTCCGCGATCTGCGCCACCCCCACCGACACGTGCGCGCCCTCGGGGTCGTGACCCGCCTCGCGCGCGTGCCTGCGCCAGAGGGCGACCATGCCGGCCTTCTCCTCGTCGTCGGCGTGCATGCCGAGCAGCATCGGCAGGCCGCGCTCCGCCGCGAGCCGTACGCTCTTCGGCGACGTGCACGCCACCACCACCTCGGGGCCCGGCACGTCGAGCAGTTCGTCGGGGCGCGGTACGACGGGCACCTCGCGGAACGTGAAGCGCGGGCCGAGCGCGTCGACCCTGGGCTCGCGCAGCCACCGCAGCAGCAGGTCGAGCGCCTCGGGGAAGTCCCGCTCGAAGGCGGCGAGACCGGCTCCGAACACCTCCAGGTCGACCCAGGGCCCGCCCCGGCCGACGCCGAGCGAGAACCGGCCGTCGGAGAGCACGTGCAGCAGCGCCGCCTGCTCGCCGAGCGTCACCGGATGCGTGTTCGGCAACACGCTGACCGCCGTACCCACCCGGATGCGCCGCGTCCTTCCGAGCAGCAGCCCCGCGAGCGTCACGGCCGAGGGGCAGACGCCGTACGGGACGAAGTGGTGCTCGGCGAGCCACACGTCGTCGAGCCCCGCGTCCTCCACGGCCTGCGCCGTACGTACGGCTCGGTGCAGGGCCTCGCCCTGCCCCTGCCCGGGGAACTGCGCTGCCAGCACAAACGTCCCCAGGCGCGTTCCCGTACGGGTCTCGTTCCCCACACGCATCGCCTTCGCCTCCTCGCGGCCGAAGCGGCTCCCCTCTCCCGGCAGTAACGCCTGACACGTGCCAAAGGCACGGCTGAGGACCAAGATCTTGCGATTGTCCGGTAATTGCCCCCTGTTTGTGGCGAAAAGAGAGCCCTCACGCCCCGGCCCGCCAAGCCGCCGCGCGCCCTCACGCCGTAACGGAGCCCTTACGCTGGAACGCAGTCCTGCCAGTCCTGCCGCACGCCCCGTGAGGTGCCTCATGTCCCCACGTCGCAACCGCCCACGAGGCGGCGAGAAGCCGACCGACCGGGGCGGCGGCGACGCGGGCAGCCGCTACGGCGGCTTCCAGCGCACCGAGTCGTGGCAGGGCGAGGAGTGGGCCGTGCGCCACGTGGCCGGGGCCAGCGCGGCCGGCAAGCGCTACCGGTGCCCCGGCTGCGACCAGGAGATCCCCTCGCACGTGCCGCACGTCGTGGCCTGGCCCGAGTACGGCGGCGTCGACGACAGGCGCCACTGGCACCAGTCGTGCTGGAACGCGAAGGACCGGCGCGGCGCCCGCGTGCAGCGTTCACGGAACGCGCCACGCTACTGAGGCGCCGCCGACGCCCCGCGTGCGGCCGCCGACGCCCCGCGTGCGGCCTCCGTGGGGCCCGCGTGCTGTCTCGGACGTCCCGCGTGCGGCGTCAGACGTCCCGCCGGTCCAGGGCCACGTACGCCCCGGCCATCGCCAGGGCGACGACGCCGAGCAGGATCCACAGCGACACCCAGCCGCTCGGCTGCGACCCGTTGGCGAAGCCGCCGAACGCACCGTAGAAGGACACGAGCTGGCTCGGGATCGAGTAGTTCAGCAGCACCGACCTGACACCGCTCAGCGGCCTGGGCAGGAACATCGCGACGACCAGCGGCAGCAGCACGATCCCGAGCATCGCCGTGACCGCGCCCGCCGCGTGCCTGACCATCGCGCCCACGGCCAGCGACAGGACACCGAGCAGCGCCATGTAGACGCTCACGCCGACCGTCGCGGGTGCCCATACCGTCGGGCCCGGGTTCGGCGAGTTGATGATCACCACCTCGAAGATGCCCGCGATCACGGTGAGCACCAGCGTCAGCGCGAAGACCAGGCAGAAGTACACCGCCGTCTTGGCCGCCAGCACCCGGGCGCGGCTCGGGCAGGCCGTCAGGGTCGTACGGATCAGGCCGGTGCCGAACTCGGACGAGAACGACAGCGCCCCGAGCGTGATCACGCAGACGGTGCCGAGCAGCACCCCGAAGAAGCCGTACGCGAGCGGCGGGTCGCCCTGCGGGCCCGGGGCGTCGGTCCGCACCGCCCACGGGATCACCGTGCCCACGCCGAGCACCACGACGACCAGCGCGCCGAGCGTCCACATCGTCGAGCGCACGGACCGCATCTTCGTCCACTCGGCGAGGATCGCGTCCCCGAGGTGCGCCCTGCGCACCTCGATGGGCGACACGTAGCCGCGCACGTCGGTGTCCGGGTTCATGGCCTGCTCCTGGTCTGCGGCGGTGCCTGGCCCGGCGGCGGGGGTGCGTACCAGCCCTGCGCGGGCACCTCGGGCACCTCGGGCGGCCCGGGCGCGGTGTCGAGCGGGTGCGCCTCGTCCTCGGGGGGCGTGAACCCCGCGAGCTCGTCGTCGGTCGACCGGTAGTCGACCACGTCCTGCGTCAGACGCATGTACGCCTCTTCGAGGGAGGCGTGGTGCGGCGAGAGCTCCCACAGCCTGATGTCCGCCTTGTGCGCGAGGTCGCTGATGCGGGGCAGGTCGATCCCCGTCACGCGCAGCGCGCCGTCCGGTTCCTTCAGCGCCCTGCCGCCCGCCTCCGCGACGGCCGCGGCGAGCTCTCCCGTGCGCCCGGCGGCGTCGTCGGCGACCCGCACGCGCGCGAAGTCCGCCGAGTTGCGCGAGATGAACTCGCGCACGCTCATGTCGGCTAGCAGCCTGCCCCTGCCGATGACGAGCAGGTGGTCGGCCGTCACCGCCATCTCGCTCATCAGGTGCGACGAGACGAGGACCGTGCGGCCCTCGGCGGCGAGCCGCTTCATCAGCGTGCGGACCCAGTAGATGCCCTCGGGGTCGAGGCCGTTGACCGGCTCGTCGAACAGCAGCACCTGCGGGTCGCCGAGCAGCGCGGCCGCGATGCCGAGGCGCTGCCCCATCCCCAGGGAGAACCCCTTGGAGCGCTTGCCCGCCACGTCGCGCAGGCCCACCACGTCGAGCACCTCTTCGACCCTGGAGGCCGGGATGCCGGACAGCTGGGCGAGCGAGAGCAGGTGGTTGCGCGCGCTGCGCCCGCCGTGCACGGCCTGCGCGTCGAGCAGCGCGCCGACCTTGCGTGGCGCGTTCGGCGTCTGCCGGAACGGCCGGCCGCCGACGGTGACGGTGCCGCTCGTCGGCCGGTCGAGACCGACGATCATGCGCATCGTCGTGGACTTGCCCGAGCCGTTGGGGCCGAGGAAGCCCGTCACATGCCCGGGGCGCACCTCGAAGGTGAGGTCGTGAACGGCGGTCTTGGCGCCGTAGCGCTTGGTCAGGCCGGCGGCCTCGATCATCTCCAGCCCCATCGACGGTCGGTACTCGCACCAGCGAGGATATCCGTACGGGCACGGGACGGGCCAAGCCATAACCGCGCGGGCCTGCGTCCACGCCCCCGCCCGCGCGGCCCGCGCCCCGGCTACGCGTCGCGGTTTCGCAGCACCAGGTAGCCCCCGATCAGCGCCGCGACCACCCACGCGCACATGATCCCGAAGCCGCCCCAGGGGCCGTACGAGCCGCCGCCGCCGTTCGCGGCGTCCGGCACGACCTGCAGGAGCTTCTGCCCGGCCTGGTCGGGGAAGTAGTGCGCGACGTCCTTGGCCTTCGGCACGGCCGCCAGGATGTTGGACACCAGGAAGAAGAACGGCATCAGGATTCCCAGCGACAGCATGGAGCTGCGCAGCATCACCGTGATGCCCATGGAGAAGAGCGCGATCAGGCACATGTAGAGCCCGCTGCCGATCACCGCGCGCAGCACGCCGGGCTCGCCGATCGTGGTGCTGTGGTCGCCGAGCAGCGCCTGGCCGATGAAGAACGCGACAAAACCGGTGATCAGCCCGACGACCAGCGCCAGCAGCCCCGCCACGCCGATCTTGCTGAACAGGAACGTCGCCCGCCGCGGCACGGCGGCCAGCGAGGTGCGGATCATGCCGGAGGAGTACTCGGAGCCGACCACCAGCACGCCGAAGACCACCATCGCGAGCTGGCCGAGGACCATGCCGGAGAAGCTGGTCAGGGTGGGGTCGAAGGTCGTCTGCGAGACGTCGGAGAGATCGCCGAAGGTCGAGTTGGAGACGGCGGAGATCACGCCGCCGATCACCACGGTCGCCAGGAACACGCTGATCAGCGTCCACGTCGTGGACGAGACCGTGCGGATCTTGGTCCACTCGGACTGGAGGACCGCCGCTGCCGATGCCATCGCTCAGATCTCCTTGTCGCGGCGGCCGTCGCGCCCGCCCTGGTTCCAGCCCTGCCCCCAGGCGGGCTGCTGGGCCTGCTGCGGGGCCTGCTCCGGGCCCCAGCCGCCCCCGGGCGGCAGCTGCCCGCCCGGCTCCTCGCCGCCGGTGTGCGCGTGGTACTCCACCGACTCGGCGGTCATCTGCATGAAGGCCTCTTCGAGCGAGGCGCGCTGCGCGCTCAGCTCGTGCAGGACGATCCGGTGCTCGGCCGCCAGCTCGCCCAGGCGCTCCGTCTCGGCACCGTCGATCTCCAGCGCCCCGCCGCCGGCCTCGGTCACCGCGTAACCCGCGTCCCGCAGGACATCGCGCAGCTGCTCGGGCTGCGGCGAGCGCAGGCGCGCGTAGCTGCGCGAGTTCTGGTGGATGAAGTCCGCCATCGACGTGTTGGCGAGCAGCCGGCCCTGGCCGATGACGATGAGGTGGTCGGCCGTCAGCGCCATCTCGCTCATCAGGTGGCTCGACACGAAGATCGTGCGCCCCTCGGCGGCAAGGGCCTTCATCAGGTTGCGGATCCAGTGGATGCCCTCGGGGTCGAGGCCGTTGACCGGCTCGTCGAACATCAGGATCTCGGGGTTGCCGAGCAGCGCGGAGGCGATGCCGAGGCGCTGCCCCATGCCGAGCGAGAACCCCTTGGACTTCTTCTTCGCGACGGCCGTGAGCCCGACCATGTCGAGCACCTCGTCGACCCGGCGCCGCGGGATGCGGTTGCTCTGCGCCAGGCACAGCAGGTTGTTGTAGGCGGTGCGCCCGCCGTGCATCGCCTTCGCCTCGAGCAGCGCGCCGATGTGCTTCAGCGGGTCGGGCAGGTCGTGGTAGCCCTGGCCGTTGATGCGGACAGAGCCGCTCGTCGGGTTGTCCAGGTCGAGCATCATGCGCATCGTGGTGGACTTCCCGGCGCCGTTCGGCCCCAGAAAGCCCGTCACCACACCTGGTCGCACTTGGAAAGACAGGTGATCGACCGCCAGTTTGCGGCCGTAGCGTTTCGTGAGCCCCTCGACCTCGATCATGCTGGCCAACCTAGAGGCGCGCAAAGCCCCTCGCCACCGGGGTGGCGAGGGGCTGACAGAACTGTTACCGAACGGTCCGCGTACCGTGCCCGGATCAGCGGGACTGCTGCGCCGGCACGCCGCGGGAGACCGGCTCGTCGTCGGCGGGCGTACCGGCCGCGGCCACCGCGGCACCCGTCAGCGACGCGAGCATCTCGCGGACGTTCGTCAGCTGCGCGTTGATCGAGTCGCGACGGTTGGTCAGGGCCGCGAGCTCGCGCTCCGAGTCGCTGCGGATGCGGTCCGCCTTGGCGTTCGCGTCCGCGACGATGTCCTCGGACTGGCGCTGCGCGGTCTCCACCGTCTGGCGTGCCCTGCGCTCCGCGTCCGTACGCAGCTTCTCGGCCTCGAGGCGCAGCTGCTCGGCGCGGTGCTCGATCTCCGCCAGGCGCTTCTCCGCCTTCGCCTGACGCGACGCCAGGTCGCGCTCGGACTGCTCGCGGCGCTTGGCCAGGTTCGTCTCGAAGTCCGCGGCGGCCTGGGCGGCCTTGGCGCGCGTCTCCTCGAACAGGGCCTCGGCCTCGTCGCGCTTGGACTGCGCGTCCTTCTGCGCGTCGGAGCGCAGCGTGGACGCGTCGCCCTTCGCCTTGTCGACGATGCGGACGCCCTCGTCCTCCGCCTTCGACTTGCGCTCGGCGGCGAACGCCTCCGCGTCGTTGCGCACCTGCTGGGCCGCCGACTCGGCGAGCTCACGGTGCTGCTCGGCGGCCCTGCGCGCCTCTTCACGCAGGTCCTTCGCCTCCTCCTCGGCGAGGCGGAGGATCTTCTCGACGCGGGCGCCGAGCCCGGCGTACGACGGCTCGGCGTCGTTGACCTGGGCCTGGGCGTTCTGCGTCTCGAGGTGGAGCTCCTCGATGCGCTTTTCCAGAGAGGTGATACGGGACAGCGCGCTGTCCCGGTCGGCGACGAGCTTGGTAATGCGGTCGTCCACCTGACCGCGGTCGTAACCACGCCGCACGAGCTCGAAGCCGAATGGTGAGGAAGTGTCGCTCATGGGGTTCCTGTCGAATGAGACCGGTGAGGTGATAGGGGGAATCCTAGGGGCCTGTACGGCGTGTCAACGCGTCGATGCGGCTTTGGTATGCAGAATGTCCAGCCTTTTGAGTGGTTCGCTCCTGACTACCCGTCCGAAGGCTTACCATTCGAACGCGTCGACCCGGCCGAGGCACCCGCCTTGACGGTGCCGTCCTTGCCGGAGCCGCCCGGGCCCTCGAACGACTCGAGAGCCTCGAGCACGTCCTGGACCCGCGAGATCTCGGTCTGGATGTCCGCGCGTCTGCGCGCCAGGATGTCGAGCTCGTGCTTGCCCTCCGAGACCATCCGTTCGGCGTCCCGGCCGGCGTCCGCACGCAACTGCTCGGCCTCCCTGACGAGTCCGGCCTTCTTCTGCTCGGCCTCCTTGAGCAGGCCCTCGGCCTTCTTCACCGCGGCGATCCTGACCTTGCTCGCCTCCGAATCGGCAGCGGCGAGCACCTCCTTGGCCTTCTGCTCGGCCTCGGCGCGCTGCTCGTTCGCCGCCTTCATCAGAGTATCCACCCGCTCGCCGACCGTCTTCAGCTGCTCCGAGGTTTCCCTCCTCGCCCGCTCGTGCAGCTCCTCGATCTCGGCGTCCACCCGGGCACGCGCCTCCTCGGCGCGCTCCCGCAGCGCGGCGGCGTCCCCCCGCGCGCCCACCAGCAGTTCGTCGGCGTCCGTACGCGCGCGCTCCACGGCCGTGTTGCCCTCGACGGTGGCCTCCGCGGTGATGCGCTCGGCCTCCTTGCGCGCCGCGCCGACCATGGCGTCCGCGTTGGACTCCGCCTCGGTGGCGACGCGCAGCGCCTCCTCCTGGGCCGCCTTCATGAGCTGGTCGGCCTGTTCGGCCGCGTCCGAGCGGCGCTTGGCGCCGTCCTTGCGCGCCTCGTCGAGCACCCGGTCCGCCTCGGCCTGGGCCTCGGCGCGCAGCCGCTCAGCCTCCGCCTCGCCGTCGGCCCTGATCTGCTCGGCCTCGGCGCGCATGCGCTCCGCGGCCTGCCTGGCCGAGCCGACCGTACCGGCCGCCTCCGCGCGCATGCGCTCCGTCTCGGCGGTCGCCTCCGTGACGAGCCGATCGGCCTGCGCGGCTGCCTCGGAACGCATGCGGTTCGCGTCGTCGCGCGCCTCGGCGCGTGTACGGGAGGCGTCCGACTCCGCCGACGCGCGCGCGTCCGACGCCTCGGTCCGCAGCCGCTGCGCGTGCGCCGTGGCCTCCGTGCGCAGCCGGTCCGCCTCGGCCGCGGCCTCGTTGACGGTCTGTTCGACGAGGGCCTGCGCCGCGTCCGACTCCTCCTGGGCGCGCGTACGGATCCGGTTCGCGTCCTCGGTGGCGCGCTCGCGCTCCGCGTGGGCGTCGGCCCGCAGCCGCTCGGCCTCCTCCTGCGCCTCCGTGCGCATGCGCTCCGCCGCGTGCTCGGCGGCCGAGCGCAGCCCGGCGATCTCCTGCTCGGCCTGGTCGTGCAGGCCCGCGACGGAGTCCCGCACCTGCTGCGCCGTCTGCTCGGCCGCCGCGACCGTCTCCGTCGCGCCGCGGTCGGCCTCCTCGGCCAGCCGCCGCGCCTCGGCCTGCGCCTCCTCCACGCGCTTGCGTGCGGCGGCGAGCAGCTCCTCGCTCTGCTCGCGTGCGTGCTCCCGCTCGCGCCCCGCCTCGGTGCGCGCCGAGTCCAGCAGCTCCTCGGCCTCGCGGCGGCGCCGCGCCGCCTCCTCCTGCGCGGCCGACAGTGCCTCGGCCGCCTCGGTGCCCACCCGCTCCGCGGCCGCAGCCGCCTCGCTCCTGATCCGGTCGGCGCTCTCCTGCGCCTCCGTCTTGAGCCGCTCCGCCTCGGTCGCCGCGTCGGAGCGCAGCCGCACCGCCACGTTCTCCGCCTCCGCGCGGGACGCGGACGCGTCGGACGCGGCCTCCGTGCGCAGCCGCTCCGCCTCCTGCTCGGCCTGGTCGCTCAGCGACCTGGACCGCTCCGCGGTCTCGGACCGCAGGCGCTCCGCCTCCTCGGCGGCCTCGCGGCGGATCCGCTCGCCCTCCTCGCGCGCCTCGGCGAGCGCGGACTCGGCCGCCTCCACGCGCTGTTCGGCCTCCGAGTGGAGCCGCGTCAGCTCACCCGCGGCCTCGGACTTGCGCGCCTCGACGCCGCGCTCGGTCTCCTCGCGCAGCCGGGCCGCGGCCTCCTCGGCGGCCGTCTTCGCCGCCTCGGCCTGCTCCTCGCCCTCGGCGCGCAGCCGGTCGGCCTCCGCGCGCGTGCGCTCCAGGGTCTCCTCGGCCTGCCTGCGCAGCGTCGTGGCGCGCTCGATGGCCTCCGTGCGCACCCGCTCGCTCTCGGTGCTCGCCGCCGAGCGCAGCTCGTCGGCGTCGGCCCTGGACTTCGTCAGCAGCTCCTCGGCCGACCCGGCGGCCTCCTCGATCTGCTGGACGGCCTCCCTGCGGGCCTCGCTCCTGATCTGCTCGCCCTCGGCGACCGCCTCGGAGCGCAGCTGCTCGGCCTCGCCGCGCAGCCGGCGCGCCTCCTCCTGGAGCTCGACCGTCTTGGCGCGGTACTCCTTGGTGTCGTCCTTGGCGGCGCCCTTGAGCTGGTCGGCTGCCTCCGCGGCCTCCGCGCGCAGCCGGTCCGCCTCGGCGGCGGCCTCGCGGCGGATCCGCTCGGCCTCCTCGCCCGCCTTGCGCCGGGTGTCCTTGGCGTCGTCGGACGCCTTGGTGAGGACCTCGTCCGCGGTACGCGCCGCCTTGGCGAGCTGCGCGGCGGTGTCCTCGGCGGCCGCCGAGCGCGCCTTCTCCCCGGCCTCGGAGACGAGCTTGTCGGCCTCCGCGCGCGCGTCCGCGAGTACCTGCTCCGCCTCAGCCTTGGCGGCCTCGGCCTCCTCGGTCGCCTCGCCGACGAGACGCGCGATCTCCGCCTTCGCCGTGCGGGTGCGCTGCTCGTTCTGCGACTCGGCGCCCGCGAGGCGCTTGGCCGCGTCCTCCTTGGCCTCTGCGACGACCTTGTCGGCCTCCGCGCGTGCCTCGCGCAGCCGCTCCTCGGCCGACTGGACGCGTTGCTCCGCCGCCTTGGCAAGATCGGCGGCCTGCCGGCGGGCCTGGTCGGACTCGGCGGCCGTCGTCGTACGCAGCTGCTCGGCGTGGCTCGTGGCCTCCTGCGCCTGGGTGGAGGCGGCGTTCAGCAGCCGCTCCGCGTCCCTGCGGGCGCGCAGCAGCAGCGCCTCGGCCTCGCCGCGCGCGGTCTCCGCCTCGGCGGTGAGGCGCTGCCTGGCCTCGTCGGCCACGCGCGCGGCCTCGGCGCGCGCCGCCGACAGGGACTGCTCGGCCTCGGCGCGCGACTCCTCCATGAGCCTGCGCGCCTGCGACTCGGTACGGGCGCGCAGTTGCTCGGCCCAGGCCACGTTCTCGTTGACGTGCGACTCGACGGTCTGCCTGCGCTCGGCGAGCTCCTGGTCGAGGCGCTGGCGCCGCTGCACGGCCTCCTCGTGCAGCTCGGCCTGGAGCCGCGCCTGGTGCTCGGCGTGCTCCTGGAGGATGCGCTGCGTCTGGGCGCGCGCGTCCCGCAGCTCGCGCTCGGCGTCCGAGCGCAGCTGGTCGGCCTGCATCTGGGCGTTGCGGAGCATCTGTTCCGCCTGGTAGCCCAGATCGGCACCGTCGTAGGAGGAGGGCCTCATCGCGAGGTTGCGGCGCGCCTCGTGGAGCTTGGCGCGCAAGACCTCGACCTGGTAACCGAGGTCCTCGGCGTGCTGGACGGCCTTCTCCCGCGCGGTCCGCAGCCGGTCCATCTCGGCTTCGATCCGCGAGAGCTGGTCGTCAGCCCGGTGGCTCTCCTGGCGTTCGTAGCCCCGCACTGCGCGGTCCCATCCGTCCCCTGGTCGCAACTCTGCTGAGCGAGCGCCGTCCTAGGTGAACGGCCCCCCGGGGGAATGGTGTCAGATCATCGGTGGGAGCGCCGCCCCGGCCCGGCCCCGGCCCGGCCCACTGTACCGGGCCCGGGACACGCGGAGTCAGTGCTCCGTGGCGGAGGTGACCAGTTCCGTGAGGACTCCGTGGCAGTCCTTCGGGTGAAGAAAGGTGATACGTGAGCCCATCGTGCCCGTCCTGGGCTCGTCGTACAGGACGCGGACGCCCTTGTCCCTGATGGCCTCGGAGTCGCCGTCGACGTCCCCGGTGCCGAACGCGATGTGATGGACGCCCTCCCCGTGCCGGGCCAGCCACTTGCCCACGGCCGAGTCCTCCCGCACGGGTTCGAGCAGCTGGAGGTAGGAGGAGCCGCCGTCCGAGGTGCCGTTGATGCGGAGCATGGCCTCCCGCACGCCCTGCTCCTCGTTGACCTCGGTGTGGAGGACCTCGAAGCCGTACGTCGAGCGGTAGAACTCGACGGTCGTGTCCAGGTCGTGGCAGGCGATTCCGATGTGGTCGATGCGCGTCAGCATGCGCCAAGTCCAGCGCGGTACGGCCGGTGACGCAACGTGCGCGCCGTCACACGGACCGGCCGGTGACCGATGTCCGTGCCCCCGGCTACATTGGAAGTTAACCGTCGTTCACGCGGGAACGCCCACCTAGCCGCAAGTCACGTCAGGGCCGGCCGGCGCCGGGCCGCACGCAAAGGGGATCGTGCTCATGTCCGGATCGAACACCACCACGTCAGTGATCGTCGCGGGCGCGCGCACGCCCATGGGGCGGCTGCTCGGCTCGCTCAAGTCCTTCTCCGGGGCGGATCTCGGCGGCTTCGCGATCAAGGCCGCGCTGGAGCGCGCCGGCGTCGGGCCCGAGCAGGTCGACTACGTGATCATGGGGCAGGTGCTGCAGGCGGGCGCCGGGCAGCTGCCCGCCCGCCAGGCCGCCGTCAAGGCCGGCATTCCCATGACCGTGCCCGCGCTGACGATCAACAAGGTCTGCCTGTCCGGGCTCGACGCGATCGCCATGGCCGACCAGATGATCCGCGCCGGCGAGTTCGACGTCGTGGTCGCCGGCGGCCAGGAGTCCATGACCAACGCGCCGCACCTGCTGCCGAAGTCCCGCGAGGGGTACAAGTACGGCTCGCTCGAAGTGCTGGACGCCATGGCGCACGACGGCCTGACGGACGCGTACGAGGACATCGCCATGGGCGCCTCGACGGAGAAGCACAACACCCGCCTCGGCATCGAGCGCGCCCCGCAGGACGAGTTCGCCGCCAGGTCCCACCAGCGCGCGGCGGCCGCGCGCAAGAACGGCGTGTTCGACGCCGAGATCGTGCCGGTGGAGGTCCCGCAGCGCAAGGGCGAGCCGGTCCTCGTCTCGGCCGACGAGGGCATCCGCCCCGACACCACGGCCGAGGGCCTGGCCAGGCTGCGCCCCGCGTTCTCCGCGGACGGCACGATCACCGCGGGCAGCTCCTCGCAGATCTCGGACGGCGCCGCGGCCGTCGTCGTCATGAGCAAGGCCAAGGCCGAGGAGCTCGGGCTCTCCTGGCTGGCCGAGATCGGCGCGCACGGCAATGTCGCGGGCCCCGACAACTCCCTCCAGTCCCAGCCGTCCCACGCGATCGAGCACGCGCTCGGCAAGGAGGGCATCGGCGTGGGCGATCTCGACCTCATCGAGATCAACGAGGCGTTCGCGGCGGTCGCCGTACAGTCCGTGAAGGACCTGGGGGTGTCGCCCGACCTGGTGAACGTCAACGGCGGCGCGATCGCCCTCGGGCACCCGATCGGCATGTCGGGCGCCCGCCTCGTGCTCCACCTCGCGCTGGAGCTCAAGCGGCGCGGCGGCGGGGTCGGCGCGGCCGCGCTCTGCGGCGGCGGCGGCCAGGGCGACGCGCTGATCGTGCGCGTGGCCAAGTAACGCGCGGCGAAGTAACGCGTGGCGACGTAGCGCGCGCGGCGAAGTAACTCGAAACACGGGAGGACCCGGGCAGTGGTGGACGTCTCCGAGCTCGTGACGCAGGCCAGGGCGGGCAGGCCCCGTGCGGTGGCCCGGCTGATCTCCCTGGTCGAGGGGGCGTCGCCGCAGCTGCGCGAGGTGATGGCGGCCCTCGCGCCGCTCACCGGCGGGGCGTACGTGGTGGGTCTCACCGGCTCGCCCGGCGTCGGCAAGTCCACGTCGACGTCCGCCCTGGTCACGGCGTACCGGAAGGCGGGCAGGCGGGTGGGCGTGCTGGCCGTCGACCCGTCGTCGCCGTTCTCCGGCGGCGCGCTGCTCGGCGACCGTGTCCGCATGGCGGAGCACGCGTCCGACCCGGGCGTCTACATTCGCTCGATGGCCACGCGCGGCCACCTCGGCGGGCTCGCATGGGCCGCGCCCCAGGCGATCCGCGTACTGGACGCGGCGGGGTGCGACGTGATCCTGGTGGAGACCGTCGGGGTCGGCCAGTCGGAGGTCGAGATCGCCTCCCAGGCCGACACGTCCGTGGTGCTGCTGGCGCCGGGCATGGGGGACGGCATCCAGGCGGCCAAGGCCGGGATCCTGGAGATCGGCGACGTCTACGTGGTCAACAAGGCCGACAGGGACGGCGCGGACGCCACGGCCCGCGAGCTCAACCACATGCTGGGCCTCGGCGAGTCCCGCGCCCCGGGGGACTGGCGGCCGCCCATCGTCAAGACGGTCGCGGCGCGCGGCGAGGGCACCGACGAGGTCGTCGAGGCGCTGGAGAAGCACCGCGCGTGGATGGACGAGCACGGCGCCCTGGCGGCGCGGCGCGCGCACCGCGCGGGGCGCGAGGTCGAGACGATCGCCGTCACGTCGCTGCGCGAGCGCATCGCCGACCTGCGCGGCGACGCCCGCCTCGACGCGCTCGCCGCCCGGGTCGCCGCCGGCGAGCTCGACCCCTACG
>NZ_JAGIQL010000260.1 GCF_017813245.1 Streptomyces montanisoli
AACCGATCACCGGAGCTGGTCCCGGACGGCCTGCTGGGCGCCGGGGCGGTGCGCGCGCTGAACGCGCTGCGGTTCCGGGCCTCGCCGCCGCGCAGGGCGCGTGCTCTGCGGCCGCTGACCCGGCCGCTCGGCCCGTGGCCTCGCCTGGACCGCTGCTACGGCCGCAGCGGTTTCGTGCGGTACGAGTGCGTCGTCGGTCTCGGCCACGAGGACGCGCTGCACCGGATCGTGCGCCATGTCGCGCGCCGGGCCGTGCCGGTGCCCGCGGCGACGCTGCAGCGCCTCGGTGCAGCGGGCACGGGCCTGCTGTCGTTCCCCCTGCCCGGCTGGGCCCTCGCGCTCGACATCCCCGCGAGCGCGAGCGGCCTCGGCCGTTTCCTCGACGAACTGGACGAGGAGGTGGCCGCCGCGGGCGGCCGCGTCAACCTCGCCCAGGACGCGCGGCTGCGGCCCGGCCTGCTGGAGGCGATGTACCCGCGCCTGGCCGAGTTCAGGGCGGTGCGCGCCGAACTCGATCCCGACGGCGTCATCACGTCCGACCTGGCCCGCAGGCTCGCGCTCTGAGAGCCCGGCCCCGATGAGGAACCAGACCCGAAGAAGACACGAACCCCGAATGGAGACACCGATGAAGGACGCGTTCGGCGCCCCGCAGTCCCTGCTGGTACTCGGCGGCACGTCCGGGATCGGCCTCGCCACCGCGCGCAGGCTCATCGCGCGGCGCGCACGTACGGTATGGCTCGCGGGGCGTCCCTCCCCCGCGCTGGACGCCGCGGCCGCGTCCCTGCGCGCTCTGCGCCCGGACGGCCTGAGCAGTGACGGCGTGGACGTCCGTACGGTCGCCTTCGACGCCCTAAACCCGGCGTCCCACGAGGAGGCGCTCGGCAAGGTCTTCGCCGAGGGCGACGTCGACCTGGCGCTGCTCGCCTTCGGCGCGGCCGGCGACCAGGAGCACGACGAGGCCGACCCGCTCGCCGCCGTGCGCGTCGCGCAGACGAACTACACGGGGGCGCTGTCCGCCTCGCTGGTGTGTGCGGGCGCGATGCAGGCGCAGGGGCACGGCGCGCTGGTGGTGCTGTCGTCCGTGGCGGGCGAGCGCGCCCGGCGTGCCGACTTCATCTACGGGTCGAGCAAGGCCGGCCTCGACACGTTCACGCAGGGCCTGAGCGACGCGATGGACGGCACGGGCGTGCAGGTCATGACCGTCCGCCCGGGCACGGTGACGCCGCGGCACGACACGGCCGGGCGGCTGACCGCCACCGTGGAGGAGGTGGCGGGCGCGATCGAGCTGGGGCTGCGGCGCCGCTCCGCCACGGTGTACGTGCCGGCGCGGCTGCGGTTCGTGATGGCGGCGCTCAGGCACCTGCCGGGGCCCGTGTACCGGGCCGTGCAGGACGCGACCGTCCCGGAGTGACGGGGCAGGGTTACTGCGCTCAGCGGCTCACCGGCGCCCGGCGGTGCGGCGCGCCCTGCGGCGGCACGCCGTGGGCCTCGCCGCCGCCGAACGCGTACTCGCGCAGCTTGCGCCAGACGGCGTCGCAGCCCTGCTCGTACAGCGCGAACGACGTGCACGCCCAGGCGGCGCCGAAGTCGGCGAGCTCCTCGTACGCGCGGTCCATCGCCTCCTCGGAGATGGCGTGCGCGACCGTCACGTGCGGGTGGTACGGGAACTGCAGGTCGCGTGCGAGCGGCCCCGACGCGTCACGCACCCGCTTCTGGATCCAGTTGCAGGCCGAGCCGCCCTCGACCACCTGCACGTACACGACGGGCGACAGCGGCCGGAACGTGCCCGTACCCGACAGGCGCATCGGGAAGGGCCTGCTCGCCGCGGCGACGGCGGCGAGGTGGGCCTCCACCACAGGCAGCGCTTCCGCGACGGCCTCGGTGGGCGGCAGGAGGGTGACGTGTGTGGGGATGCCGTGTGCGGCGGGGTCACCGAAGCTCGCGCGCTGCCGCTGGAGCAGGCTGCCGAACGGCTCCGGGACCGCGATCGAAACGCCGAGCGTTACGGTCCCCACATCGATCTCCTCGCTGTCGACCACTTTCAGCTTTTCGGCTGTTCGTCCGGACTTGTCAGTACTCGACCCGGACGCACGCCAGTGTGACTCTCCCAGGGCCTCGTGACCAGTGTCCGCCATGTGGGATGTTTCCGGCATCGCCCGACCGGCCCCCCGCACCGGCCGGCGGGCCGGCCGACGAGCCGGCCGCCGGGTCGGTCGCCGCGCCGGCCGGCCCGGCGGTCAGTGCTTCGCGGGCAGGAAGCCGATCCTGTCGTACGCGGTCGCCAGCGTCTCCGCGGCCACGGCGCGCGCCTTCTCCGCGCCGGTCGCGAGGAGGGCGTCCAGGGTCTCCGGGTCCTCAAGGAACTCCTGCGTCCGGTCCCTGAAGGGTGTGACGAAATCGACCATGACGTCCGCGAGGTCCGTCTTGAGCGCGCCGTAGCCCTTGCCCGTGTAGCGGGCTTCGAGGTCCCCGATGGTGGTGCCGGTCAGCGTCGAGAAGATCGTCAGCAGGTTGCTCACGCCCGGCTTGTTCTCGGCGTCGAAGACGATCTCGGAGCCGGTGTCGGTGACGGCGCTCTTCACCTTCTTGGCGGTGGCCTTCGGCTCGTCGAGAAGGTTGATCAGACCCTTGGTCGTGGACGCCGACTTGCTCATCTTGATCGACGGGTCCTGCAGGTCGTAGATCTTCGCGGTCTCCTTGACGATGTGCGGCGAGGGGACGGTGAAGGTGTGGCCGAAGCGCCCGTTGAACCGCTCGGCGAGGTCACGCGTCAGCTCGACGTGCTGGCGCTGGTCCTCGCCGACGGGCACGGAGTCGGCCTGGTACAGCAGGATGTCGGCCACCTGGAGCACCGGATACGTGAAGAGGCCGACGGTCGTACGGTCGGCGCCCTGCTTGGCCGACTTGTCCTTGAACTGCGTCATGCGGGAGGCCTCGCCGAACCCCGTGATGCAGTTCATCACCCAGCCGAGCTGCGCGTGCTCGGGGACGTGGCTCTGCACGAACAGCGTGCACCGCTGCGGGTCGAGCCCCGCCGCGAGCAGCTGTGCGGCGGCGAGACGGGTGTTCGCACGCAGCACCGCGGGGTCCTGCGGCACGGTGATGGCGTGCAGGTCGACGACCATGTAGAAGGCGTCGTGGGACTCCTGCAGGGCGGTGTACTGGCGGATGGCGCCGAGGTAGTTGCCCAGGTGGAAGGAGCCGGCTGTGGGCTGGATGCCGGAGAGGGCGCGGGGACGGTCTGAGGCCATGAGCCCATTCTCTCAGGCCGTCGGGAGGCCCGGGGCCGGGTGGGCGGCCATCAACTCCGCCACCTCGGCCCTGAGCGCCGCCAGTGCGGCCTCGTGGCCCGTGCGCGCCGCGTTGACGCCGCGGTCGATCCACTCGGCCACGGTCGCCATGTGGCCGGTGCCGAGGCCCCGGCTCGTCAGGGCGGGTGTGCCGATCCTGATGCCCGACGGGTCGAAGGGCTTGCGCTCGTCGTACGGCACCGCGTTGTGGTTGACGACGATCCCGGCGCGGTCGAGTGCCTTCGCCGCGACCTTGCCCGGGACGTCCTTCGGCGTCAGGTCCATGAGGATCAGGTGGTTGTCCGTACCGCCCGACACCAGGTCGAAGCCGCGCGCGAGCAGGTGGTCAGCGAGCTCGCGCGCGTTCGCCACGACGGCGTGCGCGTAGGCGCTGAACGACGGCTGCGAGGCCTCGCGCAGGGCGACCGCGATGGCCGCCGTGGTCTGGTTGTGCGGGCCGCCCTGAAGGCCGGGGAAGACCGCCCTGTCGATGCGCTTGGCGTGCTCGGCGCGCGACAGCAGCATCGCGCCGCGCGGGCCGCGCAGGGTCTTGTGCGTCGTGGTCGACACGACGTCCGCGTGCGGTACGGGCGAGGGGTGGGCGCCGCCCGCGATCAGGCCCGCGATGTGCGCCACGTCCGCGACGAGCACCGCGCCGGCCTCGCGTGCGATCTCCCCGAACGCGGCGAAGTCGATGGTGCGCGGCACCGCCGTGCCACCGCAGAAGATCGCCTTCGGCCGCTCCCTGAGCGCCAGGTCCCTGACCTCGTCGAGGTCGATCCGCCCGGTGTCGCGGCGCACCCCGTACTGCACGCCCCTGAACCACCTGCCGGTCGCCGACACGCCCCAGCCGTGCGTGAGGTGGCCGCCCATCGGGAGGGCCATGCCCATCACCGTGTCGCCGGGCTCGGCGAAGGCGAGGTACACGGCGAGGTTGGCCGGGGAGCCCGAGTACGGCTGGACGTTGGCGTGCTCGACGCCGAACAGCGCCTTGGCGCGCTCGGCCGCTACCCGCTCCACCTGGTCGATGACCTGCTGGCCCTCGTAGTAGCGGCGCCCGGGGTAGCCCTCGCTGTACTTGTTCTGCAGGACGGTGCCCGACGCCTCGAGGACGGCGCGTGACACGTAGTTCTCGCTGGGGATCAGCCGCAGCGTCTCGGCCTGGAGGTCCTCCTCCGCGGTGACGAGGGCGGCGATCTCCGGATCGGCGGCGGCGAGCGCGGGACGTGTGCGCTGCGTGGCGGGGGTCATGGCATGGGCGGTGGTCATGGCTTCGTCCTCCGGGACGTCCGTGTCAGCGGTCGGGTCCCGGTGCCCAGGCGGAGCGACACGTCGGTGCGGTGGCCGTGCCCGCGCGGCTCCCCCGCGGTCGTTTCCGCGTGCGCCAGTCGCCGTGCGTCCCGGCCCACCCTAGTGGGCCGTGCCGCCCCGCACGCCGTCCCTGGGACGGAGGGTCAGCATTGCCTGCCGCAGGGCAGTAATCCGAGAGAAACTGGCGTACGACCCTCTTCGTGCCGAACGATCGGAGGACACACCATGTCGACCACCTCCAGCCCCGTGGGACAGGTCACCGGGCAGGGCACCGCGCAGGCCATCGCCTCGGCCGAGGCCCACAGCGCGCACAACTACCACCCCCTGCCCGTCGTCGTGTCCTCCGCGGAAGGCGCGTGGATGACCGACGTCGAGGGCCGCCGCTACCTGGACATGCTCGCCGGCTACTCGGCCCTCAACTTCGGCCACCGCAACCAGCGGCTGATCGACGCGGCCAAGGCGCAGCTCGAACGGGTGACGCTCACGTCGCGCGCGTTCCACCACGACCGGTTCGCGCGGTTCTGCGAGCAACTCGCCGAGCTCTGCGGCATGGAGATGGTGCTGCCGATGAACACGGGCGCCGAGGCGATCGAGACGGCGGTCAAGACGGCGCGCAAGTGGGGCTACGAGGTGAAGGGCGTGCCGGACGGCGAGGCGAGGATCGTCGTCGCGTCCGGCAACTTCCACGGCCGCACGACGACCGTCGTCAGCTTCTCGACGGACCCGGAGGCGCGGGCCGGCTTCGGCCCGTACACCCCCGGCTTCGACGTCGTGCCGTACGGCGACGTCGCGGCGCTCGAAGCCGCGGTCACGGACCGCACGGTCGCGGTGCTGCTCGAACCGATCCAGGGCGAGGCGGGCGTGCTGGTGCCGCCGCCCGGCTACCTGGCGGCGGTGCGCGAGCTGACGCGCGCACGGAACGTCCTGTTCGTGGCGGACGAGATCCAGTCGGGCCTCGGCCGCACGGGCCGCACGTTCGCGTGCGAGCACGAGGGCGTGGTGCCGGACATGTACGTGCTGGGCAAGGCGCTCGGCGGCGGCGTGGTGCCGGTGTCCGCGGTGGTCTCGTCGGCGGAGGTGCTCGGCGTGTACCGCCCGGGCGAGCACGGCTCGACGTTCGGCGGCAACCCGCTGGCGTGCGCGGTGGGCCTCGAGGTGATCGCCATGCTCAGGACGGGCGAGTTCCAGGAGCGCGCGGCGCGCCTCGGCGACCACCTGCACGAGCAGCTCGGCCGCCTGGTCGGCCACGGCGGGGTGACGCAGGTACGCGGCCGGGGCCTGTGGGCGGGCGTGGACATCGCCCCGGAACACGGCACGGGCCGGCAGATCTCCGAGCGGCTGATGGACAGGGGCGTGCTGGTGAAGGACACCCACGGCTCGACGATCCGCCTGGCACCACCGCTGGTGATCTCGCAGGAGGACCTGGACTGGGGGCTGGCGCAGCTGCGGGGGGTCCTGGCGGAGTCGTAGACGGCGGCGCGCGCCGGCCGCCGGCCGCCCGGTGGCGCACGGGCGCCGCGCCGGCACCC
>NZ_JAGIQL010000261.1 GCF_017813245.1 Streptomyces montanisoli
CGCCGGCCGGTTCGGCCGCCGGCGCCGGCGGCCGCCTGACGGGGCCCCGCTCGGCCGCGAGGTCGGCGAGGAAGTCGGAGTCGTGGGCGAGACCGTGCTCGCCGGCCGCGTCCTGGGCCGCCATGTGGGCGCCGAGCTCGTCGGTGGCGATGTGGCCGAGGAGCTTCTGGCGTCCGCGGCCCACGGCGTCGAGCGTCTTGGACAGGACGGCCTCGAAGGCGCCGAGCTTGGCGTCGACGTAGTCGTCGGCCCTGCGGACGAGGGTGTCGGGGTCGGAGGTGTACTCGGGGGCGTCCGGGTCGTCATCGTCGTAACCGCCGCCGGATCCCTCGCCCTGGGCGCGGCCGAGCAGCTTCTCGCGGCCGCGGTCCACCGACCCGATGGTCTTGGTGAGGACGACCTCGAAGTTGGCGAGCTTGGAGTCGACGTAGTCGTCGGCCTCCGCGCGGATCTCCTCGGCGTCCCTGCGGGCGTCGCCGAGGATGCGCTCCGCCTCCTCCTGCGACTGCCGTGCGACGACCGTCTCGGAGATCAGCGAGGACCGCTCCTCGTGGGCATCCCGGACGATCCTCTCCGCCTCCTGGCGTGCCTGGGCGGTCAGCTGCTCGTGCCCGCCGATCACCTCCTCGGCCTGCGCGAGGGATCCCGGCAGGGCCGCGCGCACCTCCTCCAGCATGGCGAGCAGTTCGGCGCGGTTCACCACGCAGGACGCCGACATGGGCATGGACCTGGCGTTCCCCACAGCGCCGACGATCTCGTCGAGCTTCTTCTGCACGTCCACCGTGTGCTCGCCTTTTCTCTGCCGGATTGGGAGACGGACGCCACCGACTGTACGACCACTCGCGCCGCGCCCGACACCGGGTGACGGGCGGTCAGGCGGCGGGCGTACCGGCGCGGCGGCGCTCAGCGCTCCGAGAGCCGCTGCACGACCGCGGCGTGCACCTCGGGGGGCAGCAGGTGGGAGACGTCGCCGCCCCAGGTCGCGACCTCCTTGACGAGCGAGGAGGACAGGAAGCTGTACGTCGGGTTGGTCGGCACGAACAGCGTCTCGACGCCGGAGAGGCCGTTGTTCATCTGCGCCATCTGGAGCTCGTAGTCGAAGTCGCTGACGGCGCGCAGCCCCTTCACGATGGCGGGGATGTCGCGCTGCTTGCAGAAGTCGACGAGGAGGCCGTGGAAGGACTCGACCTCCACGTTGCCGAACTCGGCGGTCGCCCGCTGGATCAGGTCGATGCGCTCCTCGACGGTGAAGAGGCCCTTCTTCGACATGTTGATCATCACGGCGACGTGGACGACGTCGTAGAGCTTGGACGCGCGGGCGATGATGTCGAGGTGCCCGTTGGTGATCGGATCGAAGGATCCGGGACAGACGGCGCGTCGCAATGGGGTCTCCTCGCTTCGTGGCCTGGTCATGGCGCGACCCCGGTCTCCGGGGCGGCGGCTGCCGTGGCGGCGGCCGCCTTGCCGTGCCACAGGGTGCCCTCGCCGTAGCGGCGTGAGCGCAGCGGCTCGAACCCCTCGGGCCAGCCGAACGCGCCGCCTCTGGTGCTGCGCTCAACGGTGACGACGGCGTCGCCCGCAAGCCAGCCCCCGCGGCTGAGTGTGAGGAGGATCTCGCGAAGATCGTCGTCGGTGACCGCGTACGGCGGGTCGAGGAAGATCAGGTCGTACGGGGCGTCGGGGGCGGTGTCGCGGACGACTTGCTCGGCCTTGGCCGTGCGCACGTCGGCGCCGGGCAGCCCGACCGCGCGCGCGTTCTCCCGTACGGTGCGGGCGGCCCTGCCGTCGGCCTCGACGAGCAGGGCGTGCCGGGCGCCGCGGGAGAGGGCTTCGAGGCCGACGGCTCCCGAGCCCGCGTACAGGTCGGCCACGCGGATGCCGTGGAACGTGCCGAGGAGCGACTCCCAGCTGGAGAAGAGGCCTTCGCGCGCGCGGTCGGAGGTGGGCCTGGTGCCGTTGCCCGGCGGCACGGCGAGCCGGCGGCCCCCGGCAACGCCGGCGATCACGCGGGTCATGGGTGTCGGTTCCTCGGTTCGTCGGGGCGTGCGGGTCGATGTCCACGATATGGCGTGCGCCTCCGCCGGGCACCGCCGGGCGGCAGCGGTACGGGCGCCCACCGTGAGCGGCGCCGGCCGCGCGTGTGCGGCGACGGCGCCGTGCCCCGCGTCCGCCGTACCGCGCGGGAGGCGACCCGAGGGCCGAGGGGTCGCGCTCGACCGCCCGCCGTCGCCACGGCCGCCGAGCGGCACGGGCGCCCTCCGTGCACGCCCCAGCCGCGGGTGTGCGGCGACGACGCCGCACCCGCAGTACCGCGGGGCGCGTCCCGCGAACCGGGGGCGTCCACCGCCCGCCCCGGCCCCGCGGCCGCTGGCCGTCCCGGCGGTCGCGGCCCGCCCCGGCGGTACGGGCGCCCTCCGGGCAAGGTGGGCGGCCTCGCTTGTGCGGCGGCAGCGCCGTGCGCCGCGGTGCCGTACCGCCCGGGCGGGGCGTGTCCCGCGGGCGGGCGCCTCAAGGCCGGTCGCCGGCAGGGGGTCAGGCCTTGTCCAGGTAGCTTTCCCTGTCGGCGTCGAGCAAGGCGTCCAGGGCCGTGCGCAGCTCCGGGTAGCCGGTCAGCTCGGGGTCATCGGCGACGACCGTGACGGCCTCCTCGCGGGCCTGGGCGATGACGTCCTCGTCCTCGATGACGGCCAGCATCCGCAGGCTGGAGCGGACGCCCGACTGGGCCTGGCCGAGTACGTCGCCCTCGCGGCGCTGTTCGAGGTCGATGCGGGAGAGCTCGAAGCCGTCGAGCGTGGCGGCGACGGCGGCGAGCCTGGCGCGCGCGGGGCCGGCCTCGGGCGCGTCCGTGACGAGGAGGCACAGGCCCGGCGCGGAGCCGCGGCCGACGCGGCCGCGCAGCTGGTGGAGTTGCGAGACGCCGAAGCGGTCGGCGTCCATGATCACCATGGCGGTCGCGTTGGGCACGTTGACGCCGACCTCGATGACGGTGGTCGCGACGAGCACATCCGTCTCGCCCGCGGCGAAGCGGCGCATGACCGCGTCCTTGTCGTCGGGTGCCATGCGGCCGTGCAGGACCTCCACGCGCAGCCCCGCCAGCGGGCCCGCGGCCAGCTTCTCCGCGACCTCCACCACGGCGAGCGCGGGGCGCTTCTCGCCGTCCTCCGCGGCGGCCTTCTTCCTCTGGTCCTCCTTCTTGCGGTCCTCCTCGTCCCCGATGCGCGGGCAGACCACATACGCCTGGTGTCCCGCCGAGACCTCCTCGCGCACCCGGTCCCAGGCCCGGGCGAGGAAGTGCGGCTTGTCCTGCGCGGGCACGACGTGGCTCGCGATCGGGGACCTGCCCGCGGGCAGTTCGTCGAGCACGGAGGTCTCCAGGTCGCCGAAGACCGTCATCGCGACCGTACGGGGGATGGGCGTGGCCGTCATGACGAGCAGGTGTGGCGGCTGCCTGCCCTTGGCGCGCAGGGCGTCGCGCTGCTCGACGCCGAAGCGGTGCTGCTCGTCGACCACCACGAGGCCCAGGTCGTGGAACTGGACCTTGTCCTCGATCAGGGCGTGCGTGCCGATGACGATGCCCGCCTCGCCCGTGGCGATGTCGAGGAGCGCCGCGCGGCGTGCGGCGGCGCCCATCGAGCCGGTGAGGAGGACGACCTTGGTGGCGTTCTCGGCGGCGCCGAGCGTTCCGCCGAGTGCAAGGTCGCCCATCATCTCCGTGGTGGAGCGGTGGTGCTGCTGGGCGAGGACCTCGGTGGGCGCGAGCATCGCCGCCTGGCCGCCCGCGTCGACGACGGCGAGCATGGCCCGCAGGGCCACCAGCGTCTTGCCGGAGCCGACCTCGCCCTGGAGCAGCCGGTGCATGGGGTGTTCGGTGCCGAGGTCCGTGAACACCTCCCCGGTGACCCGGCGCTGCCCGTCGGTGAGCGTGAACGGCAGGCGCGCGTCGAACGCGTCGAGCAGGGCGCCTTCGACGGGGCGCCTGGCGACCGCGGGCAGCCGGCCGTCGGCGCTGCGGCGCCTGGCGAGCGCGACCTGGAGCACGAACGCCTCGTCCCACTTGAGCCGCGCGCGTGCGTCCTCGACGTCGGCCTTCGACTCGGGCCTGTGCACCTTGCGCAGCGCCTCGGGCAGCGTGGCGAAGCCGCGGCCCTCGCGGAGCGCGGCGGGCAGCGGATCGACGGCCTCGGACGCGCGCGGCAGGACGGCGTCGACGGCCTTGGCGATCTTCCACGACTCCAGGCCCTTGCAGGCGGGGTAGATCGGGATGAGCCGGCCCGCGAAGGCGTCGACGGCGGCGCTGTCGCCGTCCTGGCCGCCCTCCGTACCGTCGTCGCCGGCACCGCCGGCACCGTCGGCACGGCCGAGCGTGACGTACGTGGGGTGGGCGAGCTGGAGCTTGCGGTTGAAGACGGAGACCTTGCCGGCGAACATGGCGCGGCTGCCCGGCGGCAGCTCCTTGTGCGGTTTGTGGATGCCCCGGCCGAAGAAGACCAGCTGGAGCTTGCCGCTGCCGTCTGTCAGGGTGATCTCCAGGCGCTGGCCGCGGCCGCCGTTGAAGCGCAGCACGCGGGCGTCGGCGACCTGGGCGACGACCGTCACGTCCTCGTCGAGCGGGAGGTCGGCGAGGCGCGTGAGCCGGCCGCGCTCCTCGTAGCGCCGCGGGTAGTGGTGCAGCAGGTCGCCCACGGTGTGCAGGCCGAGGTTCTCGGCCATCACCTTCGCGGTGGGCTGGCCGAGTGTCTTCTTGAGGGGTTCGTCAAGCGCGGACACGTCGTCCATTGCACACCACACCTCTGACATCGGTCGCTATTCGACGCCGATGAGCAGCGGCGCCGTCCTTCCGCCGCCCCGGTGGACGACGGTGTCGACGGCGAGGTGGCCGTCGCGGACATGGTCTTCGAGGCGGTCGGCGAGTGCGTCGGGCACGTCGTCGCCGAGCACGAGTGTGACGAGTTCGCCGCCTGCCGCCAGCATGCGGTCGAGCACGGCGCGCGCGGTGGCGTCGAGTTCCGTGCCGATGACGGCGACGTCGCCGTCGATGAGGCCGAGCACGTCCCCGGCGCGGCAGACGCCGGCCGTCGTCCAGGCCATCCGCTCGGCCACGGCCAGCTCGCCGTAGCGGGTGGCGCCCGCGGCCGAGGTCATCGCCACGACGTCCTCGTCGAACCGGCGCTCGGGCTGGTGCACGGCGAGCGCGGCGATGCCCTGGACGGCCGCGCGGGTGGGGATGAGGGCGACGCGCATGCCCTCGGCGCGCGCCTGCGCGGCCGCCGCGGCGGCGGTGTGGCGCAGCTCCGCGTCGTTGGGCAGCAGCACGATCTCGCGTGCGTGGGCGCGGCGGATCGCGTCGACCAGTTCGCCGCTGGCGGGCGGCTCGCCCTCGCGCGCGAGCAGTGCGGTGGCCCCGGCCTGCTCGCAGAGTCCCGCGAGGCCCTCGCCTGGTACGACGGCGACGACCGCGCGCTGCGCCCTCTCCACGGGCCGCTCGGCCGCGTGCTGCGCGAGGTGTGTGATGCGCAGGCGGTACGGGCGTCCCGCCTCCATCCCTGCCTCGACGGCGGCCCCCGCGTCGTCGGTGTGGACGTGGACCTTCCACAGGCCCGCGCCGCCGCCGACGACGAGGCTGTCGCCGAGGGCGTCCAGGCGCTGCCTGAGCCGCCCCACGGCGGCGTCGTCGGCCGCTTCGAGCAGGTAGATCACCTCGTACGCGGGGCCCTCGGGCTCCGCGTCGCCCGCCGGGCACGCCGGGGGCGCCTCCGGCGCGTGCGCGGGGTGGACACGGCCGCCCGGCGGTGGCTCGGGTCTGCGGCCGGCGACGGTCTCCATCAGCGCGCCGAGCAGGGCGAGCAGGCCGAGCCCTCCCGCGTCGACGACGCCCGCGGTGTCCAGGGCAGGGAGCTGGCCGGGGGTCGCGTCGAGCGCCGCGCGGGCCCCG
>NZ_JAGIQL010000262.1 GCF_017813245.1 Streptomyces montanisoli
CGCCGTCGCCCCGGCCTGCGCGGCGGCCGGCGCCGCGACCGTCGTCCGTACGGGGGCCGCCGCGTACGCCGCGGCGTCCTGCGACGCCGGCGCGGTGTCCGGCGGGCGCGGGCTCGCCTCCCTCAGCTCGCGCAGTTCGCGCAGCGCCTCACGGGGCGAGCGCGGCGGCGCCTTGGGCGAGGCGGCACGCTGTGCGGGCGCCCCGGCCCGGCGCCGCACGGCGAACCGCGCGGCGATCGCCCCGCGGTGGTCCGTCCACAGCCAGATCGCGACCGGCGCGAGCGAGACGGCGAGCGCCAGCACGGCCCAGGTCCGCATCGCCGCGTGCGTGTGGCCGAGGACGGCGGACGCGGCGAGCGAGGAGGCCAGCACGCCCGCCCACAGCAGGTGCAGGCGGAAGGTGGCGGCACGGTCGGGGCTGGCCTCGCCGCCCTTGGGCGTGACGACGAAACGGCCGCGGGTGCGCAGCACGGCGGACGCGAGCGAGCGCAGGTAGATCGGCGCGGACAGCGCGGACATGGCCATCCCGGCCAGGCCGCCGGAGCCCTCGGGCTCGTGCGGCGAGACGTTGTGGCGCCTGTTCCACAGGTACAGGCCGACCTGGAGGGCGGCGGCGTCGCTGTAGAGCATGAGCCAGATCTCGGAGGAGACCTGGGTGCCGGACGCCCCCAGCCACAGGAACAGCACCGAGCTGAGGATGCCGAGGAACCAGTTGACCGCGGTCATCGGGTAGTAGACGAGCATGAGCGAGTAGTTGAGCACCCGCCCCGGGGGCATCTGGAAGGGCGCCTTCCAGTACTGCTTGAAGAGCGTCTCGTACGTCCCCCTCGACCAGCGCAGCTGCTGGGTGAAGAAGTCGGTCCACGACGCCGGTCCCTCGCCGACGGCGAGCACGTCAGGGGTGTAGACGGACCGCCAGAACCTGCCGGTCAGCGGGTTTCTCCTGCGGTGGATCTCGAAGCCGGTCGCCATGTCCTCGGTGATGGAGTCGTACAGGCCGCCCGCCTGCTTCAGGGCGCTGACCCGCACGACGTTGTTCGTGCCGACGAACATGGGCGCCCGGTAGCGGTTGCCCGCCCGCTGGATGAGCGCGTGGAAGAGGAACTGCTGCGACTCCGCCGCCTTGGTGACCGGCGAGGTGTAGTTCCCGTACACCTGCGGGCCCACCACGAAGGCCACGTCCGGGTCGCGGAAGTAGCCGAGCATGCGCTCGAGGAAGCCGGGCACCGGGACGTGGTCGGTGTCGACGCTGGCGAAGAAGTCGTACGCGTCGCCGTGCATGGCGAGCCAGGCGTTGTAGTTCCCGTGCTTGGTGCGGGCCTTGTGCACGCCCTTGGGACGGTTCCACTCGGGAACACCCTTTCGCGTGAAGTGGTGCACGCCGAGTTCCGCGCAGAGCGCCCTGGCCTCGTCGTCGTCGCCCTCGTCCAGCAGCCAGACGTCGAAGGGGCCCTCGTGCCTGAGCCGTACGGCGCCGCGCAGGGTCGCCCGCACCATGGCGAGCGGTTCCTTGCCCGGCACGTACGTGGTGAGGAACGCGACCCGGGTGCCGGCCTCGGGCGTCACCGGGATCGGATCGCGGGCGACCATCGTGGCGTGCGCGACCGACGCGACGTTGACCAGCATGAACAGGGCGATGCAGCCGATCGAGACGAGCATCACGTGGTCGAAGGCGACCAGCCACTGCTCGCCGCCGTGGCGCTCGGTGCGGTGGCTCGGCCAGACCAGGTAGGCGAGCAGGACGGCCGACAGCACCGGCGCCAGCGTCATCAGCAGGACGGCTCTTATTCGGTGCGGCTCCTGCGCCAGCAGGCTCCGGTACTTCACCCGGTAGGCGCCGGACGGATCCGGTTCCTGAAGCGGACCTGCCAGACAGCTGTGGATGTCGTAGTCGTAGCCCTGCGGCCGCACGATGGTGCCTCCAGCCGACGAATGACGTTGATAACCCCACAAAAGGGGACATCACACGGCGTGTCGACTGGAGTCGTCCGAGTGAGGGGGTTCCTCTTCCCGTTTCCTTCGTACGGATGACGGCGCACGCGTCAGGCGACGGCGTACGTCTCGGGTGACGGCGTAAGCGTCAGGCGTCGCCCTGCCCCGCGCCCAGGTGGCGCTCCACGGTCTCCACCTTGGCGGTCAGGCCGTCCGTGACGCCCTGCCTGATGTCGGCCTTGAGTACGAGGGAGACGCGGTTGGAGCGGGCCTCGACGGCGGCGACCGCGCGCTTGACGACGTCCATCACCTCGTCCCACTCGCCTTCGATGGAGGTGAACATGGCGTCCGTCCGGTTCGGCAGCCCGGACTCGCGCACGACGCGCACGGCGTCGGCGACGTACTCGCCGACGTCCTCGCCGGCACCGAGCGGCGAGACGGAGAAGGCGACGATCACGCGTTCACCGTGCCCTCGCGGCGCGCCCTGGCGGCGATGACCATGTCCTCGGAGGCCCGCTTGAGCTTGCGCTCGGCGAAGAACCCGCCGGTGGGCAGCACGGAGAGGACGAAGTAGAAGGCGGCCGTGGGCAGCTTCCAGCGGGTGCAGCGCCAGGCGTCCAGCCAGAACAGGACGTACAGGATGAACAGGATCCCGTGGATCATGCCCATCGCGGGGACCGCGTTGAAGTCCGTGGTGCGCTTGAGCACCGAGCAGACCAGCAGCAGGAGGAAGGACACCGCTTCGGGCGCGGAGACCAGGCGGAGTCGGTGGAGTGCGGAAGCGGTCTTGATGTCCACGGGGGCTTTCGCTTTCGGTCGGGGCTTGTGGTCTGTGCACGCGAGCGGTTTGTGAACGCGCGCACAAACTGCTCGCCATTGTGGCAGCCGCGGCGCGCGCTCCGGGCTCCAGGGTCGCCGGCACTCCCCTGCGCGGGGCGAGGCGCGCTGTTCGCGGTGGCGCGCCGCCCGCTACCTTCTTCAGCGTGGCTCAGTTCCGACTCCAGGGAAGCAAGATGCTCGCCGTCGACATGGCGGGTGACGCGGTGAAGGCGAAGAACGGCTCGATGGTCGCCTACGACGGCCAGATGTCGTTCAAGAAGATGACCGGCGGCGGTGAGGGGTTGCGCGGGATGGTCACGCGCCGGATCACCGGCGAGTCCATGACGGTGATGGAGGTGCGGGGCCAGGGCACGTGCTTCTTCGCCGACCGGGCGAGCGAGATCAACCTCGTCGCGCTGCGCGGCGACAAGCTGTACGTCGAGGCGTCCAACCTGCTGTGCACGGACGCGGCCCTGCGCACCGGCACCACGTTCACCGGCATGCGCGGGGCCGCGGGCGGCAACGGCTTGTTCACGACGACCGTGGAGGGCTCGGGACAGGCGGCGATCATGTCGGACGGCCCCGCGGTCGTGCTGCGCGTCAGCCCCCAGTACCCGCTGTCGGTCGACCCGGGCGCGTACATCGCGCACCAGGGCGACCTGCGCCAGTCCTTCCAGTCGGGGGTGTCGTTCCGGACCTTCATGGGCGAGGGGTCCGGCGAGTCCTTCCAGATCCGGTTCGAGGGCGACGGCGTCGTCTACGTGCAGCCCAGTGAGCGCAACACGATCGGGGGTGACGTCTAGGCCATGCCGTTCCGTGAGATCAACGACAAGCTGGTCGAGGCATCCATCACGCCGGGGCAGCGAATGTTCAGCCAGCGCGGCGCGATGGTCGCCTACCGCGGCGACGTCTCGTTCACCCCGAACATCCAGGGCGGCCAGGGCGGCGTGATGTCCATGATCGGCCGCCGGGTCGCGAACGAGGCGACCCCGCTGATGTCGGTCGAGGGCAGTGGCACCGTGCTGTTCGGCCACGGCGGCCACCACATCCAGGTCGTCAATCTCAGCGGCGACACGCTGTACGTCGAGGCGGACCGGCTGCTCGCCTTCGACGGCTCGCTGGAGCAGGGCACGATGTTCATGGGCTCGCAGGGCGGGGTGATGGGCATGGTGCGCGGCCAGGTGACCGGGCAGGGCCTGTTCACCACCACCCTCAGGGGCCACGGCGCGGTCGCGGTGATGGCGCACGGCGGCGTGGTCGAGCTGCCGATCCGGCCGGGGCGCGCGGTGCACGTCGACCCGCAGGCGTACGTGGCGCACCACGGCGACGTGCGCAACAAGCTGTCCACCGCGCTGGGCTGGCGCGACATGGTGGGCCGCGGCTCGGGCGAGGCGTTCCAGCTGGAGCTCAGCGGCAGTGGCGCGGTGTTCGTCCAGGCATCGGAGGAGAAGCTGTGAGCGGGCCCGTGGTCCTCGACCCCATGACGCTACCGAGCGACGACAACGTCAACAAGTACACGTACTGCGTGGAGCTGCGCGGCGACCGGTGGTTCCTGCAGAAGGGCAGGATGATCGCCTATTACGGGCAGATCTCCTTCGACGGCGTGGGCCACGGCCGGTTCGAGAACCTGCTGCGCACGAGCTTCCACTCGCCGCTGCACGTGGCGGACTGGGTGGTCGCGCAGGGCAGCGGCAAGATGCTGCTCGCGGACCGCGCCTTCGACGTGAACTCCTACGACCTGGACGAGGGCAACCTGACGATCAGGTCGGGCAACCTGCTGGCGTTCCAGCCGTCGCTCGCGCTGAAGCAGTCGATCGTGCCGGGGTTCCTGACGCTGATCGGCACCGGGAAGTTCGTCGCCGTGTCGAACGGGCCCGTGGTGTTCATGGAGCCGCCGCTGCGGGTGGACCCGCAGGCGCTGGTCGGCTGGGCCGACTGCCCCTCCCCGTGCCACCACTACGACTTCGGCTACATGCGCGGGATCCTCGGTGGAGTGCGGGCCATGACGGGCATCGGGGGCGCCTCGGGCGAGGAGCACCAGTTCGAGTTCGTCGGGGCGGGTACCGTATTGGTCCAGTCCACCGAGGTGCTGATGCCGGAGCAGCCGACGGGCGCGGTGCCCGGCGAGGCGGGTGTGCCGGGCGGCGGGTACCAGGGCGGCCAACAGGGCGGGGCTTCCGGGATGCCGAGGCTCGGCGGGCAACTCGGTGACCTTCAGCGGCGCTTCGGCCTCTGAGGGACGACACCTTCGTAGAACGTTCAACTTCTTGGGTAGAATGTCGTCATGGAGACCGAGACGCAGAGAGACGGCGAGGACGGCGGCACCCCCTGGCTGACCGAGGCGGAGCAGTGCGCCTGGCGCACGCACCTGGACGTCAACCGGCTGCTGACGTACCAGCTGGAGAAGGACCTCCAGCCGTTCGGGCTGACCCTGAACGACTACGAGATCCTGGTGAACCTGTCCGAGGCGGAGGACCGCAGGCTGCGGATGACGGACCTCGCGGCCGCCACCCTCCAGTCCAAGAGCCGGCTGTCCCACCAGATCACCCGCATGGAGACGGCCGGGCTCGTCGTGCGGCAGCACTGCGAGTCGGACCGGCGCGGGCTGTTCGCGGTCCTCACGGATCAGGGCATGGAGACCATGCGCGAGGTGGCCCCGCACCACGTCGCCTCCGTGCGCAGGCACTTCATCGGTCTGGTGACGCCCGAGCAGCTCGCCGGGCTGCGCGCGTCGCTCGCCCCCGTCGCCGAGCACCTGCGCGGCAGCCGCGGCAAGGCCTGACGCCGCGTGCAGGACGGCCCGCGGCCGGGTACGCACCGGATCCTCGTCGTCGGCAGCACCGGCGCGGGCAAGACGACCATGGCCCGCGCCCTGTCCCGGCGGCTGGGTATCCCGTACCACGAGATGGACGCGCTGTACTTCGCCGGTCCCGGCCGGCGGCTGAACGAGGCCTTCGCCGAGGACGTCGCGCGGATCGCCGCGGGCCCGCGCTGGGTCATCGACTCGCTCGGCTACCCCGAGGTCAGGGACGTGCTCTGGGAGAGGGCGGACACGATCGTCTGGCTCGACTATCCGCGCCGCGTGATCATGCCCCGGGTGCGCGACCGCGAGGACATGCCCGTGCACGCCGGGGAGCTCCAGCACCACGGCCCCGGCTGCTACTCGGCGCACTCCGGTGTGAAGGCGTGGAACCGCCGCGCGGAGAACGAGCTGCAGCGCG
>NZ_JAGIQL010000263.1 GCF_017813245.1 Streptomyces montanisoli
CCTCGCACCGGCGGCTCGCGGCCGCGGCCGTCGCGCGGCGGCAGCCGGCCGAACACCCGCGGCGGTACGCCGACGGGGCGCAGGCCCGCCAATCCCCGGCTGCTGCGTCAGCGTCTGATCGTCTTCGTGATCGTGACGCTGCTGGTCGCGCTCGGCATCTGGCTCGCCCAGCAGTTCTGACACACCCCCGGGCCTTCCGCGGCGTACGCGCGGGCCGGATCGGGTGTTTCAGGCGCGGCCACGCGGGCAACCCGGAGCCGCACGGCGAGCGATGACGACCGCCGTGCGCACACCCTTCCGTGCGCCCGCACACCGACAGGCCCCGGAGATCGATCATGGACTGGCGCGAACAGGCCGCCTGCCGGCACGTCGAGGCCGACACCTTCTTCCCGCTCACCGGGAAGGGGCCGGACTCCCGTCAGATCGCCCGGGCGAAGGCGGTGTGCGCCGCGTGCCCGGTCACGCTCCGCTGCGCGGCATGGGCCCTCGACACGGCCCAGCCCTACGGGGTGTGGGGCGGTATGGACGAGGGCGAGCGCCAACGCCTGCTCCGCGAGCGCCGCCGCGCGGCCCGCCGCTGACCGCCGCGACCCGACCGGCTGTGGCCCGCCCCCGTGCTGGGGACGTCCTCTCCGGGCGGAGGGCGAGCGAGACGCGGCTGCGCACGAGCCCACCCCGTGGCAAGGACAGGGTGCGCCGGGTACGGCACGGCAGGGGCTTTCACCACCTGACGCCGGACGGCTCCGGCCGCCGGCAGTACCTGTACCACGAGGAGTACCGCGCTCGCCGCGAGCGCGCCAAGCACGCCCACGTGCGGGAGGCGGCCCTCGCGCCGCCGCGGTTGCGTGAGCGGGTGGCCGAGGCCCTCGCGCTGCACGGGCGGGTCGCCTTCGGCCATCCGGGGACGCGGGGTGCGGTGGAGCGTGCCGTGCACGAGCTGCGCGGGTGACCGCCGGCGTCCCGCGAGCCGGCCTCACCGCTTCACGTCTCGTGCAGGAGCCCGCCCGCGACCTTGAGGTCCGCGACCAGGCCCTCGTACGCCTGCTCGCGGTTGTCGGAGCGCAGTACCGCCGACGGGTGCAGGGTCGCCACCACGGTGGCGTCGGTCCCGACCGGCGCCGTGAGCGGCTCGCCCCTGTGGTGGCTGACGCGGAAGTCGTGGCCCAGGAGCGACTTCGCCGCCGTGGCGCCGAGGGCGACAACGACCTCGGGCGCGACGATGCGCAGTTCCGCCTCGAGCCACGGCCGGCACGCCGTCATCTCCCGCAGGCTCGGGGGCTTGTGGATCCGCCGCTTGCCGGGTCCTGCCTGCTCGAACTTGAAGTGCTTGACGGCGTTGGTGACATAGGCGCTCTTCATGTCGAGCCCCGCGTCCCGAGCCGCCCGCCGCAGCAGGCCCCCGGCGGGGCCCACGAAGGGCTCGCCCTCCGTGTCCTCGCGGTCGCCCGGCTCCTCGCCCACCAGCATCAGGCGCGCCGACGCCTTCCCCTCGCCGAACACCGTCTGTGTCGCGTGCTCGTGGAGCGCGCAGCCCCTGCACTCCGCCGCCGCCTTGCGGTGGGCGGGGATGCCACCGCGGCGGGGCAGGAAGGCGCGCGCGTCGTGCGTCTCGGCCACGTCGGCTCTCCTCGAGGTCGCGGGTCCCCCAGCGGCTCGGGTAACCGGAGCCGCCTTCCCGAAACCGCGTGCGGGCCCGCTGTGCGCCGGCGTCAGGCCCCGGGCCGGGTGGCGTAGAAGGCGACGGCCGAGGCGGCCGCCACGTTCAGGGAGTCGACGCCGGCGTCCATCGGGATGCGCACGTGCTCGTCGGCGGCGCGCAGCGCGCCCGCTGTCAGCCCGTCGCCCTCGGTGCCGAGCATCAGGGCGAGCCTGGGGTGGCGACGGGCGGCGAGCTCGTCGAGCGTGACCGAGTCCTCGGTCAGGCAGAGGGCGGCGAGCACGAACCCGTGCTCCCGCAGCAGCCCCGCGTCGCCCGGCCAGGATTCGAGCCTGCTGTAGGGGACGGAGAGCACGGCGCCCATGGAGACCTTCACGGCGCGCCGGTAGAGCGGGTCGGCGCAGCGTGGCGTGAGGAGCACGGCGTCCACGCCCAGGGCCGCCGCGTTGCGGAAGGCGGCGCCCAGGTTGGCGTGGTCGACCATGTCCTCGAAGACCGCGACGCGGCGCCGGCCCGCGCCTGCCAGGAGTTCGGCGGGGTGCGGCAGCGGCTTCCTCGCCATGGACGCGAGGGCGCCCCGGTGCACGTGGTACCCGGTGACGCGCTCGGCGAGCGCGGGGTCGACCACGTAGACGGGCGCGGTGGCCGCGTCGATCACGTCCCGCATGGGGCCGAGCCACTTGGCCGAGAGCAGCATGGATCGCATGGCGTAACCGGCCGCGACGGAACGGCGGATGACCTTCTCGCCCTCCGCGATGAACAGGCCCTCGGCGGGCTCGCGCCGGCGCCGCAGCTGCACGTCGGTGAGGTCCGTGTAGTCGTGCAGGCGCGGGTCGGCCGGGTCGTCGAGGACGATCGGGTCCGCCACCGGCTCAGACCTTCCCGACCGCGACGACGTCACCGATGACGATCACGGCGGGCGGCCGCACGGCCTCGGCCCTGGCGGTCGCGCCCACGGTGGCGAGGGTGGCGTCGACGCGGCGCTGCGCGGCGGTCGTGCCTTCCTGGACGAGCGCGACGGGCGTGGCCGGGTCCTTGCCGTGCTGGATGAGCGCCGCGGCGATCGCGCCGATCTTGTCGACGCCCATGAGGACGACGAGGGTGCCGGTGAGCCGGGCGAGCGCGGCCCAGTCCACCAGCGAGCGGGCGTCGTCCGGCGCGACGTGTCCGCTGACGACGGTGAACTCGTGTGCCACGCCCCGGTGGGTGACGGGGATTCCGGCGGCGCCCGGCACGCTGATGGTGCTGGAGATGCCGGGGACGACGGTGCAGGGGATGCCGGCCTCGGCGAGCGCCTGCGCCTCCTCCATGCCACGGCCGAAGACGAAGGGGTCGCCGCCCTTGAGGCGCACGACGGCCTTCCCCGCCCTGGCGTGCTCGACGAGCGCGGCGTTGATGGCCTCCTGCGCCATGGCGCGGCCGTAGGGGATCTTGGCCGCGTCGATGACCTGTACGTGCGGCGGGAGTTCGTCGAGCAGGTCGCGGGGGCCGAGGCGGTCGGCGATGACGACGTCGGCGGCGGCGAGCAGGCGGCGGCCGCGGACGGTGATGAGGTCGGGGTCGCCGGGCCCGCCGCCGACGAGCGCGACGGGCACGGGCCCGGTGGGCGCCGCTTCCCCGTCGCCGGGGGCCTGCTCGCGGGGCGCCCCGATGGTGCCGTCGCGCAGGCCTTCGAGCACGGCGTCCCTGATGGCGGCGGAACGGCGCGGATCGCGGTGGCGTGCGTCGCGCCCCGCGAGGACGGCGACGGTGACGCCTTCGTCGCGGCCGGTGGCCGGGGTCCACGCGGTGGCTGCCTCGGCGTCGTCGCTGCGTACGCACCACGTGCGGCCGCGCTCGGCCTCGGCGGACGCGGCCGCGTTGGCCGCGGGGTCGCCGGTGGCGACGAGGGCGTACCAGGCGTCCGCGAGGTCGCCCTCCGCGTAGCGGCGACGCTCCCAGCGCAGTTCGCCCGCCGTGGCCATGGCCTCGACGGAGGGCGTCGCGGACGGCGAGACCAGCACGATGTCCGCACCCGCGGCGATCAGCGCGGGCAGGCGGCGCTGGGCGACCTGGCCGCCGCCGATGACGACGACCCGGCGCCCGGTCAGGCGCAGCCCGACGGGGTAGGCGGGGTGGCGGGAGCCGCCGGAGGCCTCGCCGCCGGAGGCCTCGGAGTCCTCCGGTGTCTCTCGTGCCTCTCGTGCCTCCGCCGGAGCCGGGGCCTCTGCCGGGTTCGGTGAGGGGTGTCGCGGTGCGTCGTCGTGGGGCTCGGCCATGCTGCGTACGGCTCCTCGGGCGGGTTCGTCTGATGGCCGCTGCACCGATGGAGCGGCTGGTGGGGCGCGGTGCGTGGTGGTGGGACCACTTTACGGGGGGCGGCGCACGGGGGCCGACGGGCCCCGCGCGCCACTCGGCGCGGGGCCCGTCGGTCGCTTCCTCCGGCCGCCTCCCGGTCTGCTACTTCTCCGTCACTCCGGCCGAGTCGAACGTCGCCACCTCGTGCATCGCGCGCGCCGCGCTCTGGACGAGCGGGAGCGCGAGCAGCGCGCCCGTGCCCTCGCCGAGTCGCAGGTCGAGGTCGACCAGGGGGCGCAGACCCAGCTTGTTCAGGGCCGCCTTGTGGCCGGGTTCGGCGCTGCGGTGGCCCGCGATGCAGGCCGCCAGGGCCTCGGGGGCGATCGCGCGGGCCACCAGGGCCGCCGCGCCCGCGCTGACACCGTCGAGGATCACCGGCGTACGCATCGACGCGCCGCCCAGCAGGAAGCCCACGAGCGCGGCGTGCTCGAGGCCGCCGACGGCCGCGAGCACGCCGATCGGGTCGGACGGATCGGGGCGGTGCAATTCCAGCGCGCGCCGCACGACGTCGACCTTGCGCGTGTGCGTCTCGTCGTTGATGCCGGTGCCGCGCCCCGTGACCTCGGCGGGGTCCATGCCGGTGAAGACCGAGATCAGTGCCGCGGACACGGTGGTGTTCGCGATGCCCATCTCGCCGGTGAGCAGCGCCTTGTTGCCCGCCGTCACCAGGTCGCGTGCCGTCTCGATGCCGACCTCGATGGCCGCGACGGCCTCCTCGCGGGTCATCGCGGGGCCCGTCGCCAGGTCGGCGGTGCCCGCCCTGACCTTGCGCGGCAGCAGGCCCGACGTGGCGGGCAGGTCGGTCGCCACACCGACGTCCACGATGCA
Organism: Streptomyces montanisoli; assembly: GCF_017813245.1. Lineage (GTDB taxonomy): Bacteria > Actinomycetota > Actinomycetes > Streptomycetales > Streptomycetaceae > Streptomyces > Streptomyces montanisoli. The sequence goes on from NZ_JAGIQL010000263.1 coordinate 4,823, forward strand.
CACCTCGGCGCCCACCTGCGTGGCGAACGCGTTGCACACCGCGCCGCCGCCGAGGAAGTTGGCCACCATCTGCGCCGTGACCTCCTGCGGCCACGGCGTCACGCCCTGGGCGTGCACGCCGTGGTCGCCGGCGAAGATCGCGACGGCCGCGGGCTCGGGGATCGGCGGCGGGCTCTTCCGCGACAACCCGCTGAGCTGTGCGGAGATGATCTCCAGCACGCCAAGTGCCCCTGACGGCTTGGTCATGCGCTTCTGGCGCTCCCACGCCTCGCCGAGCGCCTTCGCGTCCAGCGGCCTGATCGCCGCGACGGTCTCCTCCAGCAGGTCGTGCGGCTCGGCGCCGGGCAGCACGCGCCTGCCGTACGTCTCCTCGTGGACGACCCAGGCGAGCGGGCGCCGCTTCGACCAGCCGGCCTGCATCAGCTCGGGGTCCTCGGGGAACGCGTCGACGTACCCGACGCACAGGTACGCCACGACCTCCAGGTGGTCGGGCAGGCCGAGCGCGCGCACCATCTCGCGCTCGTCGAAGAAGCTGACCCAGCCGACGCCGAGGCCCTCGGCGCGCGCCGCGAGCCACAGGTTCTCCACGGCGAGGGCGGACGAGTAGGGCGCCATCTGCGGCTGCGTGTGCCGCCCCAGGGTGTGCCGGCCGCCGCGCGTCGGGTCCGCGGTGACCACGATGTTGACCGGGGTGTCGAGGATCGCCTCGATCTTCAGTTCCTTGAACTGCTTGGCCCGCCCCTTCGGCAGCGACTTCGCGTACGCGTCGCGCTGGCGCTGGGCCAGTTCGTGCATCGCGCGGCGGGTCTCCTCGGAGCGGATGACGACGAAGTCCCACGGCTGCGAGTGGCCGACGCTTGGCGCGGTGTGCGCGGCTTCGAGTACCCGCAGCAGCACGTCGTGCGGGACGGGGTCGGAGCGGAAGCCGTTGCGGATGTCGCGGCGTTCGCGCATCACGCGCAGGACCGTGTCCCGCTCGGCCTCGTCGTAGCCGGAGGGCGCGGGGGTGGCGGCGGATGCCGGCGCCGCCGGCACCTCGCCCGCCGGGGCCGCGTCGCCCGCCCCGGCCGCGTCGCC
>NZ_JAGIQL010000264.1 GCF_017813245.1 Streptomyces montanisoli
GCCTGTGCCGCTTGTGCCCGCGGCCGTGGGCAGCCGGACCGCCGGCGGCCCGCACCTCGGGTGCGCCCGCGCCCGGGCGCTCCGGCCCGGCGCCGCAGGTGAGCGCGGACAGGGGCTCGTCCGCAACCGCCGGAGCGTGTTCCCCCTACGTGAGGCCGCACCATGCGTCGGGCCCGAAGGTGCCCTTGATGTCGGAGACCACCGACGTGGGGTCGACCGTGTAGCCGAGTTCATAGATGACGGTCTTCGTCGGAGCCTGCACGCGCATGCGGACCGGGCTCTCGCCACGGTGGGCGGTGAGGATCCGCTTGAGCTCGGCCACGCACGGCTCGTTGATCTTGTGGGAGGGGAACGCGAGCATGACGGGCGGCCGACCTCCGCTTTCGGCCGAGGACACGTCGATCACTTCCAGTTCCTGGCCGAAGACGGACACCGTGCCGTCCCGGTCGTTGAGGCGTCCCTGCACAGAGACGACGGAGTCCGGCAGCAGGGCGTGCTGGACGAGCTGGTAGGACGCGGGGAAGAACAGGACCTCCATCTCGCCGTCGCGGTCGGCGAGGTTGATGATGGCCCAGGCGTTGCCCTGCTTGGTCATGCGCCGGTCGACGGAGGTGATCAGGCCCGCCAGCTGTACGACGCCTTCCGTGCGTCCTGAGCCGATCAGCTCGCTGATGGTGCTGTCCCGGTGGCGGGAGAGGATGTGCTCGGTGCCGTCGAGGGGGTGCGCGGACACATACAGCCCGAGCATTTCCCGCTCGGTGGCGAGGAGTTGCTTGCGGGGCCATTCGCCCTCGCCGATCGCGAAGTCCAGACCGAATGACGGGACGGCGTCGGCGCCGTCGCCGCCCAGGCCGGCGAAGAGGTCGTCCTGCCCGAAGGCGGCCGCCTTCTTCACGGGGATGACCGAGTCGATGGCGGGTTCGTGGGCGGCTGACAGGCCCTTGCGGGTGTGGCCGAGCGAGTCGAACGCGCCTGCCTTGATCAGGGACTCCACGGCCCGCTTGTTCAACGCGGCCACGTCGGCCTTGTCCAGGAAGTCCGGGAAGGAGGCGTACTTGCCCTTCGCCTTGCGGCTGGCGACCAGGGACTCGATGACGCCGTCACCCACGTTGCGTACGGATCGCAGGCCGAAGCGGACGTTCTCACCGATGGCGGTGAAGTCCGCGACGGACTCGTTGATGTCCGGCTGGAGGACCTGCACGCCGAGCTTGCGGGCATCGGCGAGGTAGAGGCCGGCCTTGTCCTTGTCGTCACCCACGGACGTCAGGAGGGCGGCCATGTACTCGGCGGGGTAGTTCGCCTTGAGGTACGCGGTCCAGTACGACACCAGGCCGTATCCGGCGGTGTGGGACTTGTTGAAGGCGTAGCCGGAGAACGGCAGCATGACGTCCCACAGGGCCTTGATGGACTCCTCGGAGTAATCATTGCCGCGCATGCCGTCGTGGAACTTCTCCCACTCGGCTGCCAGCACCTCCGGCTTCTTCTTGCCCATGGCGCGCCGCAGCAGGTCGGCGCCGCCGAGGGTGTAACCGGCGAGTTGCCGCGCGATCGCCATGATCTGCTCTTGGTAGATGAGCAGGTGGAACGTGTTCCCGAGGATCGGCTCCAGAGCGTCGCGCAGCTCCGGGTGGATCGGCTCGATCTCCTGGCGGCCGGTCTTGCGGTGCGCGTAGTTCGTGTGCGCGTTGGCCGCCATCGGGCCTGGCCGGTACAGGGCAAGCGCGGCCGCGATGTCCTCGAACCGGGTCGGTTCCATGAGCTTGAGCAGCGTCCGCATGCCGGCGCCGTCGAGCTGGAACACCCCGAACGTGTCACCCCTGGCGAGGAGCCGGTAGGTGGCGGCGTCGTCCAGCGGGATCGCCTGGGCGCCGTTCTGGGGGGACGAGTCGGTGGTGATGTTCTGGCCGCGGTTCTCGCGGATGTTGGCGAGCGCGTGGTCGATGACGCCGAGGTTGCGCAGCCCCAGGAAGTCCATCTTGACCAGCCCCATGTTCTCGCAACTGGGGTAGTCGAAGCCGGTGATCTTGACGCCGTCCTTGGCCCGCATGTGCAGCGGGATCCGGTCCGTCAGCTTGACCTTCGAGAGGATGACCGCCGCGGCATGCACACCCGTGTTGCGGATCAGGCCCTCGACGCCCTTGGCGCCCTCGACGACCTTCCGCACATCTGGCTCGGCCTCGTACAGGGCCCGGATCTCGCCGGCCTCGCCGTAGCGCGGGTGTTCCGGGTTGAAGACACCGTCGATGGGGATGGACTTGCCCATCACGTCACCCGGTAGGGCCTTCGTGATGCGCTCACCGTGGGAGAACGGGTAGCCCATCAGCCGCGACGTGTCCTTGATCGCGTTCTTCGCCTTGAGCTTGCCGAACGTGTTCACCAGCGCGGTGTACTCGTCGCCGTACTTCTCCACGACGTAGCGCACCATCGCGTCGCGCTGGCGGTCGTCGAAGTCGAGGTCGACGTCGGGCGGGTTGATGCGTTCCGGGTTGAGGAACCGCTCGAAGATCAGCCCGTGCTCGAGCGGGCACAGCTCTGTGATGCGAGTGGCGTAGGCGACGATCGATCCGGTCGCGGAACCACGGCCGGGCCCGACCGGGATCTTGTTCTCCCGGGCATGACGGCAGATGTCCGCCACGACGAGGAAGTACGACGAGAAGCCCATCGGGCCGATGACCGTCATCTCGGTCTCGAACCGCTCAAGGACGTGCTCGGGGATCGGGTCGCCGTAGCGCATGGCCAGCCCCTTGAGGACTTCCTTGCGCAGCCACGACTCCTGTGTTTCCCCCTCCGGCACGTCCGGGTACTGCGGCATCTCGTCGTTGTGATTGAAGACGTCCTCGTAGGACTCGACGCGCTCCGCGATCAGCAGTGTGTTGTCGCAAGCCTCAGGCAGCTCGGAGAACAGCTCCCGCATCTGCTCGGCGGTCTTCAGGTAGTAGCCCGTGCCGTTGAACCTGAACCTGCGCGGGTCGTCCTTGTTCTTGCCAACACCGATGCACAGCAGGTTGTCGTGGGCGTCGGCGTGCTCCTCCAGGACGTAGTGCGCGTCGTTGGTGGCCAGGAGCGGGATGTCCAGGTCCTTCGCGAGCCGCAGCAGGTCGCCGCGGACGTTGCGCTCCAGGTCGAGACCGTGGTCCATCAGCTCGAGGAAGTAGTTCTCCCGGCCGAAGATGTCCTGGTAGGACGCGGCGACCTGCCGGGCCTCTTCGTACTGGTTCAGCCGGAGGCGGGTCTGGATCGCGCCGGACGGGCAGCCCGTCGTCGCGATGATCCCTTCGGCGTGCTCGCCGATGAGCTCCATGTCCATGCGGGGCTTGCCCGCCGGGAACTGACCGGTGTAAGACGCCTCTGTCGACAGGTAGAACAGGTTCCGCAGGCCCTGGACGTTCCGCGCCCACATCGTCATGTGGGTGAACCGGCCGCCGCCGGAAACGTCCTTCGATCCCTCGCCGTCGTCGGACATGGCCCGCTGCCCGCCCGGGCCCCAGAACTCCTGCTTGCGGTTGCGGCGCGAGGAGGGCGCCACGTACGCCTCGATACCGATGATCGGCTTGACGGTGTCGAAGCCCTGAGCCACCTGCTGGAACTCGTAGGCACCGAACATGTTGCCGTGGTCACTCATGGCGATGGCGGGCATCCCCTGCCGAGCGACTTCGGCGAACATGGGCTTGAGGCGCTGGGCCCCGTCCAGCATCGAGTACTCGGTGTGATTGTGCAGGTGAACGAAGGAATCCGGCACGGTTGGTGGCACCTCCGGGGTCTTGGAGAGCCACCACCGTAGCCCCGGCCCCCTCGGACGAGGCGGCAACTCCACGGTGGCGTGCGAGGCGGATTCATGCCCGTCCTGGACGCCCTGTGTGAAGGGGCGATCGAGGGATCAGAGCTGTCCGCTCTTGTCGATGACGATCTTCGCCGAGGTCTTGCCTGCCGGGGCAGAGCCGAAGGCCTCGATCTTCTTGACCACGTCCATGCCGTCGGTGACCCTCCCGAACACGACGTGCTTGCCGTCGAGCCAGGACGTCACCACCGTGGTGATGAAGAATTGGGAGCCGTTCGAGTTCGGCCCCGAGTTGGCCATGGACAGAATCCCCGGCTCGGTGTGCTTGTACTCGAAGTTCTCGTCCTCGAATTTCCCGCCGTAGATGCTCTTGCCGCCCGTGCCGTCGTGGTTGGTGAAGTCACCGCCCTGCAGCATGAACTCGGGGATCACGCGGTGGAAGCTACTTCCCTCGTAGCCGAAGCCCTTCTCGCCCGTGCACAGCGCGCGGAAGTTCTCAGCCGTCTTGGGAACGTCGTGAGCGAACAGCTCGAAGGTGATACGGCCGAGCGGCTTGCCGTCGGCGGAGACATCGAAGAAGACCTGGGGAAGTGACATGTTCGGCATGGTGCAAGTGTGTCAGCTCCGACGAGGCCGGCGCCGCCATTGACGCGGCGGCGTGCCGGACAGCGGGGGTGCCGGCAGGGCAGTGGTGGCGCAAGCTCCGTGATCGGCGACGCCCTGCCCGTCGACGGCGGTACACGACTTACTGAACACGGCCGCCCGGCCGCTACGGGATGAGGACGATCTTGCCGTGCGTGTGGCGCTGCTCCAGGTCGGCGAAGGCGTCGCGGACGCGGTCGAGCGGGTAGGTCGCGGCGATGGGGATCTCCACGCGGCCGCTCGCGGCGTGGCCGGCCATCTCGTCGAGGACCTCGCGGGTGGAGCCGTCCACGCTTCCCGCGGTCTTGGCGCCGTGCTGTGCGGCCTTCTCGAAGGAGATGATCGTCTCGATGCGGCCGGGCGGGATCCCGAGGTCGATGGCGAGCTGGACGTACTGGGGCCCGAACAGGTCGATGAAGGCGTCGACGCCGTCAGGGGCAGCTGCGGTGAGGTCCTCGGCGATCCTGTCGCTGTAGGGGACGGGCACGGCGCCGTGGGCCGTCAGCCACGGGGCGCGGGCGGGCGAGGCGATGGCCAGGACGCGGGCGCCGCGCAGGGCGAGCAGTTGCACGACGATCGAGCCGACCCCGCCTGCGGCGGCGGAGACGGCGACGGTCTCGCCGGGCCGCGGGCCGACCGCGTCGACGGCGGCCCAGGCCGTGCAGGCGGCGACGTAGAGGCTGCCCGCCACGGGCCAGGAAAGTCCCGCGGGCTTGGGGATCAGCTGGGTGGCGGGGACGACTGCGTGGGTGGCGTGGCTGGAGCGCTGCCAGGAGTAGCCGAGCACCTCGTCGCCCGGCGCGAGGCCGGTGACGTCCTCGCCGGTTTCGAGGACCACACCCGCGAGGTCGCTGCCCTCGCCGGAGGGGAAGGTGGCGGGGAACCGCTCGTGCAGGGCGCCGGTGCGGATGGCGGTCTCGCCGGGATTGATCCCCGCGGCCCTGATCTCGACCAGGACCTCGCCCGCGGCGGGGCGGGGGACGGGGACGTCGGCGACGTACAGCACGTCACGGTCCCCGTAGCGGTCGAAGCGTACGGCGCGGGCGTGCTCTGGTGCGGCGGTCACGACTGCCTCCTGGCGTGGTTGCGGGCTTGCGGGCTTGCGGGCTTGCGGGTGGGTGCGACCGGGGGAGGGGGGCGGGTTGTGGCGGCGCGCAACGCGGAGAGCGCAGGCGTGTTCCCGGGCACGCATACCCGCGCTCACCGCCGGCCGGTCGGGCGCGGTGCGCGGCCGCCCCCGCCCCGGGCGCGAGATCG
>NZ_JAGIQL010000265.1 GCF_017813245.1 Streptomyces montanisoli
GGCGTCGGTCAGCTCGCGGCGCTGGGCGGCGGCCCGCTTCTCGGCCGCGGCCAGCGCGAGCGAGGCGTGCCGGTAGGCCAGTTCGGCGGCGAGGAGCGCGCTGTGCGTGCGCGCGCCCTCCGCCTCGGTGACGGTGTGCGCGGCGTCCGTGACGCGGCTTGCCAGCTCGCCCGTGCGGGCCCGTTCGCCGGTGGCGCGGGCGGCGAGGCGGCGCACCAGCGCGCGGGCGGCGCGTTCCGACGCGCTGTGGATCTCACGCGCGCGTGTGCGGGCCTGGGCGGCCTCCACGATGCGGCCGAGCAGGTCGACCGAGCCGGCGGTGAAGTCGCGTTCCGCGGTGAGTTCGGCGCGGCGGCCCAGCTTGTTGCCGAAGCCGCCGACGAGGTCGGCGAGGCCGTCCGTGTCGCGCGTGTCGGTGACGGCGCGCAGCAGCAGGTCCGTGAAGTCGGAGTCCTTCTTGACGGCGAAGAGGCCTGCTGCCTCTCCCTCGTCCGCGTTCATCTCGCGCTGGTAGCGGAACAGTTCGGGGTCGAGGCCGAGGTCGCCGAGGTGTTCGTTCCAGCGGTCGTGGATCTCCTCCCAGTACACCTCAAGGTGGGGGTAGGCCTTGCCCGCGTCGGTGAGGGCGTCGCGGAAGCCCTTCATGGTGCGGCGGCGCCCGCGTGCGCCCGAGGCCCCCTCGGCGGGCGGGCGCACGGACTGCGCCTCGGCGACGGGCAGGGAGTCGAGGCTCAGGCCCGGGCCCGGCCTGAAGGAGTACCAGGCCTCGGCGAACTTGCGCGGGTCGCCGGAGACCTGGCGGCCGCGCCACTCGCTGGCCTTGCCGACGACGACCAGCTCGCCGGTGAGCGTGTGCTGCCACTCCAGGGCGACGTGCCCGCAGTCGTCGGCGAGCAGGAACTTGCGCAGCACGCCGGAGCTCGCACCGCCGAGCGTGTTGCGGTGGCCGGGCAGCATCACGGAGAAGATCAGCTTGAGCAGCACGGACTTGCCGCCGCCGTTCTCCAGGAACAGCACGCCGGCGGGCGCGGGGCGCCGCGGCGGGCCGGCCGGCGCGTCCTCGAAGAACTCGGCCTGCACGGGCGCGGGTGCCGGCACGGCGGCGCCGACGCCGCGCAGGTCGAGCACGGTGTCGGCGTAGCGCGCTCCTGCGGGCCCGATGGAGTAGAGGCGGACCCTTGACAGCTCGTACATGGCGGCGGTCTTTCCTGAAATCTCGAGCGTGTGTGCGTGAGTGCGTGGCTGGGTGGGCGGTCGGCGGCGTGAGCCGTGTGAGCCGTGTCAGCTGTGGAAGGGCAGCCCCGCGCCCTCGACAGGGCCGAGGTCGTCGGCGTCGGCCTCGGGGGGCAGCAGCGTCGCGGAGCCGTCCGTGACGGGTACGACGCCCAGCTCCGCGAGCTCGCCGAGGGCGGCGGACCCCGCCATGTCGCGGACCTGGAGCTGGTAGCGCGCGGTGGTGCGGTACGCGCCGCCCGCGTCGTCGCCCGTGCGGTGCAGGAACCCGGACTCGGTGAGGAAGGCGACGGCCTTGCCGACGATGCCCGTGGTGGAACCGGCGAGGCGTCGCGCGTCCTTGGTGGCTCCCGTGGCGCTGCGGCGGGCGTACACCCGCCACGCGGCTTCCAGGCCGGGGGCGTCGCTCGCCGGGTCGGTGTTCTCGCCCGACTCCTCCGCCCGCTCCTCCAGGCGGCGGCACGCCTGCCGGACGAACGCGTCCACGCCGTTGACGGTGACGCGGCCGATGTACCCGTCGTCGGCGAGGTCCTCGGGGCGGGGGAACGCGAGCGCCGCGACGGCGAGGTGCGCGAGGCCGTGCAGGAAGCGGTCGGCGGAGTCGCTTGCGGCGCGGCGCGCGTAGTCGCCCATGCGGACGGCGAACACCGAGTCCTCGGCGGCCGTCACCGCCATGCCCGCGCGGGTGGACACCTCGAGCACGACGAGCCCGAGCCCGGTGGCGACGGCGTCCGCGACGCGCGCGAACGGGGGATCGTCGCGGTAGCGCCGCAGCAGCTCCGTGTACTCGGCGTCCCGGGCGGGCAGCAGCCGCGGCTGGAGCCCGAAGGACACGAGCCGGGCCGCGTCCGCCGCGTCGGCGGGTGTGACGCCCGCGGCGGCGGCCGGTGCGGGCCGCTCTGCCCCGAGGTCGCCCCAGGCGTCGCTCGCCGCCGGGTGCTGGTCGCTCACGGACGTGTCTCCTCGGGTTCGTGCGGACTCTGGGGTTCGTGCGGACACGCGGGTTCGTACGGACACGCCGGTTCGTACGGACGACGCGCGTGCGGACGACGGACGACGGCCCGGCCGGGCCCGGCGGGGGCCTGGCGCGCCGGCCCCCGCGCGCTCATGCCGCCTCCGAACGGGCCGTGGCCATGGCGGCCGCGTCGAGCAGCGCCGTGCCGACGATCAGGTCGGCGCCGCCGAACTCGGGGTCCTCCAGCGGTGTCCCGTCGTCCACCGCGAACAGCAGGCGCTCCTCGCCCTGCCGGTACGCCGTTCCCACGGGCGGGCTGGCCGCGTGGACCGCGAGCAGCGCGATCAGATACGGCAGGTCGGGGTCGCGGCGGCGCGCCTCCGCGAGCAGCCCGGACAGGCGGCGCGGCGCGTCGTGCTCCAGCGTCAGCAGCTCCATCGCTTCGGCGAGTTGGTTCTCGCTGAACCTGCTGTCGTCCGGGGTGGTGACGAGATCGGGCTCTGGCATCTCGGCGCCGAGATGTGCGCGCTCCACCGGCGGTGTCAGCAGGAGCTCGACCAGGTCGCCGACGCGGACGGCGGCGGGGTTGCGCAGCCCCGTCCCCCGGGCGAAGTACGCGTCGGTGACGCGGGTCGCGTCGGCCACGGGCAGCGGCAGCAGGGGGGCGACGAGCTGGCCGTACAGGTCGAGCCCCGACCGGGCGGCCGGGGCCGCGAACGCCTGCCTGTCCTGTTCGGCGCGGAAGAGCGGGCCGGCCTCGAGCAGCCGCGACTGGAGCTGCGTGTGGCGCCGGATGCAGTCCTTGACGATGTCGACCAGTTCGGCGGCGCGCCGCTTGTGCTCCGCGGTCTTCGGGTCGGCGCCGGTCTCCGCCTCGTCGCGCGCCTTGCGGATGTTCGTCAGGATCGCGTTCTCGTGGCGGTAGCGGTCCGCGACGTGGTCGAGCGCCTCGTCGATCATGTCGGGCACGGCGTCGAGCCAGTCCACCGCGCGCACGTTGCGCCGGGTGGCCTCCAGGGTCCTGCGCAGCGTCTCCGCGTACTGCACCGTGCGGTACCTGGCCTGCTCGGCGGCGAGCTGCGCGTCGGCCAGGCGGCCGCGGCTGATCAGCACCTCCAGCTTGACCTCGGCGGCGATCTGCGCGCTCGTGACGTCCGTGTCGAGCGCGCCCACCAGCACGTTGACCGCCTCGTCGGTCGTACGCAGGTAGACGCTGCCGCCCTCGCCCGGCACCTCCTCGATGAGCTTGAAGTCGTAGTCCCTGCGGCGGTAGACGCCGTCGGTGCCGAACGTGCCGTAGACGGCGCGGAATCCGCGGTCGACGCTGCCGACGTTGATCAGGTTCTCCAGCACCCAGCGGGCCACCCGCTCGTGTTCGGCGGCGGGCCGCCGCGGTGCCTGCGCCGCCACGCGCGGGAGGAGCCTCGCCACTATCTGCTCGTGGTCCGCGCCCGTGTCGAAGTCCATGTGCAGCGTGACCAGGTCGATCGCGGCGAGTGCCACCTCGGCCATCGCGTACACGCCGTACTCGCCCGCGAGGTTGGCCTTGCGCGCGTCCAGGTCGTGCAGCGGGGCCGTGCAGGCCAGGGCGCGCAGGCGGCGCGCGAGGCCCTCGTCGGCCGCCGGGCCCTGTGCGGGCCGCGGACCGGCGCTGAGCTGGGGCGTGGCTGGATGGGTCGGGGCGGGCGAAGTCACGGTGCACAGACTAGGTCCTGCCACTGACAGGGGCCGAAACGGCGCAGAACCGCCCACGTCGTGACCGGGGGCGCCGGGCGGGCCCCGCGCGTCCCCCGCCGCGCCGGAACCGTGTCCGGCCTGAAAAGATGCGGCCATGGAGTCGAGGAAGATCGATCTGAACGCCGACCTCGGGGAGGGTTTCGGCCGCTGGCACCTGACGGAGGACGAGGCGCTGCTCTCCGTCGTCACGAGCGCCAATGTGGCCTGCGGGTTCCACGCGGGCGACGCGGTGACGATGCGCGCGGTGTGCGCGTGGGCCGCGGAGCGCGGTGTGCGGATCGGCGCCCAGGTGTCCTACCGGGACCTGGCCGGGTTCGGCAGGCGGTCGATGGACGTCCCGGCGGACGAGCTCGCCGCGGAGGTCGCCTACCAGATCGGCGCGCTACGGGTGTTCGCCGAGGCCGCCGGGTCGCGCGTGGCGTACGTGAAGCCGCACGGCGCGCTGTACAACCGGGCGGTGCACGACGACGAGCAGGCCGGGGCCGTCGTGTCGGGTGTCCTCCTGGCGGGCGGCGGGCTCCCCGTGCTCGGCCTGCCGGGTTCCCGGCTGCACGCGCGCGCGGCGGAGGCCGGACTCCCGGTGGTGGCCGAGGCGTTCGCGGACCGCGCGTACACGGCGCGGGGCACCCTGGTGCCGCGCACCGAGGAGGGCGCGGTGGTCAGTGACGGCGCGGCGGTGGTCGAGCGTGCCGTGACGATGGCGACGTCCGGTGTGGTGACGGCGGTGTCGGGCGAGCAGGTGGACGTGCGCGCGCGCTCGCTGTGCCTGCACGGCGACACGGCGGGCGCCGTGGAGCTGGCGCGGACGGTGCGCGAGGCGCTGGAGTCCGCGGGGGTGCGTGTGGAGCCGTTCGCGTGAGGACGGTGGGCGTCGGGGACCACGCGCTGCTCGTGGAGCTCGCGGACGGCGAGGAGACGGCGGCGCTGCACGGCGAGTTGCTGCGGCGCCGCGCGGACGGGTCGCTGCCGCAAGTGGGCGAGATCGTCCCCGCGGAACGTACGGTGCTGCTCGACGGGGTCGCGGACCCGGCGCGGCTCGCGGCCGAACTGGCGACCTGGCGGCTCACGGCCGCCTCCACGGAGGACGCCGCGTCCGTGGACGTGCCGGTGCGCTACGACGGGCCCGACCTCGCCGACGTGGCCGCCATGTGGGGCGTGAGCCCCGGGGAGGCGGCGCGGATCCACGCGGCGACGTCGTTCCGCGTGGCGTTCTGCGGCTTCTCCCCCGGCTTCGGGTACCTGACGGGTCTCGGCGAGCGGTACGCGGTGGCCCGCAGGGCGACGCCCCGTACGTCGGTACCCGCCGGGTCCGTGGCCGTGGCGGGCCCGTACACCGGCGTGTACCCGCGTCCTTCGCCGGGCGGCTGGCAGCTGATCGGGACGACGGACGCGGTCCTGTGGGACACGGAACGCGAGCCCGCCGCGCTGCTTGCGCCGGGCACGCGCGTGCGATTCGTGGCGGTGGAGGCGTGAGCGGTGCGAGTGGCGTGAGCGGCGTGGGCGGTGTGAGCGCTGTGGCGCGGGACGGTTTCGCGGTGGTGCGCGCGGGCGCGCTGACGACGGTGCAGGACCTTGGCAGGCCGGGCCACGCGCACCTGGGCGTGCCGCACGCGGGCGCGCTCGACGTGCCTGCGGCGCGGCTGGCCAACCGCCTCGTGGGCAACGAGGACGGTGCCGCGGTGCTGGAGACCACGCTGACGGGGTGTGCGCTCAGGCCGGGGCGCGCGGTGACGGTCGCGGTGACGGGTGCGCCGGGCCCCGTCCTCGTCGACGGACGACCTGCGGCGTGGGGCGCGCCGGTGCTGGTGCCCGCGGGCGCCGTGCTGGAGGTCGCGCCCGCGCGCTCGGGCGTGCGCGCGTACGTGGCGTTCGGCGGCGGTGTCGCGGTCGCCCCGGT
>NZ_JAGIQL010000266.1 GCF_017813245.1 Streptomyces montanisoli
CGCACGACTCGCGCACCCGCAGCGCCGGCAGCAGCTCCAGGTGGCGGCGCGGCGCGTCCCGCTCGGCCTCGTCCGCCGTGAGCCGCTCGATCAGCAGCTCGGCCGCGCTGCGCCCCACCGCGCGCTTCGGCGGCGCGACCGCCGTCAGCGGGGTGTCGGCGAGCGCCGCGACCTCGTCGTCGTAGGTGACGAGCGCCAGGTCGCCTGGGACGTGGCAGCCCAGTTCCGCGAGGCGCCGCACCATGCGCGTGGCGTCCTCGTCGTTGTGCATGAGCGCGGCCGAGGCGCGCCCCTCGCGCACCAGCCGGTGCAGGGTCAGCGCGGCCTCCTCGAAGCGGCCGGGGTCACGCACGGCGGGCGTCGAGTCCAGTACGGGCGCGACGGTCCCGAGCCCCAGCGCGTCCAGCGCCTGCGCGTAACCGGAGCGCACGGCCTGGCCCGTCGGGCTGTCCGAGCGCGCGACGAGCACGGGCGTGCCGTGCCCGAGCCGCACGAGGTGGCGCACGGCGATGAGCACGCCGTGCGCGTGGTCGGAGCTGACCCGGTCGAGGCCGTCGAGCGGGCCCCCCGGCTCTCCCGTGCGCTCCACCAGCACGGTGTCGACGGGCAGCCGCGCGATCCACTCCGCGTACCGCGCGGGGTGCTCGGGCCCGGTCCAGCTCGGAGCGACGAGCAGGCCCTGCGCGCCGGCCGCGAGCAGCCCCGCCGCGTGCGAGGCGTCGTCCTCGGGGCGGTAGTCGGACACGCGCAGGATCAGCCGGGCGCCGAGCCGCGCCGCCGCCTCGTGCGCCCCGCGGATGATGTCCTGGAAGTAGTAGCCGGCGGCGGGCGCGAGCATGCCGATCACCGGGCTGCCGCCGCCGGGAGCCGTGCCCGCCGGGCCGCGCCGCTCGGGCCACGAGACGGAGCCGTGCGCCCGGTCGAGCAGCCCGCGCTCGGCCAGCGCCTCGGCGTCGCGGCGCGCGGTGACGGGCGAGACCCCGAGGTGTGCGGCGAGGTCGGCGACCCGGACGGTGCCGCGTTCGCGCACCAGGTTCAGCAGCCGGTCGTGGCGTTCCGCGGCCCCTTCGCGCACGACGGACCCGTCCTTTCGCGTATCGCGATCGAATCGCGGACGCGATTCGATCATTCGATCACTCTAGACGAGGCCGGGGGCTCCCGGTACGGGAGGTCAGACGCCGTCCGGGTGGACGGGGCCGTACTTGCGGCCCGCCTTCGACGTGATGCCGCCGAGCAAGCCGCGCGGCGCCAGCTTCGCCGCCCCCATCAGCGCCTTGTAGCGGGGGTCGGGGATCGAGATCGTCCTGCCGCGCGCCAGGTCCGCGAGTGCCGCGGTGACGACCTTGTCCGCGTCGAGCCACATCCAGCCGGGGATGTTGTCCGTCCCCATGCCCGCGCGCTCGTGAAACTCCGTGCGCACGAATCCCGGGCACAGGGCCATCAGCCGCAGCCCGTACTGCCGGACGTCGCGCGCCACGCCCTGGGTGAACTGGACGACCCACGCCTTCGACGCGCCGTACGTGCCCCGGGGCACGAAGGCGGCGGTGGACGCGACGTTGACGACGCCGCCGCGCCCGCGTGTCCGCATGCCCGCGACGGCCGCCGTGGTCAGCCGGAGCACCGCCTCGCAGTGCACCTTCAGCATGACGAGTTCGTCCTCGACGGGGACGTCGAGGAACGCGCCCTTCTGCCCGAAGCCCGCGTTGTTGACGAGCAGGTCGACCGGGTGCATGCGGTCGGAGAGACGCTTCTCGACGGCCTCGATGCCGTGGTCGGACGCGAGGTCGGCCTTGAGCACCTCGGCCTCGACGCGGTGGCGGTCGTGCAGCTCGGTGGCCTGCTCGCGCAGGCGCTCGACGTCGCGCGCCACCAGGACCAGGTTGTGCCCCTCGGTCGCCAGCCGCCGGGCGAACGCGGCACCGATCCCGGAGGTCGCGCCCGTAATCAAAGCAGTCGTCATAGGCGGCACCGTAGTGCCACCGCACGATCCGCGAATGTAGGTGTAATATACATTTACATGTATGAGGTGCAGGCCTGGTGGACTTCCGTACGGCGCAGCTTCGTGGCCGCGCTGAAGGTGGAGCGCGTCTTCTCCGACCGTTCCTAGTCAGTGGACAGGAGTGAGTCTTGGACCCATTTCTGCTCGCTGCGGACATCCCGAACGGTTTTGGGTGTCCTGGTCGCCCGCGTACGGTCCGCGTCCGGTGGCACGCATCGGGTGCGTGGTCCGGGGATGCGGGGGCGGGGTCCCTCACGCCCAGGGACAGACCGGTCGGCCTGGGCGGTCCGATGCCCGTGCACATCGCTCTGGTGTGCACGGGGCGGTGCCGTCCGACGCCTGATCGGGTGTCCCTGGGCGCGTCGCCCGATCGCGATGCTCGCCGCATCGTGCCGGGTGGTCTTACGCGTGGGGCCAGTCATGGGCTTTTGCCAGTGCTGGGCGCCCCACTTGCTGGTGTACGCCGGATCCACGGCGATGATCGCGATGCCGGTCGCGTCCGTCATGGAGGTCAGCCGGGCGCGGAGCCTGCCGGTTGGCATGCCGGAGATCAACTGCCTAAAGCGGCGCTTGCGCCCGTGCTTCTCTCTGGTCTTCTCGGCCTTGAAGTCGAGGTCTTCGACGGCGATGGCCTTCACACCGCACGTTCTCGCCCAGTGCAGCAGCCGGGTGAGGGCGTGGCGGACCTGCGCGTCGCGGTGTTGTGCGGTGCCGGTCAGGTCGTAGAAGAAGCGGCGCGGGTGGCCGATCGGGTTACCGTGAGCATCCAGGCGCCATGCGGCCAGGTGGTCGGCGTTCATGTCGACACCGATCACCCCTGCAGCCAGAGCCGCGCCCAGGGGCAGTGTTGGAGAGGCGGGGATCTGCCAGGAGGCGGTCACATACCAGCGCCCACGCTCCGGGTCGTGGTGGATGCGGTAGGCGACCGCCCGGTTGGCCTCGACGCGGTCGGCCCACTCCTGCCCGCGGTGGGTGAAGCGCGCCGTCGCGGTGAGGGTGTAGCGGCCGTGCGGGGCGTTGGCCAGATGAGCCAGTGGGGCGGGGAGTTTGATGCTGACCCGCCCCTCGGGGGTGAGGCGGAGGGTTTCGTTGCCGTAGCGTTTCCCGCTTTCCCCGTCCGCCTGCACAAACCAGCGGTCTGCCTCCCACCTCTGGCGCCACTGGGCTTGGGTGAGCTGGGCGGCGGGCAGGTGATGCCGCGTACGGGCCAGGCGTTTACCGCCCCGCACCACACGTACCCGTCCCGTCTCCCAGTCGGCACGCTCACGCGCAAGCCGGTTCTCCAGCATGTGCAGGCGGCGGGACTTGGCATGCCACTCCCGCCGGGAGTGGTACCCACCCGGCGCCCTCTTCGTGCCCTTCGCGCCTAGGGGCAGGGACAGGCGGTGGCGCAGCATCCGTACACCTGCCTCCAGGCTCTGCAGGTGGGCGAGGGTGCAGCGGCGGGCTAGTGCCCACTGATCGTGGGTGGCTTTGGTGAGCGCGCCCGCCCAGCGGGCCGACGACAGCGGCGTCAACTCCCGCTTACGCGCCGCCCACGCCTCGCCGTCATGCTCCAGACCGTCACGACAGCGCGCTTTGAGATCACGGCCGGCGAGTGAACCCAAATGGGCGCCCACCTGCCGCAGGACGTCCTCATCGAGGGTCGTCAAGCCCTTGAGACGGGTACGCGCCGCCACCCCGGAAGGACCGGGAACCACGAACGGCGGCGCAAGCTCCCGCATCACCCCACTCACCATCCCACCCCTCGACCCCAATCCGCGCGGCCCGAACACTGTCCCACCCCAGCCAACGAGCATCATCGGCAAAGGTCACGCATTCGACGTAAGAACCTGCATTCCCATGTGTCCCGCCACGGTCACCTGCGCTCGCTCACGCACGCCAGAGCAGCCTTATGTGCCGTCAGATACCAAAAGTTCCTGAATCCGTGGCCATCGCGCCGACCAGGCCGCCGTCGCCGCGGCGTCCGTGCTCGGCTGGGTCATGGGCGATCCGCTAGCCGGGGCGATGATGTCCGTCGGCGCGTTCATCTGCGGTATCGGCACGCTGCCCGCGCCGATCAGGCACAGCCGTGAACGCCGCCGCCCTCGGCGCCGGATTCACGCTCTCCGGCGTGTATCTGCACTCCATGGGCTGGTACTTCCTAGTCCCGCTCGGCGTCATCGCGTACGCCGCTGGCTGTGGCGCGCCCTCGGCGTCGCGCCGGGCACCCGCGCCTGCCTCGTCGTCATCGGCGTGGTGATCACGGCCGCCCTGTGGCCCTCCACGCAGGCCGGGCTGACCATGGTCGGCTGGATCGCCGCCGGCGCGGGGCTCTCGTGTCGATCCAGGAGTCCGTCCACGAGGTGTCGCGCTGCGCGGCGCTGCTGCACGAGAGGCTGCCGCGGAACGAGGCGGAGGCCGTGCCCGAGGCGGCGGAGATCGCCGCGCTGTTCTCACGCCACCTGGACGCTCTCGCCACAGCGGTGGCGGCGCGCGGCGCGCTGCCCGAGGGCGAGCTGCGCACCGCCTTCCACGAGGTGGCGGCCCGCAGCGGCCTCACCGACCTGGCGGACGCGGCGTCACCCGGCGGGGTCTCCCGCGCACGCGCCGGGGTGCTGGCGCTCGGACTGCGCACGGCGGAGACCCTGGACGCCCGACTGGCGCCTGCGGCAGCGCCGGGCGGCGAGCCCCGGCACGCGAGGCCGCGCGGTCTCGCCGCGCACCACTCGTGACCGGCGCGGCGGCCATGCGGGCCGGATCAGCGCGGGCGGGTCAGGCCTTGCAGCCCCACGCGTCCCGGTGGGCGTCGCAGTCCACGAAGGCCCTGACCTGCTCGTTGAGGATCCAGCGGGACGCCGGGTCAGCGGGAACGCCGGCGGCGAAGAACGGCTTCTTCCCGTCCTTGACGACGGTCTTGTGCGTGCCCTGAGAGTCGCTGTACTCAACGTCGATCACCCAGTCGCAGTCCTTCGTGCTGGTGACAGCCTCCACCCGAAGCGCTCCTGGCGTCGCGCCATCGCCCAGGTCGATCTTGCTGTACCGGAAGTACGGCTTTCCCTCGTGGGCCGTGCCCTCGCCGGTGGCGATCGCGGCGGAGTCCTGCTTGGTGAGGTCGAAGAGAAGGCCCTGCCGTGGCCCCGCGCCCTGCGACGGGACGCGGACCACGGTCGTGGCGGCGGCCGGCCGGCAGCGCACCGTACGGGCGTGCATGGCGTCGATGGTCAGGAGCGAGGTCCGGTCGCTGAACAGGTCAACGTAGGCCACGGTGGCCCATCCGTGAGTCGTCCAGGAGGGGGCCGTGACGGTGTGGGCGTCGGCCCTCCGCCGCAGTGCTGAGAGCGCCTTCCCGACGCCCGCGCGGCTTCCCAGTCCCTGCTTCTCGGCGGCGGTCAGCGGGCGGTCAAGCAGGGTGACGCCCCATCGGGTATTGCGTCTCGTAGCGGACCGTGACGGTGAACGGTGGCACCGCGTGGTCGAGCGAGTCGCCGACGGCCTTCTGGTGGCGGGCCACCGGCGCCGCGGTGAACCAGTCGAAGGCGAACCCCGCCACCAGCGAGGCGGCGCACGCGAGTGCCGTCACGGCGACGGAGAGCAGCGCCCACCTGACCCGGCGCCTGCGCGGCAGGCCGTCGGCGCCGGGGGACAGCCGCCGCAGGAGCAGCTCGCCGACGGGCGGTTCCCCGGACCCGGCGCCCGCACCCCCGTTCCCGCCGCCCCCGGGCGCACCCGCACCGGCCCCGCCACCGGCGG
>NZ_JAGIQL010000267.1 GCF_017813245.1 Streptomyces montanisoli
ACGAGCCCCGCGGCCGAGGGCGCCAGTACGCCACTGAAGGTCGGCGCGGCCGCGCTCGCGGCCGTCGCCGCGGCAGCGGGGCTCGTCTGGGCGCTCACCTCGGGCGACGGCAAGAACGCCCCGCCCGCCGAGGCCAAACCGCCGGCCGCGCAACCGCTCGTGCCGCAGATCCCCGCGCCGTCGCACAAGCCGCCCGCCAAGCCCGCGCCCCCGGCCGCCCCGGCGTCGAGGGCGCAGGCGCCGCACCCGGCTCCGTCGCGGCCCTCTCGCACGCCCGCACCGAAGCCCAAGCCGACGACACCTCCGCCTGCACCGCAGAAGCCCTCGCCCACACCGCCGAAGCCGTCTCCGACGCCGCCGAAGCCAACGCCGACGCCCACACCGCCGGCTCCCCTGCCCCCGTCCGTCTTCCACGTGAACCAGCTGCGGTACGGGAACTTCGGCGACGCCAGTGACCCGCGGGTGCGGCTCGGCGCGGCTGGCTTCCTGTGGCAGCGCTCCGGCATGTCCGTCGGCGGGTCGCGCTACAGCTACGGCGTGAGCATGCACGCGCCGAGCAGCGTCACGATCGACCTGAACCGGCCGTGCTCGACGTACCGGGCGTCCGTCGGCGTGGACGACGTGACGCTGGGCATCGGTTCGCTGCGCTTCTCCGTGTACGGCGACGGTGGGCGCCTGTGGACGTCGCCCGTGGTGCGGGGGCGTCAGGCGGCGGTGCCGGTGTCCGTGAACGTCGAGGGGCAGAAGGCGATCAGGCTCGTGGTGCAGCCGGTGAACCCGTTCAGCGCGGTCGCGGTGGCGGACTGGGCGAACGCACGGATCGAGTGCGGCTGACCGTCACGCGCGGGCCTGCACGCCGACGCCTCCGGAGACCACGAGGTCGTCGCCCGTGATGTAGGCGGCGGCGTCCGAGGCGAGGAAGGCCACCGCCTCGGCTATCTCGGAGGCCGTGCCTGCGCGGCCCAGTGGGACGTCACGCCCCCACGCGTCGACCATCTCCTGGGAGACGCCCATCTTGCTGTATGCGGGGGTGTCGATCAGCCCCGGGCTGACGGCGTTGACGCGGATGCGGCGAGGCGCGAGCTCGATCGCGAGGGATCGCATGAGGGGCAGCAGGGCGCCCTTCGCGGCCTTCATGGCGGCTCCGACCACATCGCCCGCGCCCACGGTGAACACGACCGACGAGCCCTCTTTGAGGAGCGGAAGCGCCTTCTGCAGGGTGAAGAAGTTGCCCTTGACGTTGGTGCCGAACAGCGCGTCGAAGGTCTCCTCGTCGGTCGACTCGATGGGGCCCGGGCGGGAGATGCCCGCGTTGAGGAAGAGCAGATCGAGCGAGCCGAACTGCTCGCGTACCCGATCCATCACGCCGTCGATGTCCGGCAGGGACCGCGCGTCCGCCCGCACGACCGTGACGTCCTCGGGGAGACCCGCCTCGGCGGCGTTGCTGAGGCCGGTGACCATGACGCGGTGACCGCGCGAGCGGAGCAGTTCGGCGGTCGCCTTGCCGATGCCGCTCGTGCCACCGGTGATCAGAGCTGCGGGTGCGGACATGACGTACTCCTTCGTGTGCTGCCGGAAGGCAGGCTGCTCGCCGCTCGACGAGGCCCGCCCTTGTCAGCGTACGACCGCTTGGCAGCGACTGCCAAGTCGCCCATTCGTGTCATGTTGGCAGCGCTGGGCTAATCTGGTGGCATGAAGCAGGAAGCCAGGACGGCGACGGGGGCACCGGCCACGCTGTGGGACCGGACGCGGCAGCTGGCCTCGCGGGAGATCCTCGACACGGCACTGCGGCTGTTCAGCGAGCAGGGCTACGACGAGACGACCGTCGCCCAGATCGCCAGGGAGGCGGGGGTCTCCCAGCGCACGCTCTTCCGCTACTTCCACGGCAAGGAGGACCTGCTCGGCGGCGACCAGGACCGGTTCAGGCAGGTCCTGACGGCCACGATCGGCGAGCAGCCGGACGACGCCGGCGTCTGGGAGGTCCTGCGCGCCGGGGTCGCCGCCGTACTGGCCCTGCACGAGAGCCGCGAACAGGCACTCGAGCGGTTCCGCCTCATGCACACGACCGCCTCGCTGCGTGCCGGCTGGCTGGAGAAGCGGCTGCGGTTCCAGGAGGATCTGCTGCCGCTGGTCCAGGCGCGCATGGGCGGGAGCGGCGGCACCGCCGCCGTGAGGGCCCGCGCGGTGATCGGGACGTCGTTCGCCTGCCTGGACGCCGCGTCGATGACATGGGTCGCGGGCGGCGGCGAGGGCGAGATCATCGACCTGTACGACGAGTGCGTGGCCGCGGTGCGCGGCTGACCACCGGCAGCCCGGCGCTCAGGTCCTAAAGTGCTCAGGTGCTCACGTGCTGAGCTTCGGGCGCGGGATCACTCCGCCCGCCACCGCGCGCCGGCGCGGTGCCGCGGTGCCCGTCCAGCACGTCCCCCTGCGGGACAGCAGCCGGCGCAGCCACAGTTCGGTGGAGACGAGGTCCGCCAGGCCGTCCAGCGGCACCGGTTCGCCGTCCGCCGCGGCGCGCAGCGCCTTGCGCACCACCCGGGCCTCGACGAGGCCCGCGTCCGCGAGCAGCGGGGCGTCGAAGAGAGAGACCAGCTCACCCACCGCGGAGCGCAGGCCCGCGCGGTTGGCCGCCGCGTACGTCGCGCGCGAGGTGGCGCCCCAGCCGGGGGGCAGGTCGTGGATGCCGGTGTCCGCGAGGACCGTGCGCAGCACCTCGGCGCGCGCGTCGGGCTGGACGCGCAGCGCCTCGGGCAGTTCGCGGCACGCGCGTACGACCTGGTTGTCGAGGAACGGCGCGTGCAGCCGCTGGCTGCGGATCTCCGCGGCCTGCTCGAAGACGCGGTGGTCAGCGGCGTAGCGCGCGAGTGCCGCACGCGCGCGTGCCTCGCCGGGGCGCTGTACGGAGGTGGGGCGGGTGGCGGACGCGTAAAGCCGCTGGGAGACCTGGGCGAGGGCCTCCCCCGTCAGCCAGCGCGCGGCGGGTCCCGGGCGCGACCAGGTGAGGGCGGCGAGCGAGGCGTCGACGGGGCCGCCGTAACCGTTCGCCACCGCCGCCCTGTTCGCCTCGGGCAGCCGGGCGGCGGCGTCCTCCATGCCGGTGCGGTACGGCGTGCGGGCCAGGCGGCGGGCCGCGCGGTAGACGGTGAGCGGGACGAAGAGCGAGAACAGTGAGAAGGCGGACGCCCCCTCGGAGCGCGCCAGTTCCGTCACGGGATGGAGCAGGTGGCGTCTGCGCCGGTCGAGAAGGAGGTCGGCCAGGCGCGCGGGGTGCGCGTCGAGCACCTGCCGCGCGCCGGCGCCCGTCAGGTGGTCGGCGCTGCCCGCCGCGAGACGCCGCTTGTGGCGGGCGGCCGCGACGAGCGCGGGCCCCGGCTCGTCGGTGAGCGGCCCGTCAAGGTCGGCGTACGGCAGCGCCTCGGCGCCGCCGGCGACCACGACGTGGTGCAGGCGCGGGTTCTCCGCGATGAGGCCCGCGCGTTCGAGTTCCGCGTCGTCCCTGCTGCCGGTGGTGAGGTCGTTGAACGTGACGGCGAGCAGGCGTTCACCCGCGCCCGTGCCGTGTCCGAGCACCGTGCCGGGCGCGCCGGGCAGTCCGGCGGCGAGCAGGGCGAGCGTCGCGGACGCGCTGCCCCCCGACAGGTCGGCGCCGATGCCGGGCAGCGGGGCGCCGCGTGCGGCGCGGCGGTCCGCGGGGCCCATCCCCGGCACGGGGCCCGGGTCGGGCAGCGGCATCTCGGGCGCGTGGCGCGGGGCCGTGAGGCGCGTGCGCACGGCCTCGACGAGGGCGTCCTTGACGTCGCGTACGGCGTGTTCGGGGTCGCGCTGCGGCGCGGCGACGGCGAGCGACGCGACGGGTTCGTAGCCGGTGATCTCGCGCGAGCCCTCGCGCAGGATCAGGGCGTGGCCCGGAGGGATGCGCTTGACAGCCTCGTAGGGGGTGGAGTCGCGCAGCGCCTCGGGCGTCTCCGGGCAGGCGAGCAGCGCCGCGAGGTGCCCGACGTCGAGTTGGGCCTCGATGAGGTCGGCGAGCGGCAGGGCGGCGGTGGCATAGGCGGTGCCGCCCGCCCAGGGCGTGTGGAAGACGGGGCGCGCGCCCGCGAGATCGCCCGCGATGGTGATGCGCCGCCCTATCTGCGCGACGGCGGTGTAGCTGCCCGGCCAGGCCGTGAGGTGGCGCAGGGCGCCCCCGCGCGCGGCGACGATCCCCAGGCGCAGCTCGTCGTCGGTGGCGCCGCAGCAGCCGAGGACGGCGAGGCGGTTGAACGGGTCGACGGACACGACGCGTACCTCGTCGGGCCGCCAGTCGCCGACGGCCCACAGCGGATCCGGGTCGCCCCACAGGAGTTGGGAGCCCACGGGCGTGATCGTGCCGCCGTCGTCGAATTCGCCGACCGCGTCCACGGCGCCGACCGTGCCGAAATGAGCGGCGATACTGCTCCACCCCACCAGCCAGCGCATCGCCGCCTCCACACCCTGTGGACAATCCAAGCCATAGCCCGTTCGGGACCATGCTGCCACGCCAACGGCGCACAGGAGGGGGGACGGAGGCACGGGCCGCGTGGCGCATGCGCCCCTGGCATGAGCCAACTGGCCGGAACACGCCCCTTGTCGGCGATCCGCCGGCCGGCGGCGGTCCGCCCGCGAATCGCCGCCGACGACGCCGCACGACGGGCGTCATTCGGCCAAATCCGCGAGCGCTTACGCACCGCCGCCGCGCGTGCGGAGGGTGTGCGGGGGCGCTCAGGGGCGTGCGGGGGAACGTACGCACGCTCGGTCCGGGAGGACGCCTCGCGCCTCCCGGACCGGTCCACCGCCCGCGGGGATTGGGGCGGCGGTGTCCCCCAGCCCGCTGGTTCCAGTACGCAGCGGGCCGACCCACGCAGCACCCATGGAAGCGCTCTCCCCCGCGGGCGGCCACGGCGCACGGCCGGGCGCACGGCCACACGAGAGGAGCACGACGCGTCGTCACGACGGCGTGCGCCGCCGCCGGCCGCACGGATGTGCGTCCCGCGGACGGGCCACATTCCCGCCATCCGGAACTCCGCCCCTTAACGGTCGGGATGTGGCGAACTACGCTGGGTTTACGAATGCCGCGCGCCTATGCCGCGACGCGGCGGCCGTCTGTGTGTCGAGGGGTGACGCATGTCCAGGGAGCTACGCGGGCCGAACGAGAAGCTCGGTACGGTCCTCGCCCTCGCGGGAATCAGCAACGCCGGGCTCGCCCGGCGTGTCAACGACCTCGGGGCGCAACGCGGCCTGACGCTCCGTTATGACAAGACGTCCGTGGCGCGATGGGTGTCGAAGGGCATGGTGCCGCAGGGCGCCGCGCCCCACCTGATCGCGTCCGCGATCGGGGCGAAGCTCGGCAGGCCGGTGCCGCTGCACGAGATCGGGCTCGCGGACGCGGATCCGGCGCCCGAGGTCGGGCTCGCGTTCCCGCGGGACGTCGGCCAGGCCGTCCGCACGGCGACGGAGCTGTACCGCCTCGACCTCGCGGGCCGCAGGGCCGGCTCCGGCGGCCTGTGGCAGTCGCTGGCGGGATCGTTCTCGGTGAGCGCCTACGCGACGCCCGCCTCGCGCTGGCTGATATCGCCCGCCGACTCCTCGGTGGCGCGCGACACGTCCGTCGCGCTGGCCGCGCGCGGGGCGCACGGCGCGGACACCGCGCGGGGCCGCGGAACCGGCCAGGCGGTCGCGGGCACGGGCCC
>NZ_JAGIQL010000268.1 GCF_017813245.1 Streptomyces montanisoli
GGCGGCCCGGGCGGCAGGCACCGCGGCGTGCCGGGCCCGCTCGGCGCCCAGCCCGCACCGGCCCCAGGGCCCGGCGAGCCGCACGCACGGCTGAACCCGAAGTACCTCTTCGACACCTTCGTCATCGGCGCGTCCAACCGCTTCGCACACGCTGCGGCGGTCGCGGTCGCCGAGGCGCCGGCCAAGGCGTACAACCCGCTCTTCATCTACGGCGAGTCCGGGCTCGGCAAGACGCACCTCCTGCACGCGATCGGGCACTACGCGCGCAGCCTCTTCCCCGGCACGCGCGTGCGGTACGTGAGCTCCGAGGAGTTCACCAACGAGTTCATCAACTCGATCCGCGACGGCAAGGGCGACACCTTCCGCAAGCGGTATCGCGACGTGGACATCCTGCTCGTCGACGACATCCAGTTCCTCGCGAGCAAGGAGTCGACGCAGGAGGAGTTCTTCCACACCTTCAACACGCTCCACAACGCGAACAAGCAGATCGTGCTCTCCTCCGACCGGCCGCCCAAGCAGCTGATGACGCTGGAGGACCGGCTGCGCAACCGTTTCGAGTGGGGCCTGACGACCGATGTGCAGCCGCCCGAGCTGGAGACGCGCATCGCGATCCTGCGCAAGAAGGCCGTGCAGGAACAGCTGAACGCGCCGCCCGAGGTGCTGGAGTTCATCGCGTCCCGGATCTCCAGGAACATCAGGGAGCTGGAGGGCGCGCTGATCCGCGTGACGGCCTTCGCCTCCCTCAACCGGCAGCCCGTGGACCTCGGGCTCACCGAGATCGTGCTCAAGGACCTCATCCCGGGCGGTGAGGACGCGGCGCCGGAGATCACCGCGGCCGCGATCATGACGGCGACGGCGGACTACTTCGGCCTGTCGGTGGAGGACCTGTGCGGCTCGTCGCGCAGCCGGGTCCTGGTGACCGCGCGGCAGATCGCGATGTACCTGTGCAGGGAGCTGACGGACCTGTCGCTGCCGAAGATCGGTGCGCAGTTCGGCGGGCGCGACCACACGACGGTGATGCACGCGGACCGCAAGATCCGCGCGCTGATGGCCGAGCGCCGCTCCATCTACAACCAGGTGACCGAGCTGACGAACCGCATCAAGAACGGCTGAGAGACGGCCGACGGACGGCCGACGGACGGCCGACGGACGGCTGAGGAACGACTGAGGAACGGCTGAGGAACGGCTGCCACGAGGGCGCCCGGGGACATCCCCGGGCGCCTTTCGCATGCCGCGCCGGGCCCGTCCCGACCGCGCGCCCGTGGACCGGGCTGTTCGAATCCGTGCCGGTCAGACGGGTGGGAAATCGCTTCTCCACAGATCTTGGGGTTTTTTCGCGTCCACACCCTGGGGACTACTTCGTTGTCCAGAACGTGTCCACAGGGGGCACGGACAGGGGATGATCAAGGCAGGTCAGCCGCCTGTGGAATTGTGCGCGACCGCCGTCCACACCCTGTGGACGGGAAAACCGCCCACAGGGGGCCGCGGAACTTGTCCACCGGCGGCCCACAGGCCAGGGCCGGTTACCCACAGCTCTTCCACAGCGCTGTCCACTGTTCGGCAACGGAACACGCCCTCTCACCGGGTCGAGTGAAAGGCGTCACATCAAGTCCACGGATTGGGCTGTGGGCAACGTGGGTAAACCTGGGGATCCAGCTGGGGAGAAGTGGCCCTCCGCTGTGCATGGGGTGTGCAGAACTTCCGGCCGTCCACAGCGGGACCGACTTGTCCACTGCCTCGGCCCACAGGCGCAGTGGACAAAAAACCTGCCCCGACCTGCGGAAACGACGTTATCCACGGTTTCCACAGGCCCTACTACTACTCCCACATAGAGTTAGCTGGGAATCCGCTTCGAAGTGGGGCCTGTGGGTAACTCGCCCCGAACCCGCTCGCCACGATTTGACCGGGAGCAGCAACGGCTGTCAGTGCCGTGCGTCAGACTGGTCCCCGGCATCCCGCTTCCGCCTCGGCTGAGGGCGGCGTGCCGATGACGAAGGCCAGCAGGGCGCAGCAACAGCAGGAGGCGGCTTACGGTGAAGATCCGGGTGGAGCGCGATGTACTCGCGGAGGCGGTGGCCTGGGTGGCGCGGAGCCTCCCGGCCCGTCCGCCGGCGCCCGTCCTCGCGGGCCTGCTGCTGAAGGCCGAGGACGGAGCGCTGAGCTTCTCCAGCTTCGACTACGAGGTCTCGGCGCGGGTCTCGGTGGAGGCGGAGGTCGAGGAGGACGGCACGGTCCTCGTCTCCGGCCGCCTGCTCGCCGACATCTGCCGTGCGCTGCCCAACAGGCCGGTGGAGATCTCCACAGACGGTGTACGAGCGACCGTCGTCTGCGGTTCCTCCCGCTTCACGCTCCACACACTGCCTGTGGAGGAGTACCCGGCGCTGCCCCAGATGCCCACGGCCACCGGCACCGTGCCGGGCGAGGTCTTCGCCTCCGCCGCCCAGCAGGTGGCCATCGCGGCCGGCCGTGACGACACCCTGCCGGTGCTCACGGGTGTGCGCATCGAGATCGAGGGCGACACGGTCACGCTCGCGTCGACCGACCGGTACCGCTTCGCCGTCCGCGAGTTCCTGTGGAAGCCGGAGTCCGCCGACACGTCGGCCGTCGCCCTGGTGCCCGCGAAGACCCTGCTGGACACGGCGAAGGCGCTGACCAGCGGCGACACGGTGACGCTCGCGCTCGCCGGCGCGGGTGCCGGCGAGGGGCTCATCGGCTTCGAGGGCGCGGGACGGCGGACCACGACGCGCCTGCTCGAGGGCGACCTGCCCAAGTACCGCACGCTCTTCCCGACGGAGTTCAACTCGATCGCGGTGATCGAGACGGCGCCGTTCGTCGAGGCCGTGAAGCGCGTGGCCCTGGTGGCCGAGCGGAACACCCCGGTGCGGTTGAGCTTCGAGCAGGGCGTGCTGATCCTCGAGGCCGGCTCGAGCGACGACGCACAGGCTGTGGAAAGGGTCGACGCGCAGCTTGAGGGCGACGACATCTCGATCGCCTTCAACCCGACGTTCCTGCTCGACGGCCTGAGCGCGATCGACTCCCCGGTGGCGCAGCTGTCGTTCACGACGTCCACGAAACCCGCCCTGCTGAGCGGCCGTCCCGCGGTGGACGCCGAGGCGGACGAGGCCTACAAGTACCTGATCATGCCTGTACGGCTGAGCGGTTGACCCCGCAGGTGAGCCGGGGCTCCCGGGCGTAGGCTCGGGCGCGGGTACGCATCGCCACGACGTTAAGGAATCCCTGATGGAGCTCGGTCTCATCGGTCTCGGCAAGATGGGCGGCAACATGCGCGAGCGTCTGCGCCGCGCGGGCCACACCGTCGTCGGATACGACCGCAACCCGGACATCGCCGATGTGCACAGCCTGGGTGAGCTTGTGGACAAGCTCAAGGGCCCCCGGGTCGTCTGGGTGATGGTCCCCGCGGGTGCGCCGACGCAGTCCACGATCGACGAGCTGGCCGACCTGCTGTCCCCGGGCGATGTCGTGGTGGACGGCGGCAACTCCCGTTGGACGGAGGACGAGAAGCACGCGGTCGAGCTGGGCATCAAGGGCATCGGCTTCGTCGACTGCGGCGTCTCCGGCGGTGTCTGGGGCCTGGAGAACGGCTACGCGCTGATGTACGGCGGCACGCCGGACGATGTCGCGAAGGTCCAGCCGATCTTCGACGCGCTCAAGCCCGAGGGCGACTTCGGCGCGGTGCACGCGGGCAAGGTGGGGGCCGGCCACTTCGCCAAGATGGTCCACAACGGCATCGAGTACGCCATGATGCAGGCGTACGCCGAGGGCTGGGAGCTGCTGGAGAAGGTCGGCTCCGTCACGGACGTGCGCGAGGTGTTCAGGTCCTGGCAGGAGGGCACGGTCATCCGCTCCTGGCTGCTGGACCTGGCGGTCAACGCGCTGGACGACGACGAGCACCTGGAGAAGCTGAAGGGCTACGCGGCGGACTCCGGCGAGGGCCGGTGGACGGTGGAGGCCGCCATCGACCACGCGGTGCCGCTGCCGGCGATCACCGCGGCGCTCTTCGCCCGGTTCTCGTCGCAGCAGGACGACTCCCCGCAGATGAAGATGGTCTCCGCTCTGCGCAACCAGTTCGGCGGGCACGCGGTCGAGGCCAACGCCGCCGAGGCGAAGGCCATGAAGAAGCAGAGCAAGAAGTCCGACAAGTAGTCGGACCGCTGCCCGGTGAGCGGCCGGACAGCGGTCGTTCCCGGGAGGCCGGCGCACGTCCATGCACGTCACGCATCTGTCGCTGGCCGACTTCCGGTCGTACGCCCGGATCGAGGTCGCCCTCGGTCCGGGCGTGTCCGTCTTCGTGGGGGCGAACGGCCAGGGCAAGACGAACCTCGTCGAGGCGGTCGGCTACCTCGCCACGCTCGGCAGCCACCGGGTGTCGTCGGACGCGCCCCTGGTGCGGGCGGGCGCGGAACGCGCGGTGGTCCGTGCCGCGGTGACGCAGGGCGAGCGCTCCCAGCTCGTGGAGATCGAGCTGAACCCGGGCAGGGCCAACAGGGCACGTATCAACCGGTCCTCGCAGGTGCGGCCGCGCGACGTGCTCGGCATCGTGCGGACGGTGCTGTTCGCACCGGAGGACCTGGCGCTGGTGAAGGGCGATCCGGGTGAGCGCCGTAAGTTCCTCGACGAGCTGGTGACGGCGCGGGTGCCGCGCATGGCGGGCGTGCGCTCCGACTACGACCGGGTGCTCAAGCAGCGCAACACGCTGCTCAAGTCGGCGGCGATGGCCCGCAGGCACGGCGGGCGCGGGATGGACCTCTCGACGCTCGACGTGTGGGACCAGCACCTGGCGCGGGTGGGCGCGGAGGTGCTGGCGCAGCGCGCCGACCTGATCTCGGCGCTCGGCCCGCTCGCCGACAAGGCGTACGGCGACGTGGCGCCGGGCGGCGGGCCCGTGGGTCTGGAGTACCGGTCCTCCGCGGCGGCGGCGGCGGTCGACGTGGGCGCGGCCGGGGAGGCCGGTGGGGCCGTCGAGTCGGCCGCGGCACCCGGGGAGGCCGCGCCTCCCGGCGCGACAGGCGTGCGCGAGCAGCTGTACGAGCAGCTGATCGCCGCGCTGGTGTCGGTGCGCAAGCAGGAGATCGAGCGCGGAGTGACACTGGTCGGGCCGCACCGCGACGACCTGGTCCTGAAGCTGGGGGAGCTGCCCGCGAAGGGGTACGCGAGCCACGGCGAGTCCTGGTCGTTCGCGCTGGCGCTGCGGCTCGCGTCGTACGAGCTGCTGCGGGCCGAGGGCAACGAGCCGGTGCTCGTGCTGGACGACGTGTTCGCCGAGCTCGACGTGCGGCGGCGCGAGCGGCTGGCGGAGCTGGTGGCGCCGGGCGAGCAGGTGCTGGTGACGGCGGCGGTGGACGACGACGTGCCGGGCGTCCTGGCCGGCGCGCGGTTCTCGGTCGCGAACGGTGCGGTGGAGCGGCTGTGAGCGGCGAGGACGCGGGCGGGCAGCCCGCGGGCGAGCGGCCCGCGGGCAGGGGCGCAGGCGCGAGCGCGGGCGACGGGCCGAAGGGCGTCGACCTGG
>NZ_JAGIQL010000269.1 GCF_017813245.1 Streptomyces montanisoli
CCCCCCCCCTCCCCCCCCCCCCCCCCCCCCCCCCCCCCCCCCCCCCCCCCCCCCCGCCCCCCCCCCCCCCCCCCCCCCCCCCCCCCCCTCCTTCCAGGCAGGGGAGGGCTTGCGGAATGCACGGGTGTCAGGAGTTCGGACCTGCCCTCTCCGCACCAGCGGCGCGGCCCCGGCGGGCCGGGGGCACCACGCGGGCGCGCCGGGCCGCCGCCGTCACCAGGCCTGTGTGGGCGGCCCCTGGCCCTGCCGCGGTTCCACGCTTCGGCTCCGGCCGAGCGCTTCGGCCGCGGGCACTTCCCGCCCCGGCAGCCCGAGCGCGGGGAAGTCGGCCGGCGCCACCTCGCACCGCGCGCCCGCCAGGCCCATGCCCGCGCGCGCCACCGGGTCGAGCAGCGCCTGGTACGGCCCGACGGCCGAGACCCCGATGGAACGCAGGGCCGTCCACATCGTCACCTGGTTGGCGGACAGCACCGGGATCCGCAGCTCCGCCTCCAGCTGCGGGATCACGTCGTACGTGGGGAGGTTGGTGCAGCTGATGAAGAGCGCGTCCGCACCCTCCGCGACGCCGCTGCGCGCCATCTCCGCCACGCCCTGGTAGGGCACGCGCCAGATCTCCCGCGTCAGGCCGAGGTAGGACCGCCCGGTCACCGTCATGCCGGCCTCGGCGAGGAAGTCCTCCAGGGCGTCCGTCAGCGACTTGGTGTACGGGGTGATGACGGCGACCTTCCGCACGCCGATCTCCGACAGTGCGTCGATCAGCCCGCCCGACGTGGTCGTGGCGGGCAGCGGCCCCACGTCGCCCATCGCCGCGCACATGGCGCGCTCGCCGAGCAGCCCGGAGATGAAGCTGCCCGACGTGCACGCGTACGTGACCGCGCCCGGCCGGATCGCCGTGAGCGTGCGCACCGCCATCCGCAGGGTCTCGTG
This sequence comes from Streptomyces montanisoli, assembly GCF_017813245.1. Lineage (GTDB taxonomy): Bacteria > Actinomycetota > Actinomycetes > Streptomycetales > Streptomycetaceae > Streptomyces > Streptomyces montanisoli. Next base: position 928 of record NZ_JAGIQL010000269.1, read on the forward strand.
CTCGCTGATGATCCTCGCCATGTCGGGCGTGACCTCGACCGGCACGAACGGTGTGCGGGTCAGATGCAGGCAGACGTCGTCGGGCACCCAGCGCCAGAGTTCCCGGTCGAGGGCGAAGTCGAACGGTGCGACGACCCCGAGGCCCCGTTGCGGGACGGGACCGCCGAGAAACGTGATGTCCACTGGAAACCCCTTTGCGGCGGGAAAGAAGCGGGGTCACCGGGTGCGCCAGGGGGACGCACCACGGAAGGGTCTTGCGTTGTGTGCCGCCGGTGGCGGACCGCCACCCGTGCGGTCGCGGAGCCGCGTGTGCCTGCTGCCCAGCGCCAGTGTGGAACCGTGCCGGGCCGCAGGACCAGCAAGATTTTTTCGGACATGCCGTTAGTGTTCCTACATGTTCGAGGTACGGCGGCTGAGGCTGCTTCGAGAGCTTGCCGCGCACGGCACGATCGCCGCCGCGGCGGAGGCGTGCGCGCTGACCCCGTCCGCGGTGTCCCAGCAGCTCGCCCTGCTCGAACGGGAGGCGCGCACCACGCTGTTCATCCGCGACGGCAGGCGCCTGCTGCTGACGGAGGCCGCGCACGTGCTGGTCGCGCACACCGAGATCATCCTGGCCCAGATGGAGCGGGCGCGCGCCGAGGTGTCCGCGCTGGAGCAGGGGGTGCGCGGCACGGTGCGGCTGGGCGCCTTCCCGAGCGCGGCGGGGGCGATCGCGGCGCCGGCGATCGCCGCGTGCCAGGCGTACCACCCGGACCTGAACGTCGAGCTCGGCGAGCAGGAGCCCGAGCAGAGCCTGGTCGAGCTGCGCGCCCGCCGCATCGACGTCGCGCTGGTGTACGAGTACAACCTGCTGCCGCGGCTGCCGCACGCGGGGATCGAGCTGCGCCCCGTGATCCGCGAGCCCGTGCTGCTCGCGCTGCCGCCGCGCCACCCGCACGCGGCGGACGAGGGCGCGCGCCCCCTCGCCGCGCTGCGCGACGAGCACTGGGTCGCGCCGCGCAGGGACGACTCGCTGCGCACGGTGCTCGAACGCGCGTGCGAGGCCGCCGGGTTCAACCCGCGCTTCGACTTCACCAGCGACGACTACTCGGTGGTGCTCGCACTCGTCCAGGCGGGGCTCGGGGTCTCGCTCGTGCCGCGGCTCGTCGTGGAGCAGCTGGCCGCCGACGTGACGCTGCGGCCCGTGGAGGACCTCAAGATCACCCGCACGGTCTCGATCGCGATCCGGGCCGGCAGCGGCGGCGACCCGGCGATCAACGCGCTGGTCCTGGCCCTGCGCCGGGCCGCCCGCCAGGACTGAGCGCCGCCGCGCGTACGCCGTCCCGCAGCAGCTCGGCCAGGTGCACGGGGCGCCGGCCCGACAGCTGGGAGATCTGGGTGCGGCAGCTGAACCCGTCCGCGAGGACCACGGTGTCGTCGGGCGTCTCCCGCAGGGCGGGCAGCAGGACGTTCTCGGCGACGGACACGGACACCCCGTAGTGCTCCTTCTCGAAGCCGAAGTTCCCCGCGAGGCCGCAACACCCGGAGTCCAGACGGTCGTTGTCGACGCCGATCCTGGCCAGCAGCCGGTCGTCGGCCGCGCTGCCCAGCGTCGCATGCTGGTGGCAGTGGGTCTGCGTGACGGCGGCGCGTCCCAGGCGCCCGAAGTCCGTGCCGGGCGCCCGCCTGTCGAGGAGCTCCGCGAGCGTCACCGTCGACTCGGCGGCGCGCCGCGCGCGTGGGTCGCCCGCGAGCAGCTCCACCGCGTCCGAGCGGAAGAGGGAGGTGCAGCTCGGTTCGAGGCCCACCAGGGGGATGCCGCGCGCCAGGTACGAGTCGACGGCGTCCAGCGTCCGTCCCAGCACCCGCCTGGCCACGCCCAGCTGGCCCGTCGTCAGCCAGGTGAGGCCGCAGCACAGCCGGTCGGGCGGCAACAGCACCTCGAAACCGGCGTGTTCGAGCACCTCGACGGCCGCCCGGCCCACCTCGGGCGAGAAGAACTCCGTGAACGTGTCCGGCCACAGCAGCACCTGGCGGCCGGGATCGCCGCCCGCAGCGGGTGCGGGCCTGCTCTCGAACCAGCGGCGAAAGCGCGTCTGCGCGAACCGGGGCACCGGCCGCTCGGCCGCGATGCCGCCGGCTGCCTTCAGCGCGGCCGCCGGCAGCCCGCTGCCCGTCACCCGGTTGACCAGGCGCGGGGCCGTGGCCGCGAGCCTCGACCACAGCGGCAGCCAGCCGAGCGAGTAGTGGGCGCGCGGCCGCACCCTGCGCCGGTAGTGCTGGTGCAGGAACTCCGCCTTGTACGTGGCCATGTCGACGCCGACCGGGCAGTCGCTCTTGCACCCCTTGCAGGACAGGCACAGGTCGAGCACGTCCCGCACCTCCTCCGAGTGCCAGCCGTCCGTGACGACGTCGCCCTGCACCATCTCGTACAGCACGCGCGCCCGGCCCCTGGTGGAGTCCTTCTCGTCGCCCGTGACGCGGTAGCTCGGGCACATCACGCCGCCCGACGGCGTGCGGCACTTCGCGACGCCCACGCAGCGGCGCAGCGCACGGCTCAGGTCGCCGCCGTCCTCGGACAGGGCCAGGGTGGTGGCGAGCGGCAGCGCGGGACGGTGGCCCGGCTGTACGCGCAGGCGCTCGTCGGCCGGGCGCGGATGGACGAGGATGCCCGGGTTCAGGCCGCCGTCCGGATCCCAGATCGCCTTGAAGGCGTTGAACGCGTCGATGGCGGCCGGGCTGTGCACGAGGGGCAGGAACTGGGCGCGCGCCTGGCCGTCGCCGTGCTCGCCCGACAGGGTCCCGCCGTGGCGCGCGACCAGCCGGGCGGCGTCCGCCATGAACGCCATGAAGACGCGGACGCCTTCGGGTGTGGTGTGGTCGAAGTCGATCCTGATGTGCACGCAGCCCTCGCCGAAGTGGCCGTAGGGCGTGCCGTGCAGGCCGTGGCGGGCCATCAGCCGCTCGAAGTCGCGCAGGTAGTCGCCGAGGTGCTCCACGGGCACGGCGGAGTCCTCCCAGCCGGGCCACGCCTCCGTGCCGTCGGGCGCGCGGGTGGCGAGGCCCGAGCTCTCCTCCCTGACGCGCCACAGGGCGGCCTGCTCGCCGGGGTCGGTCACCAGCCGGACGCCGACGGCGCCGGTGTCGCGCGCCAGCGCCGCCGCCAACTCCTCGTCGCCGGCCGTGCCGGGTGTCCCCGCGTCGTGGTCCGGCGCGCCCGCTGCGTCGCCGAACTCGCACAGCAGCCAGCCGCGCCCCTCGGGCAGCAGCCGCTCCGGCTCGGCGTCGGGCACGCCCCTGCGCAGCGCGGCCACCTGCTCGGCGCCGAGCCCCTCGCAGGCGATGGGGTCGTGGCGCAGCACGGCGCGCGCCGCGTCGCCCGCGGCGGGCAGGTCGGGGAAGCCGAGCGCCACCAGGGTGCGGCGCCGGGGGAGCGGCACGAGCCGCACCGTCGCGGACAGCACCACCACGCAGGTGCCCTCCGTGCCGACCAGGGCCGCCGCGACGTCGAACCCGCGCTCGGGCAGCAGGTGTTCGAGGCCGTACCCGGACACCTGGCGCCTGAACCTGCCGAACTCGGTGCGCAGCAGGGCGAGGTTGCCGTCCCGCAGGTCGCGCAGGGCGGCGTGGATCTCGCCGCCGCGGCCGCCCGCGGCGACGGCCTCGGCCGGCTCGCGCGCGCTCAGCCTGCCCACGCGCATGCGCGTGCCGTCGTAGGTGAGCACGTCGAGCGCGACGATGTTGTCCGCCGTGCGGCCCCAGGCCACCGAGTGGGTGCCACAGGCGTTGTTGCCGATCATCCCGCCGACGGTGCACCGCGAGTGCGTCGACGGATCGGGGCCGAAGCGCAGGCCGTGCGGACGGCAGGCGTCCTGCAGCCGGTCGAGTACGACGCCGGGCTCGACGGTCGCGGTACGTGCCTCGGGATCGACCGACAGGATCCGGTTCAGGTGGCGCGAGGTGTCGATGACGACGCCGTCGCCCACGGCCTGGCCCGCGATGCTGGTGCCGCCGCCGCGCAGGGTGACGGGCGTCCCATGCGCGCGGCAGGCCGCCACGGCCGCGATGAGCTCGTCCGCGTCCGCCGGCATGACCACGGCGACGGGCACCTGCCGGTAGTTGGACGCGTCCTGCGCGTACTCCGCGCGGCGCCTGGACCCGAAGTCCACGCCGCCGCGCGTGACGGCCGCGCGCAGCGCCGCTTCGAGCGGCGCGAGCGCGTGCGGGCCCTCGGCCCCGGGGCGCCGCACCCCGGCGGGGGTCTGCGGGTGCGTGTCGCGGTGGTCAGGTCCCTGCGGCCCGGTGCGGGCACGCGGTTGGTCGGCCATGGTCGGCGTCAACTCCCTCGGCGTCGTACGGAACGAGTCACCTCCCGCCCTCGGCGCGCCACCTGCCGTGCCACGGCGGCCCAGGCGCGCGGGAACGGACCCGGCCCGGCAAGCGAAGCACACCCTCCGCCCCCGTCGGGCAAGCCCCCGCGGCGGGGCACCCGCCGGGGATCG
>NZ_JAGIQL010000027.1 GCF_017813245.1 Streptomyces montanisoli
CCCCCCCCCCCCCGCCCCCCCCCCCCCCCCCCCCCCCCCCCCCCCCCCCCGAGGGGGAGGGCGGCGCCCCTGGCACGCGGGCCGCCGGGCCCCGGGCCCGCCCGCCCCGCGGCCATTGGGCCTCGTCCTCGCGCGGAGGAACACACGCCGAACAAGCGGGCCCCGGCACACTTCTACGCACCGCGCCTGCCGCGGGTCTTCGCGGGCGCGCCGCCGGTGGGGCGCCCCCGTCCCGCGCCGCACGCGGGCGCCGCGGTGCGTGCGGGCACCCCGATCGGTGCCTGTCCGTCGCCCACGGGCCGGGGCCGGCCCACGCGGTGCGGGCGTGCCGCTCGCGCGCCCTGGCGCACGTCCCGGCCCGGCGGGCGGTCAGGTGAACAGGCCCAGGCGGTGGGCCGTCGCCGCCGCCTCCGTGCGGCCGGCGACGCCGAGCTTCGCCAGGATGTTGGAGACGTGCACGCTCGCCGTCTTCGGCGAGATGTACAGCTCCTCCGCGATCCTACGGTTGCTCAGCCCGTCGGCGACCAGCCGCAGCACGTCGTGTTCCCGTGGCGTCAGGCCGAGTGAGAGCCCCGGCGAGTCCGGCGCGTGCGCCGCGGCGCCCGGCGCGCCCAGGGTGATGCGGGCCCGGGACGCGAGGAGCGCCACGTCCTCGGCGAGGGGCCGCGCGCCGAGCGCCGTCGCCGTCGTGTGCGCCTCGCCGAGCAGCGCCGCGACCTCCTCGCGGTCCGCGTGCGACTCGAGCAGCGCGCCCGCCCACCGCATCCGGGCGCGGGCCAGCTCGTAGGGCCTGCTCAGCTCGGTGAACGCGTGGGTGGTGCGAGCCCACAGGCGGGGCGCGGGGTCGCCGCAGGCACGCGCGCGCTCCGCCTCCAGCATCAGGGCGTACGCCTCCCACACGGGGACCGCCGTCGGCATCCGCTTCGCGTGCGCGCCGATCGCTTCGAGGACGGCCGCGCGTCCGTCCTCCGCCTCGGGCCTGCCGCGGTGGTCGGCCTCGATCGCGGCGGCAGCGACGAGCAGGGGCAGTGCGTAGCGCTGCATTCCGAGGCCGAATCCGCCGGCCGCGACCCGTTCGAACTCCGCACGCGCGGCGGCGATGTCGCCGCGCCGCCCGGCGACGGTCATGGCGAGGCGGGCGGGCTGGATGAAGTGCTGCGGCTGCGGGTCGTGGGTGCCGAACCCGGCCCGCGCCCGGTCGACCTGGCGCCGCGCCTCGTCGAGGTCGCCGCGGGCGAGGGCGAGTTCCGCGCGGTGCGTCGCGAACGTGCCGCGCACCTTGGCGGTGTCCCCGTCCTCGCCGACGGCGTCGAGCAAGGCCGCCATCTCGTCCCAGCGGCCGAGGGAGAACAGGGACCGCGCCATGTTGGCGCGCGTCCATGCCTCCTGGTGGGCGAGGCCGAGCGAGCGGGTCGCCTCGATCCCCGCCTCCGCGGCGGCCACCGCCTCCTGCGAACGGCCGACGCTCTCCAGCGTGGAGGGCAGGTTGGTGGCGACGCGGCCGGTCAGCTCGGTGGCGCCGAGCGCCTCCGCGCGCTCGCGCACCTCGTACATCTCGGCGAGGCCCTCCTCGACGCCACCGGCGTCCGCGACGAGCCAGCCGCGGGTGAGCCGGGCCTGGAGTTCGGTGTACCCGGCGCCGACGAGGCGTGCGTACTCCACGGCGCGGTCGGCTGCGGCGAGCGCCTCGGGCCCGGGCCTGTGCAGCGCGCCCCAGGTCGCGGACCTGCTGTGCACCTCGGCGTGCACGGCGGAAGGCGGCAGGCCGCGCGTCAGCTCCTGGGCGACGCCGAGTTCGTGTCGGCCGTCGCCGCGGTCGAGGTCCTGCACGAGGTTCGAGCGCTGGAGCCAGAACCACGCGGAGCGCAGCGCGTCGCCCTCGTCCTCCAGCACGCGCAGGGCCTTCTTGGCGACGGCGAGGGCACGTTCCCTGTCGCCGCTGAGCCTGGCGGCGACGACGATCTCCGCGAGGAGGTCGATGTGGCGCAGGGGGCCGGCGGGCGTGTCCGGATGCCCGTCCGGGTGCCCGTCCGCGTGGGAGCCGTCGGCGGCGGTGCCGCACGCCGGGTACACGTCGACGCGGTCGATGGGCCGCAGCCCGGCCCGTACCTCGTCGGGCGTCTCGTCCCACAGTTCGAGCGCCCGTTCCAGCAGCCGCAGCCGTTCGGCGTGCGCGGAGCGGCGGCGCGCCTCGACGGCGGCGAGGAGCACGGCGGGCAGCGCCTTGGCGCGGTCGTGCGCGCTGTACCAGTGGCTGGCCAGGCGCGTCGTGCGCTCGTCCGCCCGCACGAGCGACGGATCGGCCTCAAGGGCTTGCGCGTAGCGGCGGTTGAGGCGGGAGCGCTCGCCGGGCAGCAGGTCGTCGCTGACGGCCTCGCGCACCAGCGAGTGGCGGAAGCGGTAGCCGTCGCCGTCCGCGGTGGGCAGCAGGACGTTCGCGCCGACGGCGAGGCGCAGCGCCGCTATGAGGTCGTCCTCGGCCAGTCCGGCGACGGCGAGCAGCAGCGGGTACTCGACGGTGGTGCCGCCCTCCGCGGCGACCCTCACCACGCGCTGGGTGTCCTCGGGCAGCCGTTCGACGCGCACGAGGAGCAGGTCGCGCAGCGAGTCGGTCATGCCGCTCGCGCAGCCCTCGTCGTAGGAGCAGGACAGTTCCTCGACGAAGAACGCGTTGCCGTCGGAGCGCCGGAAGATCCGGTCGACGAGCGCGGCGTCCGGTTCCGCGGCCCGGATGCCGGTGAGCTGGCGGCGCACCTCGGCGCGGGTGAAGCGCTCCAGGTCGACGTGGCGCAGGGAGCGCAGCCTGTCGAGTTCGGCGAGGAGCGGCCGCAGGGGGTGGCGGCGGTGGATGTCGTCGGACCGGTAGGTGGCGATGACGAGGAGGCGGCCGCGGCGCAGCGCGCGGAAGAGGTACGCGAGCAGGTGGCGGGTCGAGGCGTCGGCCCAGTGCAGGTCCTCGATGACGAGGACGACCGTGCGGTCGGCCGCGACGCGCTCGAGCAGCCGAGCCGTCAGCTCGAACAGCCGGGCGGTGCCGTCCTGTTCGAGCGCGTCGGGAAGCGGCGTGCCCAGTTCGGGCAGGATCCGGGAAAGCTCGTTCTCCTGCCCGTCGGCCGCGGCGGCGAGTTCGTCGGGCAGGCGGCGGCGCAGGGAGCGCAGCGCGGTGGAGAAGGGCGCGAAGGGCAGCCCCTCCGCGCCGATCTCGACGCATCCGCCGGTGACGACGATCGCGTCACGCTCGCAGGCCGCGTCGGCGAGTTCCTCCACGAGGCGGGTCTTGCCGACCCCGGCCTCTCCGCCGACGAGCACGGCCTGCGGCTCTCCGGCGGCCGCGTCGGCCAGGGCCTGCCGTAGGGCGGCCATCTCTCGTGCCCTGCCGACGAACACCGGGCTGACGGATCTGCTCTCCACAGGCCCGAGCATCGCACAGGCGTCCGCCTCCGGGGTCCGCACGCCGGCCTCACCTCTCACGCCGCGTGGTCGAACAGCTGCTGCAACGGCCTCACCCGCCGCCCGCTGCCATGCCCCCGCTCGCCGGCCGCCGCCTTGCGGGCGTCCTTGACCCGCCGGGCCAGGCGCCGGGCGGCGGCCTCGCGGAGCAGGTCGGCGTGGTGGGCCTTCTGCACGTCGTACGCGATCATCGGGTTCTCCTCGGTGCTGGTGGCGAGCGTCCTGTTGACGCCTCCACCCTCGCCGCCGAGGTGCCCCTGCCGCATCGGGCGACTTCCGCATATTGGCGGCGCCCGGCTGCCTTAGGCGCCGGGCGCGGCCGCACGTACGGCCCCTAAGGCCCCCTGCCGGGCGCCTTAGGCGGCGGGACGCCGTACATCGGTCTCACCTACGGGCCTCAGACACGGAGCTCCTGCGGAAAGCCGGTCCAGCGGAGTTCGGCGGGGAGGTGGCATGCGTCGTTGAAGAGGAGGACCGACGGGGGGCGGTCAGGTGAGTAGCGGATCACGGTCAGGGCCGCGTTGGCATGGTTGATGCCCAGCCATCGCCACCTCGGGGCATCGAGGGCGGCTCGGACGAGCCAGCCGACGAGGAAGTTGTGGGTGATGACAAGCTCGTGCCGCGGTATGTGTCCTTCGACGGTCCCGGTGAACTCTGCGAGCGCCGCAGCCGCGAGCCCGGGCCCCTGCTCGCGTTCCTCGGCCGTGAACTGGTGCAGGAACTCGGTCCAGGCGTCAGCTGCCTCCGGCGGCAGTTCCTCGCGTGTCGGCATGTAGGGGAGGTAGTCGCCGGCCGCTTCAGAACGATGGCAAGGAACTCCGTCGAGTTGCTCACCGACCAGCCGCGCTGTCTGTTCGGCACGGGCGAGGGGCCCGTGGTGGATCGGCGTCAGCGGGACCCCACGGAGCCGCTTCCCCAGCAGGACGGCCTGGCGGCGCCCTCTGTCCGACAACGCACTCTCGTCCGGCGATGCCTCGGCGTGGCGGACGAGGTAGAGGTAGCGAGCGGCAGTACCGGTCATGGATGCGTCCCTCAGTGCAGTCGATCTTGCGGGCTCATGGAAGGACGCCGACCTCCGCGGCCCGGTTTCCGCTAACACGTCGTCTCAATTGGTGAGGTGACGTCGGATGAATGGCGCCGCTACCACGACGAGTGCGGCGAAGACGGCCAGTCGTTGCAGGCCGGGCTGTGCGGCCAAACTGCTGTGCTGGATGCCGTAAATCGCGTACCAGTTGGCGGCTAGGTCGGTCGCCATGATGGCGCAGGCGAGGTCAGCCCCTCGGCGTTTGCCTCTGATCAGGAGCGCAGCGGCGAGCGTGTCGAACAGGGCCAGTGACGACCAGTAGAGGTTGAGCCAGCCCGGGCCCCAGTCGTAGGGGTGCAGACCGTGACTGAGGAGGTCGGTGATGTGCGTGAGAGCGCCGACGAAGATCAGGACGCCTGCGATGGCGCAGACCGAAATGACGACCCAGCGCGGAGCGCGGTGCATCCATTCGGTCATGCTGTGGATCGTCCCATCTGCGAGCGCCGCCTGTCAGGCCGTCAGCCCGTGGTGCCAGAGGAAGGTGCAGGCGATGGCGGTGCAGGCGGCGGTTCCTCGTACTACTGGAGTGGGGGGGGGCACCAGGTCCGGCCCCGAGCCATAGGCTGCTCCGCGCTCAGGCTCGAGCCACACGAGCAGCCGCCCGGGCCGCCCGCCGCGCGCGGGGCCACCATGTCTCCCGCGGTGTCGACCAAGCCGTCGACAGCGCAAGTTCCGCCAGAAGCCGACGCGGGGCGCCGAGCGATGAACACGACCATCGCCTCGCGCGGATGGCCGGAAGCGTCATTGAGAGCAGACGGACACGCTCCGTACACTCCCCCCGGGGATGGCTGCGGGTGTCTGTCCGTGAACGCCTGGAGAGGTGGGCGCATGGCTCGTGTGTGGGAGGCCGATCCGGCCGCTTCGTTCCGGCGCCGACTGGGGAAGTCGCCGCAGGCGCTGGAGGTCACGGAGGACAGGGACGGTTGCCCGGACATCTGGGAGCTGGACAACGGCGACATCGCCGTGATCGGCCATGATCTGACGGACGTCTACGCCGCGCGCCTACCCACCGATGCCACGATCGCCGAGGACGAACGTCTGGTCGTCATCCCGGGGCGCACGCTGCGGGCAGCGAAGCGGGACATCGCCGATGCCTGATCCCGGTGACCTGGACCTGGCAGACGTACCGGGCGAGCGGCTGACGACCGAGGCCTACCGGCGCGACTTCCGGCTGCGTGACGGTGAGGTGACCGGCCGGAACAGCTGGAAGCTGGAGCGTCGGCAGCAGTTCGAGGAGGGCCACTCGCCCAGTTGGGACGCGTTCCTGCGCGGTGACTGGCAGGAGGCGCTGCGGTTGCACGGGGAGAAGCGGGACCGCTGGGAGCGTATCGCGCGGGAGGACAGGGCGCGGGGCAGCGTTTTCCACCGGGTGCGTGTCGTGGAGGAACCACTGACCCCGTACCTCCAGTGGGAGCTGCACGCCCTGCGGGTCCAGGGCGAGAGCGGCTCGCCGGTCCGGGTCGTCAGCGCGGAGAAGGTGCGGCCCCTGGAAGCCGCCCGCCCACTGCCGGAGGTCGTCACGCTGGGCGGCCGGGTGCTCTACGAGGTCCGGTACACGCAGGCGGGCCTCCTCGACGGGGCGGTGCGCCACACCGAGCCGGGCCTGGTCGCCCGCTGGGAGCGCTTCGTCGCAGGGCTGTACGAGGACGGCGAGGACATCGCCTCCTATGTCGACCGCCGCGTGGCTTCCTTGCCCGCACCCCGGCTGACGACGGGATAGGGCCTCCACTCCCACGGCGCCGGAGAACTAGCCGACTACCGGGGAACCTCAGGCACCTGATCCGGCATCGGTGTGGCACTCCGGCCCGGCGCGGTGACGACGGCCGTTCCCGTTCCTGGGGCCTGCCCTGCGTCGCGCACCAGCACCGGTTCCGCGGCGTGCAGCCGCAGGGCGGGTCCGTCCTCCAGGCCGATGACGACCGCGAGCCCGCCGGAGGCGGACCGCTCGCTGCGCACGCTGCGGACGGCTTGCCAGCCGCCCCAGACTCGCACGCACTGACCGGCCCGTACGTTCACGGCCGCGATCTCGGTCTCCGACGGCCCGGGGACGAACCCCGGCGCCACCAACTCGGCCCAGATCGTCTTCCCGACGCCCAGAAGCCGGTCCTTCACGCCCCACCGGTAGGCCAGCGAGGAAACCAGCAGCAGTCCGCGCCCGCAGGTCTCCCCTTCGCCAGGACTGCGCACCTCCGGGCTGCCCTTGCCGGCGTCGCTCACCTCCAGCCTCAGCAGGCCGCCTCGCTCCCGGCACTCGATGCGCACGCCGACCATCCGGTCGCCCGGTGCCCGCACGCGGACGGCGTTGGTCACCAGCTCCGACAGCACCAACTCGGCGTCCGCCACCGTGTCCTGGTTCGCCCGCCACTCGCCGAGCCTGGCGCGCAGCAGCGTCCGCGCGCGGGGGACGCTGCTCGGGTCGCGGGCCAGCTTGAAGTTCGCGACGCGGGGTTCGTCCATCACAGCTCCCATCGGTTTGCGGGCAGCTCTCGAGCCGCCTGGAAGCCGTGACCTGACGGCGACCACTTTCGGCGGTGGTTCGATCGCGGTGCGTTACAGAAGCTAAGATGAACCCGATGCGACACAACGTCAAGTCACGCTCCTGTCAATTGACATCACCGTGGATCGAGGCTGCTTGCTTGTGTCGATTACGGATTGGATGTGATCGAGATGGAGCGTTCGAGCCTGCCTCGTTCACGAGGCGAGAGGTACACATGTCCGGTAGTGCGAACACACTCATGATGTCCCGCGTGACGTTCGGCCGTACGCTCCGGCGCCTGCGCGCCGAGGCGGATCGGCTCACGCTCGCGGACGTCGCCTCGTCCCTCGGCTGTGACGTGTCTTTGATCAGCCGCATCGAGAACGGGAAGCGCGTCTGCTCTCAGCAGCACTTCGCCAAGCTGATGGACCTCTACGGGGTCTCGGCTGCCCAGCGCGACGAGCTTGCCGAACTGTTCGCTGCCGCGCGCGATCGTCAGCTGCCCTGGTGGGCCCCATACAGTGAGGTCATCAGCGCTCAGTACGAGCGCTTCCTCGGCTTCGAAGCCGCCGCCTCAACCGTCAACGAGTATCAAGTAGGCATCTTGCCAGGGCTGTTGCAGACGGAGGCCTACGCACAGGCGGTGACCGGCGTGGGCTTCACTTCCCTGGGGCCCGACCAGATCGAAGCGCTGGTCGAGGTTCGCGGCCTCCGGCAGCGACACCGTCTGCTGGACACGGAGTCCCCGCTGACGTGCCGCTACGTTGTCACTCAGGCAGCCCTGGACTTCCAGGTGGGAGGCAGGCAGACCCACTTGCAGCAGCTGGACCACCTACTGGAGATCTCGACACACGACTCGGTCGATCTCCGCGTCGTCCCGTACGAGAAGGGGGAGCAGGCCGCTCAGATCGCCGCGTTCAGAATTCTGCAATTCGCGGACGACGACGTGCCAGACGTTGCCTTCGGCGAGTCGGTCGCCGGTAGCCTGACCATGGACGACCCGAGGGATCTGCGACGATTGCACAGGCTGTTCCGCAGCCTCGCCGACGCGGCCCTCTCACCGAGCGAGAGCCGCGATGTCATCGCTCGCACGAGAAACAAGGGTGTCTGACTCATGGAGAAGATAGACCTTTACGCGATTGACCCTGCCACCCTGACCTGGCAGAAGAGCAGCTTCACCGCCAACAACGGCGAGTGCTTCGAGCTCGCGCCGCTCCCCCAAGGGGGCGTCGCCGTTCGCGACTCGAAGAACCCGACCGCTCCCCACCTGTGTTTCACCGCCGGTGAGTGGCGGGCCTTCAAGTCCGGCATGGCGGCCGGGGATTTCGACAACCTCTGACCACGACTTGCCGGAAAATGGGGGCGGCGCGCTCACGTTCCGAGGAGTGCGAGGGAGGCCCACAGTGCCAGCGTGGCCACCAGCAGCGTGGCCGGGACGGTGATGAGGCCGAGGCGTGTGAAGTGGCCGAGCGCGGGCTCCGTGTCGTGTTCGTGCAGGATCCGGCGCCACAGCAGCGTCGCGAGCGAGCCCACGTACGTCAGGTTGGGGCCCAGGTTGACGCCGATCAGCGCGGCGAGCACCGGGCCGGGGCCCGCCGGGGCGACCACCGGGAGCAGGGCGAGGACCGCGGGCAGGTTGTTGATGACGTTCGCGAGCACCGCGGCGACGCCCGCCACCGCGAGCAGCGCCCCGAGCGACGAGCCGTCCGGCAGGACTGCGCCGATACCGGTGCCGAGCCCGTTCTCCACGACGGCCTTGACGATCACGCCGAGCGCCAGGACGAACAGCAGGAACAGCGGTGAGGCCGCGCGGGCGAGACCGGTCACGGTGAGCGGTTCTCTTCCCTCGGCGGCTTCCGGCTTCTCGGCCCGGCGCCGCGGCAACAGTCCGCGCACCGCCAGTACGAGGGCGCCGCCCGCCGCCGCCCAGACTGGCTCCACGCCCACCAGCGAGGTCACCGCGAACCCGGCGAGCGTCAGGCAGAGCACCGTCGTGGCGAAGACGGGCAGCGGTGTGCGCCGCGAGGCGCGCGGCGGGTGGCCGCCGGCTGCCAGGTCGGTGGCGAACCAGCGGCGGAAGACGACGTACTCGGCGGCGATGGACGCCAGCCAGGGCAGCGCCATCAGGGCCGCGAAGCGTGTGAAGGACAGCCCGCTCGCGGACAGCGCGAGGAGGTTCGTCAGGTTGGAGACCGGCAGCAGCAGGGACGCGGAGTTGGCCAGGTGCGCGGACGCGTACACGTGCGGCCTGGCGCGCGCGCCCACGCGCGCCGCCGTCGCGAAGACGACCGGGGTGAGCAGCACGACCGTCGCGTCCAGGCTGAGGACGGCCGTCGTCAGCGCGGCCACCGCGAACACCCCGGCGAGCAGCCGCCCGGGGCGCCCGCCGCACGCGCGGGCCACCATGTCGCCCGCCGCCTCGAACAGGCCGTCGACCGCGCACAGTTCCGCGAGCACCAGCACCGCGGCGAGGAAGGCGACCACCGGAAGCAGTTCCCTGGTCTGCTGCCAGGCCTGGCCGGGTGTCACGGCGCCGATCGCGATCACCACGCCGGCCGCGGGCACGGCGGCCACCGCCTCGGGCAGCCCCTTGGGCCGCAGCACGGCGAACGCCAGCACGGCCAGCAGCAGTGCGACGGAGACGATCTCCGCGAAGACGCCGTTCAGGGTGGGCTCCAAACCGCGAGGGGGGCGGCGCACCGCTGCCGGTGCGCCGCCCCCTTCACGCGTGTACGGGTGGTGCGGTGGGTGTCAGCCCTCGACGCCGAGCTTCTCCAGGATCAGCTCGCGGGCGCGCGCCGCGTCCGCCTGGCCGCGCGTCGCCTTCATGACCGCGCCGACCAGCGCGCCCACGGCGGCGACCTTGCCGCCCTTGATCTTCTCCACGACGCCCGCGTTGCCCGCGATGGCCTCGTCCACCGCGGCGCCGAGAGCGCCGTCGTCCGAGACGACCTTCAGGCCGCGCTTGTCCACCACGGTGTCCGGGTCGCCCTCGCCGGCCAGCACGCCGTCGATGACCTGCCGGGCCAGCTTGTCGTTGAGGTCGCCCGCCGCGACGAGTTCGGCGACCCGCGCGACCTGCGCCGGCGTGATCGGCAGCTCGTCGAGCGCGCGGCCCGTCTCGTTCGCGTTGCGCGCCAGCTCGCCCATCCACCACTTGCGTGCCTGGTCGGCCGGGGCCCCCGCGTCGATCGTGGCGACGATCGGGTCGATGGCGCCCGCGTTGAGGATGGACTGCATGTCGTGCTCGGAGACGTCCCACTCCTCGCGCAGCCGGTTGCGCCGCAGGCGCGGCAGTTCGGGCAGCGAGCCGCGGATCTCCTCGACCCACTCGCGCGGCGGCGCCACCGGCACCAGGTCGGGCTCGGGGAAGTAGCGGTAGTCCTCCGCCTCCTCCTTGATGCGGCCCGAGGTCGTGGAGCCGTCCTCCTCGTGGAAGTGGCGGGTCTCCTGGAGGATCGTGCCGCCCGAGGAGAGGACCGCGGCGTGCCGCTGGATCTCGAACCGCGCTGCGCGCTCGACGCTGCGCAGCGAGTTGACGTTCTTCGTCTCGGAGCGCGTGCCGAACTTCTCCCGGCCCTTCGGGCGCAGCGACAGGTTGACGTCGCAGCGCATCTGGCCCATCTCCATGCGGGCGTCGGAGACGCCGAGCGCCTTGATGAGCTCGCGCAGCTCGGCCACGTAGGCGCGCGCGACCTCGGGGGCGCGCTCGCCCGCGCCCTCGATGGGCTTGGTGACGATCTCGATCAGCGGGATGCCGGCCCGGTTGTAGTCGAGCAGGGAGTGCGAGGCGCCGTGGATCCGGCCTGTCGCGCCGCCGATGTGCGTCGACTTGCCGGTGTCCTCCTCCATGTGCGCGCGCTCGATCTCCACGCGGAAGACCTCGCCGTCCGCCAACTGCACGTCCAGGTGGCCGTTGTACGCGATCGGCTCGTCGTACTGGGAGGTCTGGAAGTTCTTCGGCATGTCCGGGTAGAAGTAGTTCTTCCGGGCGAAGCGGCACCACTCGGCGATCTCGCAGTTCAGCGCGAGGCCGATCCTGACCGCCGACTCCACACCGACCGCGTTGACCACGGGGAGCGCCCCGGGCAGGCCGAGACAGGTGGGGCAGGTCTGCGAGTTGGCGGGGGCGCCGAGCTCGGTGGAGCAGCCGCAGAACATCTTGGTCTTGGTGCCGAGCTCGACGTGGACCTCAAGGCCCATGACGGGATCGTAGGTCGCGAGGGCGTCCTCGTACGACACCAGGTCGATGACGGTCACAGGTACTTCTTCCTCTTCAGTACTACTTCGGTGTCGGTCCCACCGGGTCGGGCCGCCCGGCCGGGAACGGTGCGTTCCCGGCCGGGCGGCCGGTGCGGCCGGACCGGGGATCAGCCGAACAGGACGTCGTCGTCGCCCAGGCGCTTCAGCTCGCGGTACAGGATCGCGAGGCCGGTGGCGATGGTCACCGCCGTCACGGCGGCGTCCACCAGGCGCAGCGTGTCGTTCTCCGCACGGGCCCGCTTGACCTGCTTGGCCACGCTGACCGCGCCGAACGCGGTGGTCGCCATCGACAGGTACGTGCCCTGCTTGGACTTCTTGAAGCCCTTGGCCTTGCTCATCGCCTTGCTCATAGCGACGGTGCCTCCTCGATCAAGTGATGACCCCACTTTTCCACGAAGGCCGCCTCGACAGCGGCACCGACCTGGTACAGCCGCTCGTCCTTCATCGCGGGCGCGATGATCTGGAGACCGACGGGGAGGCCGTCCTCGGGGGCGAGGCCGCACGGGAGCGACATCGCGGCGTTGCCCGCCAGGTTGGCGGGGATCGTGCACAGGTCCGCCAGGTACATCGCCATCGGGTCGTCGGCGCGCTCGCCGATCGGGAAGGCGGTGGTCGGGGTGGTCGGCGAGACCAGCACGTCGACCCGTTCGAAGGCGCTCTCGAAGTCCCGCTTGATCAGGGTGCGCACCTTCTGCGCCGAGCCGTAGTACGCGTCGTAGTAGCCGGAGGAGAGCGCGTACGTGCCGAGCATGATGCGCCGCTTCACCTCGTCGCCGAAGCCGGCCTCGCGGCTGAGGGCGGTGACGTCCTCCGCCGAGTGGCTGCCGTCGTCGCCGACGCGCAGGCCGTAGCGCATGGCGTCGAAGCGCGCGAGGTTCGAGGAGCACTCGGACGGCGCGATCAGGTAGTACGCGGACAGCGCGAGGTCGAAGGACGGGCAGTCCACCTCGACGACCTCGGCGCCCAGCTCCTTCAGCACCGCGACGGCCTCGTCGAACCGCTGGACGACACCGGCCTGGTAGCCCTCGCCGCGGAACTGCTTGACGACGCCGACGCGCATCCCGGCCACGGAGCCGGCGCGCGCCGCCTCGACCACCGGCGGCACCGGGGCGTCGACGGACGTCGAGTCGAGCGGGTCGTGCCCGGCCATGGCCTCGTGCAGCAGGGCCGCGTCGAGGACCGTGCGGGCGCAGGGGCCGCCCTGGTCGAGGGACGAGGAGAACGCCACCATGCCGTAGCGGGAGACGCCGCCGTACGTCGGCTTGACGCCGACCGTGCCGGTGACGGCGGCCGGCTGGCGGATGGAGCCGCCGGTGTCCGTGCCGATGGCGAGCGGCGCCTGGAAGGACGCGATCGCCGCGGACGAGCCACCGCCCGAGCCGCCGGGGATGCGGGTGAGGTCCCACGGGTTGCCCGTCGGCCCGTAGGCGCTGTTCTCGGTGGACGAGCCCATGGCGAACTCGTCCATGTTGGTCTTGCCGAGGATCACGATGCCGGCGGCCTTGAGGCGCTTGGTCACCGTGGCGTCGTACGGCGGGAGCCAGCCTTCGAGGATCTTGGAGCCGACGGTCGTCGGCACGCCCTCGGTGGTGAAGATGTCCTTCAGCGCGAGGGGCACGCCCGCGAGCGGGCCGAGTTCCTCGCCCGCCGCGCGCTTGGCGTCCACGGCGCGGGCCTGGGCGAGCGCGCCCTCGCGGTCGACGTGCAGGAAGGCGTGCACCTTCTCGTCGACGGCCTCGATGCGGGCGAGGTGCGCCTCGGTGACCTCGACGGCCGTCAGGGCCCCCGAGGCGATCTTCTCGGCGGTCTCGGCGGCGGTGAGCCTGGTGATGGCGGTCGTGTCGGTCATGACTCCTCCCCGAGGATCTGAGGCACCTTGAAACGCTGCTGCTCCTGGGCGGGGGCGCCGGACAGGGCCTGCTCGGGCGTGAGCGAAGGGCGGACCTCGTCCGCCCGCATGACATTGGTCAGCGGCAGCGGGTGCGACGTCGGCGGTACGTCCTGGTCGGCGACCTCCGAGACGCGGGCGACCGCGCCGATGATGTCGTCGAGCTGTCCGGCGAAGTGATCGAGCTCTTCGTCCTTCAGCTCCAGGCGCGCCAGCCGGGCGAGGTGGGCGACCTCCTCGCGCGTGATGCCAGGCATGCAACGATCCTCAGGGTGAGTGGTGGGCTTGCGTACATGTGGAGACCGCCCAATCCTATGGCGCGCGCATGCGTGCCCGCGAAGCCGTTCTCCCGAGGGGCGCGCGGACCCCGCGCGAACCACGCCGTCCGCCCTGCCGCGGGTCCCCCGAACGTGGCGGCGGAACGCGCCGACATGGGGCGGTGGCCCGCACCGGGCCCTGTGCGGGCCGCACGGGTGGCACCTGACCGGTGCGGTCCACACGGACGGTACGCCGCTGCACCGGGCCGGTGCGGGCGGTGCGCGGCACGGGCGACGCGAGGCAGCCGACGGCGCGCGGAGGGCGACGGCACGTGGTGCGGGCGACACGGGGGCGTGGGTGGCTTCAGCGTCGTGCACGGCACCGTCCGGCATAGGGCGCTGCGGGCGCGCCCGAGGCGGTGCGGTGGGCTCCTGCTTGAGGCGGCGCGGGCAGCACGGGCGATGCGCGCCGGCGGACGATTCGCCCGGAGGACGACGGCGCACGTGGTGCGCGCGCACGCGGCGGTGCGGGCGGCACGAGTGGCATGTGACCGGGCGGGCAGCACGGGCGGTGCCCGCAGCGGACGGTGCACGGACGGGGACGGCACACGTGGTGCGGAGCCACGCGCGGGCGTCGGCGGCGCGGCCGGAACCGGCCGTCGCCCGGTGGGGGTTACTTCACCGCGTGGCCCGGCTCGTCCTGGCGGGCCGGGGGTTCGATGGCCGCCGCCGGGCGGTGCCAGCCGCGCTCGCCGCGCGCCCGCAGCCACGCCGTCGTCTCCTCGGGCGGCATCGCCGCGGCCACCAGCCAGCCCTGCACCGCGTCGCAGCCGAGGTCGCGCAGGCGCTCCCACGTCTCGTCGTCCTCGACGCCCTCCGCGATGACCACGAGCCCCAGCGAGTGCGCCAGGTCGACCGTGCAGCGGACGATCTCGCCGTCCTCCGCGTCGACGGCGGACTTGGCGACGAACGAACGGTCGATCTTGAGCTCGCTGACCGGCAGCCTGCGCAGGTGGACGAGGGACGAGTAGCCCGTGCCGAAGTCGTCGAGGGACATCTTCACGCCGTGCGCGGTGAGGCCCGCGAGGGTGTCCGCGGCGCGCTGCGGGTCTTCGAGGAGCACGTGCTCCGTGATCTCCAGCTGGAGCGCCTCCGGCGGCACGCCGTGGCGCGCCAGGCGTGCGGCGACGGCGCCCGCGAACCCGGGGGTGTGGACGTCGCGCGGCGAGACGTTCACCGCGACCGGCACCATCAGGCCGTGCGCCCGCCACCGCGCGACCTGCGCGAGCGCCGTCTCCAGCACGTACTCCGTCAGATGCGGCATGAGGCCGGACGATTCGGCGATGGCGATGAACTCGTCGGGCGGGACGCGCCCGCGGTCCGGGTGCACCCAGCGCACCAGCGCCTCGAGGCCCGCCACGTGCCCGTCGAAGCGGACCTTGGGCTGGTAGTGCAGTTCGACCTCGCCCGCGTCGAGCGCGCGTCTGAGGTCGCCGAGCAGGCCGAGCCTGTCCGGCGTGTTCGAGTCGCGCTTCGACTCGTACACCTCGACACCCGTGCGGTCGCGCTTCGCCTGGTACATCGCCACGTCGGCCCGGCGCAGCAGCCCCTCGGCGTCCAGCGCGTGCTCGGGGAAGACGGCGACACCCGCGCTGGCCTCCAGCACGAGCGTGAGACCGTCGAGATCGAGCGGCGAGGAGAGTTCGGCCACCAGGTGGCGGGCGACCCGCTGGGCGCTGGTCGTGGAGTCGCATGTCGGCAGCAGCACCGCGAACTCGTCGCCGCCGAGCCGCGCCGCCTCGGCCCCGCGCGGCAGCGCCACCCGGAGCCGGTCGGCTATCTGGAGCAGCAGGCGGTCCCCCGCGAGGTGGCCGAGCGTGTCGTTGACGGAGCGGAACCTGTCGAGGTCGATGAGGACGAGCGCCGAGCGCGCGTCCACGGAGCCCGCGTGCTCGAGCGCCGTCCACGTGCGCTCCAGCAGCCACTGCCGGTTCGGCAGCCCGGTCAGCGGGTCCCTCAACTGCTCCTCGGCGCGCGCCCTGGCGATCCACAGCGTCGAGTCGAGGGCTATCAGCGGGATGGCGAACAGCGGCAGCAGCACCGGCCGCGACGCCGCGACCACGCAGATCAGCGGGGCGATGCCGAGCAGGGCGGCCGCGACGAGGCCCTGGCGCACCAGGGACGCCCGGTCGAGCGCCGGCCTGGCGCTGCCCTGCGGCGCGAACACGGAGGACAGCAGCATCCGGGACACCGCCAGGTAGACGGCGGCCGCGAGGACGATGCCGGGCACGCTGGCGACGTCCCAGTCCAGCGGCTGCCATGGCGTGGCGACGCTCGGCACGTCCCCGAACGCGGCGAGTACGAGGGCCGCGGCGCCGATGCCGAGCACGTCGCACGCGCCGTGCAGGGCGCTGCCCCGCCAGCTGTGCCTGCGCGCGACGCCGACGACGACCACGACCGCCAGGCTGACGAGCCCCGCGGGCACCCAGCCGTAGAGGAGCAGGACGGCGAGGGTGAGGGCGGCGCCCGAGCCCGTGCCGCCGAACCAGCGGTCCCTGCCCAGCGCGACCAGGTGCCCGACGATGGCGCCGGTGAGGACGGCGAGCGCCCAGCCCGCCGTGGAGCCGGGGAACAGCGCGTGGCCCTCGCCCGCCCCGACGACGACGCCGGTCAGCAGCACGGCCGCGGCCAGCCCGACAACGATGCCAGGGAATCTGGCCACCACGTCGACGAAGCCCGCGAGCCCGGCGCGGGCGCGCGCGGGTGGAACAAGGGCGGCGCTCTCCGTCGGTTTCATTCCCGTCCCTCTCACAGCCGGCTGAGCCGATGCCACGCGATGGCACGTTGTCATGCCATCACGACTCGTCTGACTCCACGCAGCCGTGCACGACAGGCGCACCCCCCAACAGTAGGCCGCCGAACGCCCGGGTGGGCAGCGCTCGGAGGCTGTTGCCCGAATGCGACCTCGCAGTCCCTATCGGGCCGTTATGCGCCGAACGGGTGAGCTTTGCCCCGCCCTTGCGCGCCGCGCCGCCCCCGCGCCGCCGCCCTCGCGGGACGACGCGCGGTGGCGCCCGCCTCAGCTCGCGGCGTCCTCCTCGGCGCCCTCGCCGTCGCCACCCTCCGACGGCTCGTCAGGCACGACGGCGGCCTCCCGCGCCGCGTCAGGACCCTGTTCGAGCAGGACCGTCAGCCCCGCCTCGTCCAGGACCGGCACCTTCAGCTGGACGGCCTTGTCGTGCTTGGACCCGGGATTCTCCCCGACGACCACGAACGCCGTCTTCTTCGAGACGGAGCCCGTGACCTTCGCGCCGCGCGCCTGGAGCGCCTCCTTGGCCGCGTCGCGCGTCCAGCGCTCCAGCGTGCCGGTGACGACGACCGTGAGCCCTTCGAGCGGCCGCGGCCCCTCGTCCTCCCCGGTGGACTCCTCCTCCATGCGCACGCCCGCCGCGCGCCATTTGCGCAGGATCTCGCGGTGCCAGTCCACCTCGAACCACGCCTTGAGCGAGGCGGCGATCGTCGGGCCGACGCCCTCGACGGCGGCCAGCTCCTCCTCCGTCGCGCCCTCGATGCGCTCGACCGAGCGGAACTCCCTGGCGAGCGCCTCGGCCGCGACCGGGCCGACATGGCGGATCGACAGCCCGGCCAGGATGCGCGCCAGCGGCCGCGCCTTGGCCTCGGAGATGTGTTCGAGCATCGCCACCGCGTTCTTCCGCGGGCTGCCCTCCTGGTTGGCGAAGACGGTGACGACCTTCTCCTCGCCCGACTCCGGGTCGCGCTTGGGCAGCCCGCTGTCCTGGTCGAGTACGTAGGCCTTGATGGGCAGCAGCTGTTCCATCGTCAGGTCGAAGAGGTCGCCCTCGTCCCGCAGGGGCGGCTGTGCCGGCTCCAGCGGCCTGGTGAGCGCGGCGGCCGCCACATAGCCGAAGTTCTCGATGTCCAGGCACTTGCGGCCGGCCAGGTAGAACAGGCGCTCGCGCAACTGGGCGGGGCACGCGCGGGCGTTGGGGCAGCGGAGGTCGACGTCCCCTTCCTTCATGGGTTTCAGGGGCGTGCCGCACTCGGGGCACTCCTTCGGCATGACGAACGGGCGCGCGTCGTCGGGCCGCAGGTCGGCGACCGGGCCGAGGATCTCCGGGATGACGTCGCCGGCCTTGCGCAGCACGACCGTGTCCCCGATGAGGACGCCCTTCGCCTTCACCACGTCCTGGTTGTGCAGCGTGGCGAACTCGACCTCGGAACCGGCGACCGTGACCGGCTCGACCACCGCGTACGGCGTGACGCGCCCCGTGCGCCCGACGCCCACGCGGATGTCCACCAGCTTGGTGTTGACCTCCTCGGGCGCGTACTTCCACGCGATGGCCCACCGGGGCGCACGCGACGTCGACCCGAGCCGCCCCTGGAGGGGGATCTCGTCGAGCTTGACGACGACGCCGTCGATCTCGTGCGCCACCGAGTGCCGGTGCTCGCCGAAGTACGCGATGAACTCCCGTACGCCGTCGAGCGAGTCGACCACGCGGTTGTGCTCCCCCGTCGGCAGCCCCCACTCGCTCAGCAGGCCGTATGCCTCGGAGAGGCGGCCGATCTCCAGGCCCTCGCGCGCGCCGATGCCGTGCACCACCATGTGCAGCGGGAGCGTTGCCGTGACCTTCGGGTCCTTCTGGCGCAGCGAGCCCGAGGCCGAGTTGCGCGGGTTGGCGTAGGGCTTCTCGCCCGCCTCCACGCGCCGCGCGTTGAGCTCCTGGAAGGCCTCCATCGGGAAGTAGACCTCGCCCCTGATCTCCACCAGCGCGGGCACCCGGTCGCCCGCGAGGCGGTGCGGGATCTCCTCGATCGTGCGGATGTTGGGCGTGATGTCCTCGCCCGTGCGGCCCGTGCCGCGCGTGGCGGCGCGGGTCAGCACGCCGTGCTCGTACGTGAGGTTGACGGCGAGGCCGTCGACCTTCAGCTCGCACAGGAAGTGGTAGCCGGTGCCGGCGACCTCCTTGGCGACGCGGTCGGCCCAGGCCGCCAGCTCCTCGTCGTCGAACGCGTTGTCCAGGGAGAGCATGCGCTCGCGGTGCGTGACCTCCGCCAGGTCGGTCTCGTACTGGACGGAGACCTTCTGCGTCGGCGAGTCGGGCGTGCGCAGCTCGGCGTGCTCGTCCTCCAGCGCCTCCAGGGCGCGGAGCATCTCGTCGAACTCCCGGTCGGTGATGACCGGCTGGTCCTTCACGTAGTAGCGGAAGCGGTGCTCCTCGATCTCCTCGGAGAGGCGCTTGTGCCGCTCGCGCGCCTCCGCGGGCACCGAGTCGGGCCGTCCGGTCCCCGCGGGCCGTGCGTGGTGTTCGCCTGCCACCGTCTTGTCCTCCCGTGCCGTCACTCAGGGTTGTCCGCGAGAGATCTCGCCGCCCGGACGACATGCGCGAGCGCCTTACGGGCATAGGCGGGCGAAGCGCCCGCGAGCCCGCACGTGGGGGTGCACACCACGGACTCCGCCAGAAGTCCCGGATCCAGCCCCAGCCTGCGCCACATCGACCTGACACCCATGACGCTACCGGCAGGGTCTGACAACGGGGTGTCCGTGCCGGGCACGATCCCCGCGAGGAGGGTAGTGCCGCCCTCGACGGCCTCCCCGATCACCTCGTCGTGACGCTCGGTGAGCAGCGAGAAGTCGAAGGAGACGGCCGACGCGCCCGCCGCGCGCAGCAGTGCGAACGGCACGTCCGGGGCGCACGAGTGGACGACCGTGCCGGCTGCGCCCGAGCCGTCGAGCACCTGCCGCAGCGCGTCCGCGACGACCTGCCGGTCGACGGCGGCGTACGTGCGGTAGCCGCTGGCGGTCCTGACCTGCCCGCGCAGCACGGCGGTCAGCGACGGCTCGTCCAGCTGGAGCACGACGGCCGCGCCCGGGACACGCCGGCGCACCTCGGCGACGTGCGCCGCGAGCCCCTCGGTGAGCGACTCGGCCAGGTACCTGCGGGCGCCTGTGTCGCCGAGCGCCGCCTCGCCGCCGCGCAGTTCGAGCCCGGCCGCCAGCGTCCACGGCCCCACGGCCTGCACCTTCAGCGGCCCCTCGTAGCCCTGGGTGAACTCCTCCAGCGCGTCCAGGTCCTCCCCGAGCAGCGACCTGGCGCGCCGGGTGTCGCGTCCTGGCCGGTCGCTGACGCGCCAACCGCTCGGCTCGACGTGCGCGTACACCTCGACCAGCAGGCCCGCGGTGCGGCCGATCATGTCCGCGCCGGGGCCGCGCGCGGGCAGCTCGGCGAGGAAGGGGAAGCCCTCCGTGGTGGCGGTGATGCCCCTCGCCGTGTCGCGCGCGTCGCCTCCCGGCATCGACCCGACGCCGGTGGCCGGGCCCCAGCGCCCCATGGCGGGCCCGGGCGCGGCGCTCGGCGCGGCGCTCACCGGCCCGGCCGCACGGTCATGTCGTCGATGCGCGCGTCGCGCGGCAGGTCGAGCGCCGACAGGATCGCGGTGGCGACGGACTCGGGGTCGATCAGCCCCGAGGCGTCGTACGCCTTGCCCTCCTGCCGGTGCACCTTCTCCTGCATGGGGCTCGCGGTGCGGCCGGGGTAGACGGTCGTCACGCGCACGCCGTTGGCGCTCTCCTCCGCGCGCAGGGCGTCCGCCAGCGCCTTCAGCCCGTGCTTGGACGCGGCGTACGCGCCCCACTCGGCGTTCGCGGACAGCCCGGCGCCCGAGTTGACGAAGATCGCCTGCCCCCTCGCGGCGCGCAGCTGCGGCAGCAGCAGCCGGATCAGCTCGGCGGGCGCCAGCAGGTTCACGTCGAGCTGCGCGCGCCACGTCTTCACGGACAGCTCGGCGACGGGCCCGAGGTCGACGACGCCCGCGATGTGCAGGACGGAGTCGAGGCGGTCGGGCAGCGTCTGGTGGGACAGCGCCCAGGAGAGCCTGTCGGGGGCCGCGAGGTCGCCGACGAGGGTGCGGGCGCCGGGCAGGTCCGCCGCGATCTCCTTGGCGCGGCCGGCGTCGCGGGCGAGGAGCAGCAGGTCGTCGCCGCGCTCGTGCAGGCGGCGCGCCACGGCGGCGCCGATGCCGGAGCCGGCGCCGGTGATCAGGTGTGTTGCCATGCGGTCATGGTCGCATCACGCGGCTGACCGCGGCGCACGAGCACCACGAGCGCCACGGGCACCGCTCACCGCACGCCCATGGACTCCTCCAGGAACGCGAGGGCGGCGACGCCGTCCTCCGCGAAGAACACCAGGTCGGTGAGGGGTACGGGGAGGAAGCCCTCCTCCTCCATGCGCAGGAACTGCTGCTTGAGGCCGTCGTAGAACCCGGCGGTGTTCAGCAGCACCACCGGCTTCGCGTGCTTGCCGTGCTTCTTCAGCTCCAGGATCTCGGTCGCCTCGTCCAGCGTGCCGGTGCCGCCGACCATCACCACGACGGCGTCGGACTTCGCGAGCAGCAGCGCCTTGCGCTCGGCGAGGTCGCTGGCCACGACCATCTCGTGCGCCTCGGCGCGCGCGACGGCCGAGAGGAAGTCGACGGAGACGCCGACGAGCCTGCCGCCGGTCTCGGCGACGCCGTCCGCGACCACCTTCATCAGCCCGACGTCGGAGCCGCCCCACACGAGGGTGTGGCCGCCGCAGCCGATCAGCTCGGCGAATTCGCGGGCGGGGCGCGTGTAGCGCTCGTCGAGCTCGGCGGCGGAGAGGAAGACGCAGATGTTCATGGGGCCACGTTACGAGCTGGTGCGCGATGGAGAGTGGATCAGCGAGCGGCGTCCTGCGGCTTCGAATCCAAGGCGGAGGAGGGAGTCGACGCGGTGGGGGCACCTCCCGGCCGGAGGCTGGGGGACGTCGGCGACTGACGACAACGCCGGAGGCGGACCGCAGGGCGTCGGGAGCCCGCTCGCTATCGTGCACCAGCTCGTTAATCAGCGGGCGATCCGGTGCGGCGGCCGGGGAAGAGTACGGGCCCGCGCGACGCTGTAGTGCACAAGGACCGCACGACTTTGACGCGCGCGCATCGCGAAGGGACGCCACGACCATGGCCGCTGGACACACGATCACCGTCGAATCGAGCACGCAGCACGTACGGGTGGAGCGGGACGGGCAGGTGCTCGCCGACAGCCACCACCCGCTGGCCCTGCACGAGACGGGCTGTCCCGTGCGCTACTACCTGCCTCCCGAGGACGTCAGGGTGGAGCTGCTGACGCCCTCGGGGACGACGACGCACTGCCCCTTCAAGGGCGACGCCTCCTACTGGTCGCTGCCGGACGCGCCCGACCTGGTCTGGGCGTACGAGGAGCCGAAGGAGTCGGTGAAGGCGATCAAGGGCCACTTCTGCTTCTACGACACGGAGATCGTCAGCGCCTGAGGCTCTCCTGGTGGGCCGCCGCCCGCACCGTCTGGGACAGGAGGACGGCGATCGTCATCGGGCCCACCCCGCCGGGCACCGGCGTGATGAGGCTCGCGCGCCGCCGGGCGGTGTCGAAGTCGACGTCGCCGACGTTGCCCTCGTTGTAGCCGGCGTCGATGACGACGGCGCCCGGCTTGATCGCGTCCCCGCCGATGAAGCGCGGCCTGCCGACCGCCGCGACCAGGACGTCCGCCTCCCGCACGTGCGCCGCGAGGTCCCGCGTGCGGGAGTGGCAGTAGGTGACGGTGGCGTCCCGGCCCAGCAGGAGCATGCCGGCCGGCTTGCCGAGGATGGCGCTGCGGCCGACGACGACGGCGTGCTTGCCCGCGAGGTCGACGTCGTGGGCGTCGAGCAGGCGCATGATGCCGCCGGGCGTGCAGGAGACGAAGCCGGGCAGGCCGAAGGCCATCGCGGCGAACGCGTGCGTGGTGACGCCGTCGACGTCCTTGCCCGGCGCGATGGCCTCGAAGGCGGCGCGCTCGTCGATGTGACGGCCCATCGGGTGCTGGAGCAGGATGCCGTGGACCGAGGGGTCCTCGGACAGGCCGGTGACGGTGTCGACCAGTTCCGCGGTGGTGACGCCGGCGGGCAGCGCCACATGGCGCGACTCGATGCCGGCGCGGGCGCAGCGGTTGCGCTTCATGCGGACGTACGTGACGGACGCCGGGTCGTCGCCGACGAGGACGGTGGCGAGGCAGGGGGCCGCGCCGGTGCGCGACGTGATGCCCGCGGCGGTGGCGGCGGCCTCGTCCACGATGCGGCGGGCGAGTGCCGCGCCGTCCATGAGGCGGGCGGTGTGGTCGGTGGCGGGCTGCGTCATGTGCGGGCTCCTCCTGGGTCCACGAACGCGGAAGTCGCCCAGGCGCACGGCAGTGGCAGCGGGTGCCGGGCCGCTCCCCGGTGGTGACCCACCTCAGCGCCAGTCACGGCCCGGCACCGATGGTACGCGTCCGGGCGCGCGGAGGGCGCCCACGCGGATTCCTACGGCCACGCCATGGCGAGCTCCCGCTGGAACGTCTCGTATCCCGCCCGCGCGAACGCCGCCGCCATCGGCGTGTTCGCCACGTCCGTCGAGGCCCTGACGCGGCGCGCGCCCGAGGCGGCCAGCACGCGCGTGCCCTCGGCCAGCAGGTCGTCCGCGTACCCGTGCCCGCGGTGGGCCGGCAGGACGCCGAGGTAGGCGATGATCGGCCCGTAGGCGTTGCGCGCGGGGACGACGAAGCCGACGGGCTCGCCGGTGGGGAGCGTCGCGACGCGCCACCACTGCCGGGGGCTGCGGTAACGCGCCAGTTCCCCGTCGTACTGCTCGCGTGCGCACCGCTGCGCCGGCATCGTGGCGAGGTCCCGCCTGCTGTGCGCGTCGAGGGTGCCGTCGAGGACGGCCGCCATCAGGCCCACCAGCTCGTCCCGCGAGGCCACTTGCCGGAACAGCAGGCGTGGGGACGCGGCGGGCACGCCGGCCGACGGGGCCCACTGCAGGCGCAGCCGCTCCACCAGCGGGCGCGCGCCGGTCCTTGCCAGGGCGTCGGTCCGTACGGCGACGGCGCGGGCCTCCTCGGGGTCCTCGTGCCAGCCGGGTGTGAGGTACCTGCCGTAGTCCGGGCGCGGCTCGCAGTCGGGGAACAGCTGCGCCATCGCCGTCTCCAGGAGCGCGGCGCCGATGTCCGGGCCGGTGGAGGGGCCAGTGCCGGCGCCCGCCTCGATGTCGAAGACGTCGAGCAGCATCGGGCCGTCGCCCCGCTGCCGCGCCCACCACCCGGCGCGCGCCACGACGCGGCCGTCGCGCAGCGCCATCCACAGCCATGACGTGTGCCGCCGCCCCGCGTCGAGGTCACCCGCGAGCTCGTCGTCGAGCACATAGGGCAGCGACGTGAAGAGCGGCAGTTCGCTCGCGTCGGCCAGCGGCCTGAGCATCACCCCTGGCGGGAGCGACGGGGCGGATGGGACGGACGGGACGGATGGTGCGGTGTGTTCGGTCATGTCTCCCCAGTGATGACGTCGGAACAGCCTGTTTATCCACCGTTGTCCACTTTCTCAACCGGTTTGCGTACGAGCCCTTCCCCACCTAAAGGCCTAATGGTAATACTGTCGCCACATCCCACTCGACCTCCGTGAGGACCCGACGATGCTGTTCCACACCCTCAACGGCGCTGCGCGCGTCACCACCTGTGCCGTGGCCGGAGCCGTCGCGGTGACCGTGCTCACCGGTTGCCAGCCCAAAGGCAGCAGCTCGTCCGCTTCGGGCGGTGGAGGCAGCTCCTTCTACTCGGGCAAGACGCTCACGATCGAGGTCCCCTACGGTCCTGGCGGCGGCTACGACCAGTGGGCGCGCGTCATAGCGCCGTACATGCAGAAGTACCTCGGGGCCGGCAGCGTGAAGATCGTCAACGCCCCCGGCGGCGGCGGTCTTGTGGGCACCCAGGCGATCTACCACGCGCCCGCGGACGGGCTGACCATCGGCGACACGAACGCCGGCGGCGACGTCTTCGACCAGATCGACCACGCCTCCGGGTTCAACCTGGACATGCGGAAGGTCAGCTGGCTCGGCCGTCCCGACGACGACCCGCACATCATCGCCACCCACTCCAAGGGCCCCTACAAGACGTTCGACCAGCTGGCAGGCAGCAAGGGCAAGATCTCCGCGCTGGCGACGGGCAAGGGCAGCTCCGACTACAACGCCGCGGTGATCGTCTACAACGCGTTCAAGGTGCCGTTCAAGATGGTCGCCGCGTTCTCGGGCAGCAGCGCCGAGAAGGCGGCCTTCACGAGCGGCGAAGGCACGTCGGCCTCCGTCTCCTCCTCGGACATCGCGTCGATCTCCAACTCCGCCAACACCGTCCTGGTGGTCTCGTCCAGCCCGTTCAGCAAGCTGCCGAAGGTCCCCACCGTGATCCAGGAGGCCCAGAAGCACGGGATCTCGGGCAACACGCTGCAGGCCCTGCACGCCCTCACCGACGTCATGGACCTCGGACACGCCTTCTTCGCGCCCCCCGGCGTCCCGTCCGCCCGGCTCACGGCGCTGCGCACCGCGTTCAAGAAGTCGATGGACGACCCCGCCTTCCAGAAGGCCGCCAAGAAGGCCGGCCTCTACCAGGGCTACGAGTCGAGCAGCGACCTGTCGGCGGCGGTCAGCAAGGCGCTCAGCCAGGGCGCGCTCTTCGGCGACCTGCTGAAGACGAGCTGATTCCGGCTCAGGTCCGAACTGGGAAGCGGAAGGAAACGACGTGATTCACGGCCTGCTGTCAGGGCTGTCCGGCCTGCTGGACCCCTACACCCTGCTGCTGCTCCTCCTGGGAACGCTGGTGGGCACGCTGGTCGGCGCCATCCCGGGACTCGGCGGCGCCGTCCTGCTGACACTGCTGCTGCCGTTCATCTACGGCATGCCGATCGTGCCCGCGCTGGCCCTGCTGCTCGCCGCGCACACCGGCATCTACTTCAGCGGCTCGGTCACCGCCATCCTCTTCAACACGCCGGGCGCCCCGGAATCGGCG
Source organism: Streptomyces montanisoli (assembly GCF_017813245.1). Lineage (GTDB taxonomy): Bacteria > Actinomycetota > Actinomycetes > Streptomycetales > Streptomycetaceae > Streptomyces > Streptomyces montanisoli. The sequence continues at coordinate 25,277 of NZ_JAGIQL010000027.1, forward strand.
GCGACGACGTTCGACGGCTACGCGATGACGCGAAGAGGCCAGCCCGCGAGGGCGCTCGGCATCTCCGCCACCGCGACGACCATCGGCGGCTGGGTGGGCGTGCTGCTGCTCGCCGTGCTCATCCCGTTCATGAGCAAGCTGGCCACGCTCTTCCACGCGTCCGAATACCTCGCGCTGGCCGTACTCGCCATCGTGCTGATCGGCCAGATGCGGGCGGGGTCCGTCACCAAGGGCCTGCTGTCGGGGGCGCTCGGCCTCATGGCGTCGTTCGTCGGGTTCGACCCGATCACCGGCGTGCAGCGCTTCACGGGCGGCCAGCAGTCGCTGTACGACGGGATCAACATCACCGCGGCGGCCCTCGGGCTGTTCGCGCTCTCCGAGATGATCCGGATCTACGGCACGGGCCGCCGCTCGCTGTCGGAGTCCGGCGGCGGGGCCATCCGCAAGGGCGGCACCCCGGGAAACCGCGTGGTGCTCGGCGTGCGGGACGTGCTCGACCACCCTTGGCTGACGATCCGCTCGGCGATCCTCGGGACGGCCCTCGGGATCGTCCCGGGCATCGGCGGCATCGCCGCCAACTTCATCTCCTACGGGCAGGCGATGAAGACGTCCAAGCACCCGGAGCGGTTCGGCCAGGGCACCCCCGAGGGCATCATCGCCCCCGAGTCCTCGTCGATCTCGAAGGAGGCGGGGGCGCTCCTGCCCACCGTCGCGCTGGGCGTGCCCGGCGGTGTCGGGATGGCCGTCCTGCTGAGCGGTTTCACCATCCTCGGGATCGTGCCGGGGCCCGCGATGCTCGAGGACCACGTCGACGCCGTGTGGGCGATGGCCCTCGTGATCGGTGTCGGGTCCCTGCTCGCCAGCCTGACGGGCCTGGGCCTCGCCCCGTTCCTCGCGCGCCTGGCCAAGGTGCCGGGGCGGACGCTGGTGCCGTTCGTCGTCGCGCTCGGATTCCTCGGCGTGTTCGCCGCGTCGGACGAGGCGGCACAGGTGGCGGTCATGGTGGCCTTCGGCGTGGCGGGCTACCTCATGACCCGCTTCGGCTACAGCCTGCCCGCGGCGATGATCGGCTTCATCCTGGGCAAGGTCGTCGAGAACAATCTGTACCTCGTCTCCCAGTTGCAGGGCTGGGGCTCCCTGCACCGCCCGATCACCGACATCCTGCTGGCGATCACCCTGCTGAGCCTGTTCGGTCCGCTGCTCCGCCGCGGCCTGCGCCTGGTGTCGCCGCGGCGCGCCGGCCGGGCCGCCCCGGCCGGCTCCGCACCCCCTGTCGTGGACGTGGACGACGACGAAGCGGGGGCAGAACCGGCCTCCCGCACTTCCAAAGCAGGAGACAAACGATGAGCGACACGGCTGCGAACGGCACGCACGGCGAGCGGCGCCGTCTTCACCTCGGCGAACTCCTCATCGATCTCGCGATCGTGGCGGGCTCGCTGCTGTATCTGCACGCCGCGAGCAAGTACCCGCCGCAGGGACGGCAGGTTCCTGATGTCGTCGGCTGGATCGCGCTGGCCCTGGGCGCGCTGCACCTGCTCGCCCACGTGGTTCCCGGGCTGTGGGGGTTGACCCACGGCAAGGACGGGCGGCGGCAGGAGCCGCGGGCCGTTCCCTCCCCGGCTCAGGAGGCGGACGAGGCGCAGGCCGCCGCGGCCGACGGCGAGACGGCCCACGGCGAGGCCGCCCCCGCTTCCCCGTCGATGTCGATGGCGCAGGGCGACTCGCGGCAGATACTGATCGCCATCGCGTGGATCGCGGGACTGCTGGCCGGCACCTACGTGCTCGGCTACGCGGTGGCCATCCCGCTGTTCTTCTTCGCCTACTTCGCGGTCATGCGGGCGTGGCGCACCGCGGTCGTCAGCGCGGTCGTCATGGGCGTGCTCACGGAGGGCGTGTTCGCCCTCGCGCTGTCGGTACCGCTGCCGACCGGCATGTTCTGGTGACGCGGACGGGCGCCGTCTGACGGGCGCCGGCTGACGGGCGCCGGCTGACGGACGGCCGGGGGCCCGCAATGGTGCCCGTGCGGGGGCCCGGGCCGGGTCAGCCGGCGGTGGCGGCCAGGTCCCGGCGGCGCGTCGTGGCGATCGTCGCCGAGCCGACGACGCGGGTGCCGTCGTAGAGCACGATCGCCTGGCCCGGGGCGACGCCGCGCACCGGCTCGGGGAACTCCACCCGCAGCGTGCCGTCGGCCAGTTCAGCCGTGGCCGGCGTCTCGCCGCCGTGAGCCCGCAGCTGCGCCGTGTACGTGCCGGGGCCGGCGGGCGCCGCCCCGCACCAGCGGGGCCTGACGGCGGTGAGCGCCGTGACGTCGAGCGCGGCGGCGGGCCCCACGGTGACGGTGTTGTCGACCGGGGAGATGTCGAGGACGTAGCGCGGCTTGCCGTCAGCCGCCGGGTGGCCGATGCGCAGACCCTTGCGCTGGCCGATCGTGAAGCCGTAGGCGCCGTCGTGCGTGCCCACCCTCGCGCCCGACTCGTCGACGATGTCGCCCTCGGCGCGGCCGAGGCGCTGCGCCAGGAAGCCCTGGGTGTCGCCGTCGGCGATGAAGCAGATGTCGTGGCTGTCGGGCTTCCTCGCCACGGCGAGGCCGCGCCGCTCCGCCTCGGCCCTGATCTCGTCCTTGGTGGTGAGGGTGTCGCCGAGCGGGAACATCGCGTGCGCGAGCTGGCGCTCGTCCAGCACGCCGAGCACGTACGACTGATCCTTGGCCGGGTCGCTGGCGCGGTGCAGCTCGCGGGCGCCGTCCTCGCGCGTGACGACCGTCGCGTAGTGGCCCGTGCACACCGCGTCGAAACCGAGCGCCAGCGCCTTGTCCAGCAGCGCGGCGAACTTGATCTTCTCGTTGCACCGCAGGCACGGGTTGGGCGTGCGGCCCGCCTCGTACTCCGCGACGAAGTCCTCCACGACGTCCTCGCGGAACCGCTCGGCGAGATCCCACACGTAGAAGGGGATGCCGATGACGTCGGCCGCGCGGCGGGCGTCGCGTGAGTCCTCCAGCGTGCAGCAGCCGCGCGCCCCGGTACGGAACGACTGCGGGTTGGCCGAGAGGGCGAGGTGCACACCGGTGACGTCGTGCCCGGCCTCGGCGGCGCGCGCGGCGGCGACGGCGGAGTCCACGCCGCCCGACATGGCGGCGAGTACGCGGAGGGGGCGGCGCTGCGAGTTCTCAGTCATAGCGCTCCCCAGGGTACGTGCCGCCGGGAACAGCGGTCGCGCGGATATGCGTTGAACGCTGCATGGGACGCGAACTCCCGCCTGCCTGGGGCGGCAGGGGCGCCACACCGGGCCGCCGCGCGGTGCTGATCGGCGGCGGTGCGGCGCTGCTCGGCGGCGCCGTCGCGCTGGCCGAGGGGCTGTCCGGCCGTGGCGCGCCGGGGACCGGCCCACGCGCGCCGGGCCGGCCCGACTACGCGGACGCGCGCTGGGTCGCGGCGTCCACGGACAACTACCGGGTGGCGGACCGCCCGCACGACTTCCGCATAGAGATGGTGGTCGTCCACGTCACCCAGGCCGACTACGACACGACCGTGCGGCTCTTCGAGGACCCGCGCCACGAGGCGGCGGCACACTACGTGGTCAGGCAGGACGGCCGGGTGACGCAGATGATCCGCGAGCTGGACGTGGCGTTCCACGCGGGCAACCGCTGGTACAACGACCACAGCGTCGGCATCGAGCACGAGGGGTTCGTGACGCGACCGCGCGACTTCACGGACGCGATGTACGCGGCGTCCGCGCGGCTGACCGCCGACGTGTGCCGCCGCTACGGCGTCCCGGTGGACCGCAGGCACGTGATCGGCCACGTCGAGGTGCCGGGCACGGACCACACGGACCCCGGCAGGTTCTGGGACTGGCCGCGGTACATGCGGCTGGTCGCGCGGGCACGGGAACGGGACGCGTAGGGCGCGGCGGGCGCAGGACGCACCGGCGACCGGCGCCCCGCAGGTCAGCCCGGGTCCGCGCCCCGCGGGTCAGCCCGGGTCCGCGCCCCGCGGGTCAGCTCAGGCCCGCGCCCCGCGCGCGCTCCACCGCAGGGCCGATGGCCCGCGCGACGGCGGCCACGTCCTCGCGCGTCGAGGTGTGGCCGAGGGAGAAGCGCAGCGTGCCGCGCGCCAGGTCGGCGTCGCGGCCCGTGGCGAGTACGACATGGCTCGGCTGGGCGACACCGGCCGTGCAGGCGGAGCCGGTGGAGCACTCGATGCCCTGGGCGTCGAGGAGCAGGAGCAGTGAATCGCCCTCGCAGCCGGGGAACGAGAAGTGCGCGTTGGCGGGCAGCCTGCGCTCCGGGTCGCCGCCGAGCACCGCGTCGGGGACCGCCTTGAGCACGGCGTCGACGAGCTCGTCGCGCAGGGCGCCGATCTCACGGGCGAAGGTCTCGCGCCGCTCGGCGGCGAGGCTCGCGGCGACGGCGAAGGACGCGATGGCGGGCACGTCGAGCGTGCCGGAGCGCACCTGGCGCTCCTGGCCGCCGCCGTGCAGGACGGGCACGGGGGCGTGTTCCCTGCCGAGCAGCAGCGCTCCGATGCCGTAGGGCCCGCCGATCTTGTGTCCCGAGACGGTCATCGCGGCGCAGCCCGACGCGCCGAAGTCCAGCTCGGTCTGGCCGAAGGCCTGGACGGCGTCGGTGTGCAGCGGGATGCCGTGGGCGCGGGCGACCTCGGCCAGCTCGGGCACGGGCAGCAGCGTGCCGATCTCGTTGTTGGCCCACATCACGGTGACAAGCGCCACGTCGCCCGGTTCGCGCTCGACGGCCTCGCGCAGCGCCTCGGGCTCGACCCTTCCGTACCGGTCGACGGGCAGGTACTCGACGGTGGCGCCCTCGTGCTCCCCGAGCCAGTCGACGGTGTCGAGGACGGCGTGGTGCTCGACGGGGCTGGCCAGGATGCGCGTCCTGGCCGGGTCGGCGGCCCTGCGCGCCCAGTACAGGCCCTTGACGGCGAGGTTGTCCGCCTCGGTGCCGCCCGAGGTGAAGACGACCTCGCTCGGCCGCGCGCCGAGGGCGGCGGCCACGCTCTCCCTGGCCTCCTCGACGGTGCGCCTGGCCCTGCGGCCCGCCGCGTGGAGCGAGGAGGCGTTGCCCGCGAGGCCGAACCGGGCGGTCATCGCCTCGATCGCCTCCGGCAGCATGGGAGTGGTCGCGGCGTGGTCGAGGTATGCCATGGTGCGCCTGATTCTACGAGCCGGAAAACGCTGCCTGCGCATCGGTACCCAGGTAACCGGCGGCACACTCCGGTTCACGCCGGCCCGTTCGCGGGACCGGCGGCTCACCCGCTCGCATCACCCGCCCGCGCCCGCCGCGGTGCGCTCAGGCGAGGTCCTTCGCGCGCGGCGCGCGGGCGAGCTGGCGGGACTGGGCGACCAGCCGGTCCGCGCTGTCCCAGACCTCGGCGTCCTCCTCCAGGAAGCCGCCCGCGAGGTTGCGGGTGGCGATGGCGACCCTGAGCGGTCCGGAAGCGGGCCTCGCCCGCACGTGCACGGTCAGTTCGACGGTCGGCGTCCAGCCGCTGACGCCGAGGTCGAAGGCAGCCGGCGGCAGCGCGTCCACCGCGAGCAGCAGCGACAGCGGGTCGGGGTCCCTGCCGTCCGCGAGGCCGAACCAGCCGCGCAGCTCGCCCGTGCCCGTGGGCTTGCCGATGGCCCAGCCGCTGGTGGCCGGGTCCATCCTGACGTCGAGCCGGCCGAGCAGCGTGGAGTCGCCGAAGACGTCCGTGGGTCCGTCCGAGCTGCCGAAGCACTCCTCGGGCGGCGGCATGGCCGGCGGCTTGGCGTTGGTGCGGACCTCGTCGGTGAGGGCGCCGAGGTCGCCGTACGTGGCGAGGACCCTGACCCGCTCGACCTCGCTGCCGTCCTCGGCGAACTGGGTCAGGGCCGCCTGGCCGGTGGAGACGGTCCTTCCGGTGCGCACGGTCTCGGTGCGGATCACCGCGGGTCCCGGCGCGGACGGCGTCAGGAAGTGGGCGGAGACGGTGAAGGGGTCCGGGTGCGGCAGGGCCAGGCCGAGGGCGCGCCCGGCGGTGGCGAGCACGTAGCCGCCGTTGAGCGCCTTGAGGATGGACCAGCCCGGTGACAGGTCCGCCTCGTATACCCCGGGTGCGCGGGAGGTGACGGCCGTGTCGCGGTCGAACTCGCTTCCAGCGGTGGGTGCCTGTGCCATGGCATCAGACTACCGCCACCTACTGACCAGTCGCTTAGCCCGCTGCCGACCGGACCGCCGCCGGGCCTGTGACGCTCGCTACACCTCCGCTACGCCTCAGCTACGCCTCCTCGGTCGCCTCCGACCTGCGGTGCCAGGCGCGTGGCGCGCGCCAGTGGTAGCGCATCGCGAACAGCCGCAGGAGGAAGGCGAACAGGGCGGCGAGCGTGCCGGTCAGCGCGCCGAACGCACCGAAGCGCACGCACAGCGCCGTCGTCGCGGCGCCCGCGATGGCCGGGACGGCGTACAGGTCGCGGTCCCAGCGCAGCAGCGAGGGCACCTCGTTGGCGAGCACGTCGCGCAGCACGCCGCCGCCGACGGCCGTCGCGGTGCCGAGCGCGGCGGACGCGGTGAGTCCGAGCCCGTACTCGTACGCCTTGGTGGTGCCGGTGACGCAGAACAGGCCGAGCCCGGCCGCGTCGAACACGTACACCCCGGCCTGGATCCGCTCGACCTGCGGGTGGAGGAAGAAGACGAGCGCCGTGGCGACGAACGGCGTCACGAACGAGGCGAGGTCGGTGAAGGCGGCGGGCGGCACCGCGCCGATCACGAGGTCGCGGAAGAGGCCGCCGCCCAGCGCGGTGACCTCGGCGAGCACGGCCATGCCGAAGACGTCGAAGTTCTTGCGGACGGCGAGCAGGGCGCCGGAGATCGCGAAGACGAAGATCCCGACGAGGTCGAGGACGTGCTGTACGGAGGGCCTGAACAGTTCGACTACCACGCCGCAATTCTGCCGGTGGCCTCTCGCCGTGTCCGGCGAAGGGCCACCGGCCGACGACGGCGCGGGCGGGCCCGGTCGTCCGCCGGTGCCCGCCCGCGCTCACGCCGCCGGGCTCACTTCGCCGGCTTCTGCTCCTGCGTCCCCTCGTCGCCGCCCTTCTTCTGGGCGGGCACGGGGGCCGGCTTCCCGGGGGTCACGAGGACCTTCTCCGTGTCCTGCGGCTGCTGGTCGGGCGCGTTCTCCGGGTGGTGGCAGGCCGTGCGGTGGCCCGGCGCTATCTCCAGGAGCGGCGGCTCCTTCGTCGCGCAGACGTCGGTCGCCTTCCAGCACCGGGTGTGGAAGCGGCAGCCGCTGGGCGGCGAGATCGGCGACGGCACGTCGCCCTTGAGCAGGATGCGCTCGCTCTTGGCGCCGCGCCGCTTGGGATCGGGCACGGGCACGGCTGACAGCAGCGCCTTGGTGTACGGGTGCATCGGCGACGAGTAGAGCGCGTCGCGGTCGGCGAGCTCGACGATCTTGCCGAGGTACATCACGGCGATGCGGTCGGAGACGTGCCGGATGACCGACAGGTCGTGCGCGATGATCACGTAGGTGAGGCCGAGCTCGTCCTGGAGGTCGTCCAGCAGGTTGACCACCTGCGCCTGGATCGACACGTCGAGCGCGGAGACCGGTTCGTCCGCGACGACCAGCTTCGGCTTGAGCGCGAGCGCGCGGGCGATGCCGATGCGCTGGCGCTGGCCGCCGGAGAACTCGTGCGGATAGCGGTTGTAGTGCTCGGGGTTGAGCCCGACCAGCTCCAGCAGGCGCTGGACCTCCTTCTTCACGCCGCCGTCGGGCGTGACGCCCTGGAGCCTGAAGGGGGTGGCGACGATGCCGCCGACCGTGTGGCGCGGGTTCAGCGAGCCGAACGGGTCCTGGAAGATCATCTGGACGTCGCGCCGCATCGGGCGCATCCGGCCCGCGGACAGGTGCGTGATGTCCCGTCCCTCGAACTCGACCTTGCCGCCGGTCGGTTCGAGCAGCCGGGTGACCAGCCTGCCCATGGTGGACTTGCCGCAGCCGGACTCGCCGACCACGCCGAGGGTCTCCCCCGGGCGCACGTCGAAGGAGAGGCCGTCGACCGCCTGGACGGCGCCGACCCTGCGCTTCAGTATCCCCTTGGTGATCGGGAAGTGCTTGGCCAGGTCGGTGACCCTGAGCAGCGGCTCGGGTTCCGTGCCCGCCGCACCCGCGGCCGGCCCGGCGTTCGTTGCCTGCTTCGTCGGTTCACTCACAGCTTCGGCGCAATCTCTTCGGTCCAGATCTTCTCGCGCTGTTCGCGCGTCATGTGGCACGCGGAGAAGTGGCCACCGGTGGTCTCCCGCAGCTCGGGCCGCTCGGTACGGGTGACGTTGTCGGGGGGCACGTCGGCGTACGGGCAGCGCGGGTGGAAGGCGCAGCCGGAGGGGACGTTGATCAGGCTGGGCGGCGCCCCCTTGACCGGCACGAGCCGGTCGGTCTGCTCGCGGTCGATGCGCGGCATCGAGCCGAGCAGGCCCCACGTGTAGGGGTGCTGGGGGTGCTCGAAGACCTGCTCCGAGGTGCCGCGCTCGATGCAGCGGCCCGCGTACATCACGAGCAGCCGGTCGGCGATCTCGGCGACGACGCCCAGGTCGTGGGTGATCATCACGACCGCGGAGCCGAACTCCTTCTGCAGGTCGCGGATGAGGTCGAGGATCTGCGCCTGGACGGTGACGTCGAGGGCGGTCGTCGGCTCGTCCGCGATCAGCAACTGCGGGTTGTTGACCAGCGCCATGGCGATCATGGCGCGCTGGCGCATGCCGCCGGAGAACTGGTGCGGGAAGTCGTTGAAGCGGCGGGCGGGCTCGGGGATGCCGACGCGGTCGAGCATCTCGACGGCCCGCTTGCGCGCGGTCTTCTTGTCCGCCTTGTTGTGGACCCGGTAGGCCTCCACGATCTGCGCGCCGACCGTGTAGTAGGGGTGCAGCGCGGACAGCGGGTCCTGGAAGATCATGGCCATCTTCTGGCCGCGCAGCTCCCGTACGCGCTGCTTGTCGGCGCCGATCAGCTCCTCGCCGTCGAGCCAGATCTCGCCGGAGATCCTGGCACGGTCGGAGGTGTGCAGGCCCATGATGCCGAGCGACGTCACGGACTTGCCGGAGCCCGACTCGCCGACGATGCCGAGGGTCTGGCCGGCCTTGAGGTCGAAGCTGACGCCGTCGACGGACTTGACGAGGCCGTCGTCGGTGTCGAAGTGGATCCTCAGGTCGCGCACGGAGAGGAACTCGCGCGCGCCCTCCGCCTTGCCGGCGGCGCCCTTGCCGGCGCTGTCCTTGGCGGCGGTGTCCTTCGCCGCCGCGGAAGCGTCCTTGGTGGCGGCGTCCTTGTGCGTGTCGTCGCTCATGAGAGCCTCACCCGGGGGTCGATCGCGGCGTACACGAGGTCCACCAGCAGATTGCAGACAACGATGAAGAAGGCGGTCAGCAGGGTCACGCCCATGACGATCGGCAGGTCGTTGTCGGTGACGCCCTGGATCGCGTACGCGCCGAGGCCCTGGAAGGAGAACACCGATTCGGTGATGACCGCGCCGCCGAGCAGCAGCGCGAAGTCCATGCCGAAGATGGTGATGAGCGGGGTGAGCGCGGAGCGCAGGCCGTGCTTGACGATGACCTTCCGCTCCACGAGCCCCTTGGCCCGCGCCGTCCTGATGTAGTCCTCGCCCATGGTCTCCAGCATCCCGGCGCGCGTGAGCCGCGCGTAGAGGGCCGAATAGAGGAAGGCGAGCGACACCCACGGCAGGATCAGGTTCCAGGCCCATTGGGCGGGGTTGTCGACGAACGACACGTAGTGCACGTTCCAGATGTGCAGCCAGTTGAAGCTGAACAGCGCCAGCAGCGCCAGGCCGGTGAAGAACATCGGGAGCGAGACGCCCATGAGCGAGATGCCCATGGCGAGGCGGTCCCAGATCGAGCCGCGCTTGAGCGCGGACAGGATGCCGGTGGATATGCCCGTGATCAGCCAGATCACCGCCGCGCCGATGGCGAGGGAGAAGGTGATCGGGGCGCGCTGCTGGATCTGCGGCCACACGGCGGTGTGGGTCTTGAACGAGTAGCCGAAGCAGGGCGCCGAGCAGTGGGCCGGGTCGGGGCCGAACGAGTAGTTGGCACCGGCGACGAGGCCCTTGATGAAGTGCCAGTACTGCTCGTAGATCGGCTGGTCGAGGCCGAGGTTCTTGATGACGGCCTTGATCACGTCGGGGTCGGGCGACTTCCCGACGTACTGGGCGGCCATCGACTGGATGGACTGCCCGGCAGCGCGGGGAAGGAGATAGAAGATCGCGAAGGTGACTGCGCTGACCACCAGCAGCAGCAATACCGCGGCGAATACGCGTCGGATGATGTACGCAGCCACAGCCGTACGGCACCGGACCGGCGGGGCCGGGTGGGTCCCGGCCGGCCCGACGCCTTCACCTGCCTTTCAGGGAAAGCCTCGGAGACCTCCGGGGGCCGCGGCCCCCGGAGGTGGTTCCTACTTGGTCGAGGTCAGGGTCGTGTAGTCGTACATGCCGAGGTAGGCCGCCGCGACCTCCACATTGGCCGCCGACTTCGGGCGGTACAGCAGGTTCTTCTTGTAGTAGAGCGGGACGATCGAGCCCTGCTTCATGATCATCTGGTCGATCTTGCCCCACTCGGCGTTGCGCGCCGTGTCGTCGACCGTGGCGATGGCCTTGTCGAACTCGTTGTTGATCGCGGGGTCGTCGAGCTCCGACAGGTTCGTGCCACCGGACGGCTTGATGGCCCGGCCGTCGGCGATCTGGTCGAGGAAGCCGTAGCCGGTCGGCCAGTCGGCGCCCCACGCCATCATCATCATGCCCGCGTTGTTCTTGTGGACCCAGTCCGGGACGCCGGCGAAGTCCGTGAAGTACTTGTCGGCCGGGAAGGTCTTGATGTTGGCGGTGATGCCGACCTTCTTCAGCGACTGCTGGAGCTGCGTGGCCGCCGTGATCTCGTCAGGCCGGTCGGAGCGCGCCGTCAGCGTCGTGGCGAAGCCGTTCGGCTTGCCGCACTTGGCCAGGTACTGCTTGGCCTTCGCGACGTCGCCCTTGTTGCCGGCCGTCGGGTACAGGTCGAACTTCTTGTACCCGTTGACGGTGGGCGGGATGACGGTGGTGGCGGGCGTGCCCTTCACCGAGCCGCCGACCGCGTCGATCATGCCGGACTTGTCGACGGCGTACTGCACGGCGAGGCGGCAGTTGACGTTGTCGAACGGCTTGACCTTGTTGTCGAGGGCCAGGTACTGGAGGGCGCCGGCGAACGGGTTGTCCGTCTGCGCCTTCTCCTGCGGGTTGCTGAGCACCTTCGGCTGCGTCTTCGACGCGACGCCCGTACCGCCGATGTCGACGGTGGTCTCGTCGTTGATCAGGTGCTCGTCGACCGTCGTCTGGTTGACGTTGTACTTGAGGACGATCTTGTTCGGCAGGGCCTTGCGGATCGGGTCCGTCTTCGGGTCCCACTGCGGGTTGCGCACGAAGGTGGCGCCCGTGGACTCGCTGAACGACGAGAACTTGTAGGGGCCCGTCGACTGGATGTTCTTCTGGTAGGACGCGCCGGTGTCGAACTTCTTCTCCACCGGTGCGGTCTGCGAGAACGTCGCCAGGTAGTCCATGTCGGCGAACGGCTTGCTCAGGTGGAAGACGATCGTGTTCGCGTCGGGCGTCTCGATCGACTTCAGGCCGTCGGCGGACTTGTCCTTGTAGGGACCCTTGTAGCCCTTGTCGTTCGCGAGGTACGTCTTGAAGTACGTCGGGCCGTTCGACAGCGCCTCGGGCGCGAAGTTGCTGCGCTCGATCGCGTACTTGACGTCCTTCGAGGTGACCTCGGTGCCGTCCTGGAACTTCACGCCCTTGCGGATGTGGTACGTCCAGGTCTTGGCGTCGGGGCTCGACTTGCCGGGGCCCGTCGCGAGGTCGGGGACGACCTTCAGGTTGCCCGAGCCGGGGACGGGCTTGAAGGTCAGCAGCGTGCGGCCGTAGAGGCGCGAGAAGTTCTGCACCCAGCCGTAGTACGTGTTGCCCGGGTCGAGGGAGTCGGCGCCGCTGGAGATCTCCGCGGTGACCGTCCCGCCCTTCTTCGTCGTCTTGTTGGCGATGCCGGTGACCGCGGCGTTGGCCTTGGCGTTGCCGCCGTTGCTGCCGTCGCTCGAGCCGCCGCCCCCACAGGCGCTGGCGGCGAAGCCGAGCGCCAGCACCGCGGAGATCGCCGCGGCCGTCCTTCTGTTCATCATGGTGAGGATGTCCCCCTCAGTTGTCAGGTGCGGCACGGCCGCTCTTACTTGCCACGGGGGTCGAGCGCGTCACGCAGCCCGTCACCCAGCAGATTGAAGGCCAGGACGGTGACGAAGATCGCAACACCGGGGATGACCATGAACATCGGGTCGACCTGGTAGAGGTCGGTCGCCTGGTTGAGCATGCCGCCCCAGGAGGACTGGGGCGGCTCGATGCCGACGCCCAGATAGCTCAGGGAAGCCTCGAAGAGGATGTTGGTGGGGATGAGCAGCGTCGCGTAGACGAGGATCGGCGCGACGAGGTTCGGCAGCAACTCCCTGAACAGGATGAACACGCCCCGTGCACCGAGCGACCTGGACGCCTCGACGAACTCGCGCTCACGCAGCGACAGCGTCTGCGCACGCACGATGCGGCCCATGTACGGCCAGTTGAAGAACCCGATGACGAAGACCAGCACGGCGATGCGGAGCGTCAGGCCGCTGAGGCCGAACGCCTTGCCCTGCAGCGTCGCGGAGATGGAGATCGCGAACAGCAGGAGCGGGAACGCCAGGAAGGTGTCCATCACACGGCTGATGGTGCTGTCCACCCAGCCGCCGTAGAACCCGGCGACGACGCCCATGACGACGCCGATGCACACGGAGAGCATCGTCGCGCCGCCCGCCACGAGCAGCGACACCCAGGAGCCGTCGAGGATGCGGGCGAAGATATCACGGCCCGTCTGCGGCTCGACGCCGAACGGGTGGTGCCAACTGATGCCTCCGAAGGCCCCCTTGGGGGCCAGCAGCGTCGGGTCGACGAGGCTCTGGTGGAAGGCGTTGGGGTCGAGGCCGAAGATGGCCTGGATCGGCTTGGACAGGATGGCGACGAGGATCAGGAGCACCACGACGACCCCGCCCGCCATCGCGACCTTGTCCCGCTTGAGGCGGGTCCAGGCGATCCGGCCGAGCGAGCGCCCCTCGATCTGCTTGCCCGACGCGCCGGCGAGTACCTCCTCCGGCTGCGCGCTCGCAGCGGACTTGGTGGTCTCTATTGGTGCCGTCATTGCGCTGGAGACCCCTCTTCTCGGCCGACGATGACCGGCCCACGACCGCCGACATGGCGGAACTGCGCCGCTGTGGCGGCCGATTCACTGATCAATTCCGATCAACATGGTGCATGTGTCCCGTCCCCGATACGACACCGGGGCCCGGTCCGTGCCACGTGAAGGCCGCCACCCGCAGGTTCGGGGTGCCCTCGTCACGGAACCACGTGCTGGGGGGAGTCTTCTGCGAGTCCGCGATCACCCGCCAGACCTGACGGGGAATGGTTGCTCAACCGTGATGCATCCCATCAGGTTCCGTTATGCGGACGCCGGGTACTCCTGAGCGGATCTTCCGGACATCCCCGGCCGCCTCGGCCGGCCCCGTCCGCCGGCCGGCGGACGGCGCGTGCGGCGCCCGTGCACGGCTCTGATCAGTAGCGTTGTGCCGGGGGCGGGTATCCGTACCCGACGGCGGGAGCTGCGGGCCCGTGCGCTTCGCGGTCGTAGAACGGACGGGCGTTGGCGCGCAGCCACATCGTGACCGGGTCGTGGTCGTCGGACATCGAGACCGTCGACACCGGCAGCCCCTCGGGCACGGCGGCCACCGCCTCGCGCATCATCGCGCGTACGGCGCCGACGGCCGCGCCGCTCGTCTCGTAGAGGTCGAGCCCGACGGCGAGGTAGGCCGCGCCGAGCGCCGGCTGCACCCAGGCGCGCCGCAGCGACCTGACGGGCGGCGTGCGGTGCGCGTTCTGGGTGAGGAGAGCGTAGAAGCGCGGAATCCGTAGCGTGGGCTCGGTGATCCGCAGGGGGCCCGCGGGCATGCGGTCGAGGCCCGTGGCGATCCTGCGCAGGTCGGGCCAGGGGATGCCGACGCCGCCGCCCGGCGCGTGCGGGTTGAGCCAGATGCCCCAGCCGTCGGGGTACAGGGCGCCGGCGATGTCGCGGGCGGTGACCACCTCGTGGGAGCGGTTCCAGCCGCTGGCCGCGAGTTCGCGCGCGGAGGTCACGCAGGGCGCGTAGCCGTGGCCGTCCACCCGCATGTTGCCGTACTGCGCGGAGGGCGATCCCGGGCTGCCCTGCCACAGCAGCATCCACAGGCGGCCGGCCGTCTCGTCGGCGAGGGCGTGCAGCAGTGCCTCGTAGGCGTCGTAGCGGCCCGGCGCCACCTGGCGCAGCGTCTGCTCGACCTGCCCCGCCTCCGCGGTGCCTGGCGCACTCACTTAAGGTTCCCCGCCCCTCTGACTGACCCCGCAAGCCGTTGTCCCGCCGACTGTCCCGCCGACCGGTCCGCTCCCCCGGCCGTGACCGCCGACCGCCGGCCATCGGCCATCGGCCATCGGCCATCGGCCATCAAACCAGCTTAGGCGGCCGCGCCCCTACAGGTACGGCGGCAGGGCGCGGCGCCACCGCGTGGCGTCACGGCGCGCGGTCAGGCCTGCGCGCGCTGGTAGAAGGGGCGCACCCGGCCGAGGATCCAGTCGGCGACCGGGTCCTCCCGCGCCACGTCGAGCAGGAGCAGGTTGACCTGCCAGGGCACGTTGACCCGGCCGAGCGCCCTGCCGAGCGCGTCGAGCGCCGCGTTCCCGTCGAGTGGCCCCCAGGGCATCAGTTGCACGCCGACGAAGAGCTGGTCGGCGCCGCCCTCGACGGAGGCGAGGGCGCGGCGCGCGGTCGCGACCACCGCGGACGCCTCGAACTCGGCGGACGCGGCGGCGAGGAAGTCGAGCGGCTCGTCCTGCCAGTCCGGCTCGAACAGCCGGACCCTGCCGCCCGTTTCAGGACCGTCGAGCGGGGTGCGGCCCGAGCGGCACAGCTCGGCGACCGCGGCGGGCGGCAGCGGAACGCCCACCACGCCCCCGGGGTTCACGACGATGCCGAGCTGCGGCGGCAGGCCGCGGGCGAAGTCGCGCGCGGGCGCGACGGTGAACGACATGTGGGAGCCGACGCAGTGCAGGAACTGCTCCCGCGAGCTGAAGACGGGGACGTAGGCCCCGCCCGCTATCTCCATCGTCGGCAGGTCGAGGTCCGCGCTGCCGGGCCCGCCTCCCTCGGGCAGCGGCACCCAGACCTCGCTGCGGCCGAGTACCTCGACCAGTCGGGCGCCCGCCGATTCGTTGCCGAGCGAGGCGGCGAGCACCTCTTCGAGCTCGTTGCCCGGCCATGCCGTGTCCACTGCGCGTCGTCCTCCGTCCCTGTGGTTTCGAAAGCAGACCCTAACGGCCCTGCTCGCCACCGGTTCCCGCGGCCGTGAAGGCGATGCCCGCGAGGGCCCGGGCCGCCTCCCGGTCGAGGAGCACGGCGGAGTGGCAGCCGGCGGGCAGCCTGGCCGACTCGACGGCGGCCAGCAGCGCCCGCACGGCCCTGCGGTGGCGCGCGAACGCGTACCGCGACACGCCCCTGCCGCGTGCGCGCTGCCCGGCACGTGCCACGTCGGGCGCCACGTCGATCAGGACGAGGTGCAGCGCCCGGCCCCGGCCGCGTGCCTCGCGGGCGAGCCAGCCGCGCACCCACCGCTGCGTGCCGCAGTCGTGCACGACGGCGCTGCGGCCCGAGCGCAGCACGCGCCAAAGACCGGCGTAGTGGGCGAGGCGCACGAGCGGGCGGTAGAGGGCGTAGGGGACGCGCGGCAGCCGGCCCGCCCAGCGCTCGCGGGCGTCCTGCGAGTCGACGCCGCCCTGCGCGGCCCGCCTGATCAGCGTGGACTTGCCGCTGCCCGGCAGCCCGGAGACGACGACCAGGTCGCCCGGCGCGTAGACGAGATCGCCGCCGGGCGCGAGCGGCCTGCCCCGTAGGTCGCGGACGGCGGGTGCTCCCCGTTCCGTCGCCGTCCCGTTCCGTAACACCATGGCCGCCCCCGCAGTTCGGTAAAGAAAGGGTAATGCCAACCGAGGTTTCCGTGGCGGGGCGCGCGTGCGATGATGGCGGCGCCAACTGCATACCGGCCGTTTGAATCCGCGCGGGAGAGTTCCGGTCACCTCGGGTGCGCCGGACGCCGAAGGAGCAAGTTCCTCCCTTGAATCTCTCAGGCACCGATACCGCGCGGGCGAGGCAGATCTGAAAAGCGGGCCGCGTCGCGCGCCCCACCCAAGGTGCAAGTCATGAGCCCTGTCCGGGCGGTCATGACGAACCTCTCAGGTTCCGATGACAGATGGGGAGGACCGTCCTCGCCATCCACCCCGGGAGCCACCGATGAGCCCTGACACACGCCGCACCGCGCTGGACGCCGTGCACCGCGCGCTGGGCGCGACCATGACCGACTTCGCGGGCTGGGACATGCCGCTGCGGTACGGCAGCGAGCGCGACGAGCACAACGCCGTACGCTCGGCCGCCGGCCTCTTCGACCTCTCCCACATGGGCGAGATCACCCTGACGGGCCCCGGCGCGGCCGCGGCCCTCGACTACGCGCTGGTCGGCAACATCGGGGCGTTGGCCGTGGGCCGCGCCCGCTACACGATGATCTGCCGCGAGGACGGCGGCATCCTCGACGACCTGATCGTCTACCGCCTCGGCGACGAGGAGTTCATGGTCGTCGCGAACGCGTCGAACGCGCAGGTCGTGCTGGACGAGCTGACGGCGCGCGCCGGCGGCTTCGACGCGGCCGTGCGCGACGACCGCGACGCGTACGCGCTGCTCGCGGTGCAGGGCCCGAACTCGCCGGCGATCGTGAAGTCGCTGACGGACGCGGATCTGGACGGCCTCAAGTACTACGCGGGGCTGCCCGGCACGGTGGCCGGGGTGGACGCGCTGATCGCGCGCACCGGCTACACGGGCGAGGACGGCTTCGAGCTGTTCGTCGCGCCGGCCGACGCGGAGCGGCTGTGGCAGGCGCTGACGGAGTCCGGCGCGGACGCGGGCCTCACGCCGTGCGGCCTGTCCTGCCGCGACACGCTGCGCCTCGAGGCGGGCATGCCGCTGTACGGAAACGAGCTGACCACCGGCCTCACGCCGTACGACGCCGGTCTCGGCCGGGTCGTCAAGTTCGAGAAGGAAGGCGACTTCGTCGGGCGGATGGCGCTTGCCACGGCGGCGGAGCTCGCCGCGGTGAAGGCGCCGCGCAAGCTGGTCGGCCTCGTCGCCGAGGGCCGCAGGGTGCCGCGCTCCGGCTACCACGTGGTCGCGGGCGACGCGGTCGTCGGCGAGGTGACCTCGGGCGCCCCCTCCCCCACCCTGGGCAAGCCGATCGCGATGGCGTACGTGGACGCGGCCCACGCGGAGCCCGGCGCGACGGGCGTCGGCGTCGACATCCGCGGCACGCACGAGCCCTTCGAGGTCGTGGCCCTGCCGTTCTACAAGCGCCGGAAGTGATAGGCGTACCGCTTCGTCGGCCGGACACGGAATCGGATCCGGAAACGGACTCGGATGCGGATTCGGCCGCCCGCCGCACCACCCCCCGGCCGCTCACGGCCGCCCACCCGCGTACAGGAGAATGCATCCCATGAGCAACCCGCAGCAGCTGCGTTACAGCAAGGAACACGAGTGGCTGACGGCCGCCGAGGACGGCGTGTCGACGGTCGGCATCACGGAGTTCGCGGCGAACGCCCTCGGCGACGTCGTGTACGTGCAGCTCCCCGATGTGGGGGACACGGTGGCCGCGGGTGCGACCTGCGGCGAGCTGGAGTCCACCAAGTCGGTCAGCGACCTCTACTCGCCGGTGAACGGCGAGGTCACGGCGGTCAACCAGGACGTCTCCGACGACCCGTCGCTGGTCAACACCGCGCCCTTCGAGGGCGGCTGGCTCTTCAAGGTCCGCGTCTCCGAGGAGCCGAAGGACCTGCTCTCGGCCGACGAGTACACCGACTTCGCCGGCAACTGACCCGCCGACCCGCGCCCGGTCACGGACCGGCCGACACCAGGGACTGATCCGCTTTGTCTTCCCTCCTGAACACCCCGCTGCACGAGCTCGACCCCGACGTCGCCGCCGCCGTCGACGCCGAGCTGCACCGCCAGCAGTCCACGCTGGAGATGATCGCCTCGGAGAACTTCGCCCCGGTCGCCGTCATGGAGGCCCAGGGCTCGGTCCTCACCAACAAGTACGCGGAGGGCTACCCGGGCCGCCGCTACTACGGCGGCTGCGAGCACGTCGACGTGGTCGAACAGATCGCCATCGACCGGGTGAAGGCGCTGTTCGGCGCCGAGCACGCCAACGTGCAGCCGCACTCGGGCGCGCAGGCCAACGCGGCCGCAATGTTCGCGCTGCTGAAGCCCGGCGACACGATCATGGGCCTGAACCTCGCCCACGGCGGGCACCTGACCCACGGCATGAAGATCAACTTCTCCGGCAAGCTGTACAACGTGGTCCCGTACCACGTGGACGGCGAGTCGGGCCAGGTCGACATGGCCGAGGTGGAGCGCCTCGCCAAGGAGTCGCGTCCGCAGCTCATCGTGGCCGGCTGGTCGGCGTACCCGCGGCAGCTGGACTTCGCGGCGTTCCGCCGGATCGCCGACGAGGTCGGCGCGTACCTGATGGTCGACATGGCGCACTTCGCGGGGCTCGTCGCGGCGGGGCTGCACCCGAACCCGGTGCCGCACGCGCACGTGGTCACCACGACGACGCACAAGACCCTCGGCGGCCCGCGCGGCGGTGTGATCCTCTCGACGGCCGCGCTGGCCAAGAAGATCAACTCCGCGGTCTTCCCCGGTCAGCAGGGCGGCCCGCTCGAGCACGTCATCGCGGGCAAGGCGGTCGCGTTCAAGGTCGCCGCGTCCGACGACTTCAAGGACCGCCAGCAGCGCACGCTGGACGGCGCGCGCATCCTCGCCGAGCGGCTGGTGCGTGCCGACGTCGCCGAGCACGGAGTCTCCGTCCTCTCCGGCGGCACGGACGTGCACCTCGTCCTGGTCGACCTCAGGAACTCACAGCTCGACGGCCGGCAGGCCGAGGACCGGCTGCACGAGGTCGGCATCACGGTCAACCGCAACGCGATCCCCAACGACCCGCGGCCGCCGATGGTGACCTCGGGCCTGAGGATCGGCACCCCGGCGCTTGCCACCCGCGGCTTCGGGGACGAGGACTTCGCCGAGGTGGCGGACGTCATCGCCGAGGCGCTGAAGCCCGAGTTCGACCGCGACGCGCTCGCGGCGAGGGTGGCGGCGCTCGCCGCGCGGCACCCGCTGTACCCCAGCCTGTAGCGGTCTCGTCACCGCACGTGCACGCGGGGCATCGCGCACACTGGAGTGTGGCGTGCGGTGCCCCGCCGTGCGCCTGTGCGCGTGCGCGGCCCGAGTGCCGCGGCGCCACGAGCAATGCCCCATATGGCAGACAACGGCGTCTACCGACCAGCAAGGAGTCACCCGTGGCCATCTCGGTCTTCGACCTGTTCTCGATCGGCATCGGCCCGTCCAGTTCCCACACGGTCGGCCCGATGCGCGCGGCGCGCATGTTCGCCACCCGCCTCAAGAACGAGGGGCTGCTTGTCCATGTCGCGTCGGTGCGCTCCGAGCTGTTCGGGTCACTGGGCGCGACGGGGCACGGGCACGGCACCCCCAAGGCGGTGCTGCTCGGCCTTGAGGGCAACGCGCCGCGCACGGTCGACGTGGAGCACGCGGACGAGGAGGCGGAACGTATCTCCACAGGCCGCGCCCTGAACCTGCTCGGCGTGCACGAGATCCCGTTCGACCCGGACGCCGACCTGGTCCTGCACCGCCGCAAGCGGCTGCCGTACCACGCCAACGGCATGACGTGCACGGCGCGCGACGCGGCGGGCGAGGTGCTGCTGGAGAAGACGTACTACTCGGTCGGCGGCGGTTTCGTCGTGGACCAGGACGTCCTCGACGGTGAGAAGGCCGGCGAGAGCCCGATCAAGCTGGACGACACGGTGCTCAAGCACCCCTTCAGGACGGGCGACGAGCTGCTGCGCCTCTCACGCGAGACCGGCCTGTCGATCTCCGCGATGATGATGGAGAACGAGCTGGCCTGGCGCACCGAGGACGAGGTCAGGGCGGGCCTGCTGGAGATCTGGCAGGTCATGCGGGCGTGCGTCAGCCGTGGCATGAGCCGCGAGGGCAACCTCCCGGGCGGCCTGAAGGTGCGCAGGCGCGCCGCGCACTCCGCGCGCCAGCTGCGCGCCGAGGGCGACCCGCACCGCCACGCGATGGAGTGGATCACCCTCTACGCGATGGCCGTGAACGAGGAGAACGCGGCGGGTGGCCGCGTCGTCACCGCGCCCACCAACGGCGCGGCGGGCATCATCCCCGCGGTGCTGCACTACTACATGAACTTCTGCGCGCACGGCGCGACGCAGCGGGAGCGCGACGACGACGTGGTCCGCTTCCTGCTGGCCGCGGGCGCCATCGGCATGCTGTTCAAGGAGAACGCGTCCATCTCGGGCGCCGAGGTCGGCTGCCAGGGCGAGGTCGGCTCGGCGTGCTCGATGGCGGCGGGCGCGCTCGCCGAGGTGCTCGGCGGCAGCCCGGAGCAGGTGGAGAACGCGGCCGAGATCGGCATGGAGCACAACCTCGGCCTGACCTGCGACCCGGTCGGCGGCCTGGTCCAGATCCCCTGCATCGAGCGCAACGGCATGGCGGCGGTGAAGGCGGTGACGGCCGCGAAGATGGCGCTGCGCGGCGACGGCAGCCACAAGGTCTCCCTCGACAAGGTCATCAAGACGATGAGGGACACGGGCCGTGACATGTCGGTCAAGTACAAGGAGACGGCGCGCGGCGGGCTCGCGGTGAACATCATCGAGTGCTAGGCGGTGTCCATGAGGATCCGTCTGACCAACGTCTTCGACGACACGTGCGGCAACCTGATCCAGATCATCACGCAGCCACGGTAGACGCGTCACCCCGCCGGCGGCCCCGAGACGAAGTGGCCGCTCTTGTCGTAGGGCCATGCGTTGGCCACGCAGCCGTGCAGCCCCTTGATCTGCTGCATCATCACCGGCGCCAGGCGGCCCTGCCCCGGGCAGGTCTGGTGCTGGAAGCCCAGGTAGTGCCCCATCTCGTGGTTGATGATCAGCGCGCGGTAGTCGTGGATCGGCCCGTCGAACGTGGGTGAGCCCTCGACCCAGCGTTTGAGGTTCACCACCACTCCGCCCGGCACCTCGCAGTCGTACTCGCCCTCGGTGTCCTGATGGATTCCCGCCCAGCACAGGGCGTCGGTCGTGCCCGGTGTCGCGATCTTCACGACGAGGTCGTAGGGCTTTGAGCTCACCAGCTGGAACGCGGAGGTCCCGTTGGCGGTCCAGCCCCGGGGAGCCGCGAGTATGTCCGCTATCTCGTTCGCCGCCTGCGTCGGCGACACGTCGACGCCGTCCTCGACCTCGACCTTGTAGCGGAGCGGCTTCGCCCCCTGGCCGACTCTCGCGCCGGACGCCCGGGCCGTCTCGAAGGTGCCGGGGCCCGTCGCCGGGACCTCGATCCGGGTGGGCGTCGGGCTCGGGGACGGGGAGGGCGGCGGCGAGGGTGTGGGGGCGTTCGGCCCGGACGCCGTGGTGTGCGTCCGGCCCTCAGCGCGCGGCGATCCGCTCGACGAGTCGCTTCGTACGCCGTTGACGAGGAACGACGCCGCGCCGGCCAGGGCGACGGCCACCAGCGTGGCGAGCAGGGGCCGCCGGCGCCGGCCGGCGCGTCGATGGGAGGACCCCTTTCGGCCCGTCATGCGCTCACGCATCCGCCGCACTCGCGGTCTCGTTCAGTGGTCGCTCGCACAGCGGTGCATCCCTCGTCGTCGGCGCGTGTTCCCCGGCACATCTCTTACGGACTCAGCCGCCCGTGGGCTTCGCGTCGCCGGTGGCGGAGACCCCCTGGGCGAACCGGACGATCTGGGAGTCGGTCAGGCCCAGCTCGACGGGCACCTGGATCAGAACCTTCTGGCCCTCCTCGGACGGGAAGATGAGCCACTTTGCCTGCTTGTCGCCGGTGAATCCCAGTTGGCCCGTCCTGCCCCGCACGCTGACCTTCTTCAGGGACTCGCCGGCGGAGAACCGGGAAGCACCCTGCAAGGACACGGCGATGCCGTCGGCGAGGTAGACGGCGCCCTGGGGCATCGTGCGCTCGGGCGTCCCCGGCGGCACGGCGACGAAGTCGTACTGGCTCACCGAACGCACCTTCCAGCCCTTCGGCAGAGTGGCGACCTTGAACCCGGCCGGCTGCGCGCCGGTGTAGGCCGCGAGTTGCAGGGAGCCGGCAGCCACCGATGACTGCGGGGACCCGGTCTGCGGGGACCCGGTCCGCGGGGTCCCGGTCACCGGGGCGGACGAGGCCCGAACCGCCGACGTGCGGGGCGCCGCCACGCTCGGCGCGGAGCCGCCGAAGGGTCCGCTGACGGCGGCGGTCAGACCGGCGGCCGCGACCGCGGCCGTCAGGCCCGCGCCCACGATGCGCAGGCGGCGCCTGCGGTTCAGCGCGCGATGTCCGCGGACGAGGTCCGCTGCGAGCTGTTCCGTGCCCGCGTCGGGCTGAGCACCCGTGGTGCGCAGCGCCCCGAGCGCGTCGATCACGTCCTGCACGGGAGATTCCTCCATGGTGTGGTCCTGTTCCCCTCAGACGTGGGCGGCTTCGAGACGGGTGAGGTTGGCGCGCAGCCGTTCGAGGCCGCGGGCGCTCTGGCTTCTGACGGTGCCCTCACGGCACCCCAGCGCCCTGGCGGTGTCGGCAACGTCGAGGCCTTCGACGTAGCGCAGCACGACCGCGGCCCGCATCCGGGCCGGCAGCACGTCCAGCAGGGTCACGAGCCCCGCGTGGTCCGCGACTTCGAGCTCGGCGGCGGGCACGTCGGGCACCTCGGCGTGGGCCTGCTCGCGGCGGCGGAACACACTGCGGCGGTCGTCGATCGTCGCGTTCACCACACAACGGCGTATGTAGGCGTCCCGGGTGTTGGGGCGGATTCTGGGCCAGGCGACATACAGGCGGGTGAGCGCCACCTGCACCGCGTCCTCGGCCCTGTTCGGGTCGCCCGACAGCAGAAGGGTGGCCAGGCGCACGAGTTCCGTGCGCCGCCTTCTCACGTACTCGCTGAACTCCCGGTCCTGCTCGCTGGTCGATCTCACAGATGTACGCCCTCCGGCGTCGGCATGTGCCACATGGACACCTCTTGTACGACGCCGGTCCCGCCCGCGTTGCACGACGGTCAAAGATTCTGCGCCCGGCGGGATCGCGTATGCGCGATCCCGCCGGGCGCAGGAGACTGCCGAGGTTGGAGCCGGGCGTTATGCGGGCTTTCTGGCCTGTACGTCGAAGCCCATCTTCTCGAGTACGTGAACGGCACCCGCCTTGCCGCCTTCGAAGTCGCCCGGGTTCAGCCGCTCACCGGTCGCGAATTCGTAGGCGGTGCCCAGGATGGCCTTGTGCGGGTAGCGCCGACCTCCGCTCACGAGCTCGTAACTCCTCGAAGGACCGAATCCGTGGGCCGAGAAGAACCGCTCCGCTCCCAGGCGGTCGTACTCTTCGATGGCGCGCCGGACTTCACCGGGCGACACGTGGCTCCACGTGACCATGGCGTCCACCTCTCAGGGTGATCGGGCTTCGGCTGTCCGCCGGTTGCGAGCGCACTCACTCCGGCGCGAGGGAAAAGGCGAGGGTCACCGTGCCGCGCATGTCCAGATGCGCCGCGCTCGCCGTGCGGACGTAGCGCAGGACGACCTGGCCGCACTCCTGGCAGCGTGCGACAAGGCCGGGCGCGTCCCGGTACACGAGCAGCCGGGCCACCGGTCCTGTGGCGCCGCAATGGGCGCATTCGCTCTGCGCGACGGTGACGTCGGCCGTGAACACCTCGGCCAAGGGGCCGGCCAGGGCGTTACCGTCCACGTGATCGTCGGGCAGGTGCTCTTCTGACGTCATGTCACTCTCCTGTACCGCCGAATCGCTCCACCCGCACACGCTCGGGGGAATGCCCGAGAAGGACGAGGTAGGCGGACGCCTTCTCGGCGAAGGCCGTGGGTCCGCACACGTAGCACGTGGGCGCGAACTCCGCCGGCCAGCCGTGGTCGACAAGATCGGACGGGACGATACGGCCCGGCTCGCGCTTCGCGCCCTCCGGCGCCTCGCGGGTGTACAGGTACGTCACGTCCAGTCCCGGCAGGCCTTCCCGCAGTTCCTTCGTGTAGAGGCCGTGCGCGGGTGAACGCAGGGAGTACAGCAGCCGGAAGGGCGTACGGCCGCCGGAGGAGCCGCGGGCCCTGATCATGGACATGAGCGGCACGAGGCCGGAGCCACCCGCCACCAGCAGGACGGGTTCCTCCTGTTCCGGGCGCCACACGAACCAGCCGCCCACCGGTCCCCTCAGTTCCAGAAGGTCGCCGACGGCCATGTCGTGGGCCAGGTAGGGCGACACCTCGCCGTCGGGCAGCGACTGCACCGTGATCTCGAGGTACCCGGGCTCGGGCGTCGACGCCACCGAGTAGCTCCGCTGGGTCGAGTAGCCGTCCTCGGCGGTCAGCCGCACATCGACGTGCTGGCCCGCGAGGTGCCCCGGCCAGTCGGGCACCTTCAGCATCAGCGTCGTGGCTTCGGCGTACTCGCTGCCGCGCCCGACGACCTCGGCCGTCCTCCAGCGGAGTCGCTCGCCTAGTCTCCCCTGTACCGTTGCTCGCGCCATGGGTCTCCGTAGTCGTGGTAGCCGGCGCTTTCCCAGAAGCCGGGTTCGTCTTCATCGCGAAGCTCGATGCTCCGCAGCCATTTCGCGGACTTCCACAGGTAGAGGTGGGGTACGAGCAGCCTGAGGGGACCACCGTGCTCGGGCGCCAGCGGCTCGCCCTCGTAGGTGTGCACGACCCACGCCTTCCCGTCGAGGAGATCCGCCAGCGGGATGTTCGTGGTGTAGCCGCCGTGGGACGACACGAGCGTGTGATCGGCGTCCGTCTCCACGTCAGCGAGGAGGACGTCCAGGGAGATGCCCTCCCACCGCGTCTCGAACTTGGACCACTTCGTCACGCAGTGCAGGTCAACCGTGGGGCGCTCCGAGGGCAGGGCCATCAGGTCCGCCCACCGCCACGTGTGGCGCCGGCCGGTTTCGGCCGTCACGCTCAGTTCGGTGTCAGCCGCCGAGAGACGCGGTGTCGGGCCCGCGGAGAGCACCGGGAAGCCGGTGGTCTCGTACTGGCCGGGCGGCAGTTTCCTGTCGGCCGTGGGCCGCCTGCCGTGGAATCCGCGCGAGATGATCACCGCACTCACCGTCCTCGGGGATCAGCGATATGGGAGCTTTTCCCATGATGAGTAGATTCGTAACTTTCGAGGACGTCAACGCGGGCCGTACTGGTCCGGGTCGACGATGTGGACGGCCGACTCCTCAGCCGATGCGGCGCCGCCGTCTGTCCCCACGTCCCTGGCCCAGTAGTCGTCACCGTCGTACGCGACGCCGGTGACGTCCGTGTCCCACGACACGAGACGTCCGGAACGCACCGCGCCGACCTGGTCGTCGATGATCTCTCCGTCCGTGTCCGTGGTGTCGCCCGGGAAGTCGCCCTCGCCCTCCAGGCGGTCGACGGGCTTCTCCTCGCGGGCGAGGCGCCGCGACAGGGACTCGTGGCCGTGCGACTCCCGCTCGGTGATGCCCCACTCCCTGACGGCCAGGGGACGTTCGGCCGGCGAGTAGCCGGCGTCGAGGTAGTCACCTATCTCGTCCTCGTCCAGTTCTTCCTGGGATCGCAGAAGTCCGTTCTCCTGCTCGCCGTCTCCCATGACGTCCTCCCGTTCTCGCTGACACTTCCGAGGAGAACGCACTCCTCGCACAGCTCACAGCCATGTTCGTGTCGCGCGGGCGGGATGTCTTACCGCATTCCGTGAGGCGGTTCACGACGATCTTCGTGCGGCCGCCTCACCCCTCGACGGTCTGCTGCGTCGAGCTCCACGCGTACTGCAGCCAGTCCGACGCGGCGACAGCGGTGAGTCCGCCCGCCACCAGCCTGGTCGCCCTCGGCGCCGCGACGTAGCCGCAGAGCAGCCCGCCCGCCACCCAGGCGGCCAGGCAGAACGGGCAGGCGGCCAGTTCGCCGACGGCGAGCGCCAGACCGTGGCCGCGCGGCTCGTCCATGACCTCGCTGGCGGTCGTGGCCTCCTTGCGGCGCGTGAACGGCGCGCGCACGAAACTGGTGATCTTGTCCTTCGCGATCAGCCGCGACGCCTTGTGCGTGGCTGCCGCGATCAGCAGGAGGTCGAAGGGCGACAGCCGCTCGGGCAGCCGGACGCCGGCGCGCCGGGCTGCCAGCGCGAAGGCGCCGACCCCGCCCGCGTAGAGCCCCGCCAGGGTGGCGTAGCCGCCCAGGGGGATGGCCTCGTCGGGGGCGTAGGCGCTGCTGAGCTCCCGGCCTGCCGACACAGCACGCCTTCGTATGGTTGACGCCATGGTTGCTCTCCTGTCCGGGGATGCGGCGGAGCCATGCGGGTACCCAGGTGGGGCGCGGTTCACCGTGTGTCCTGCCGCGGCGGGGGGCGCCGGGCGGGGCAATCGGCTCAGTCCTGGGACGCTCGGGCCCGGCTACCGGGGGGCGCGGGCGGTAGCTCGTATCGTCGCCGTGCACGCCACGCTGCGCCGGCCGGCCGGTGCACGGTGGCGATGGGCCGCGACCGACCTGCGAGGAGGCTGTTGTGCTGTACGTATACGGTCTGACGGCCGCCTGCCTGCTCGGCCTGGCGTTCGTACTCCAGCAGCACGCCGCCGAACGCGCCCCCGCGGCCGACGTCCTGTCCTTCCGCCTCCTCCTCGACCTGGTGAAGGTCCCGCTGTGGCTGGCGGGCATCGGCTGCATGGTCGCCGGGCAGCTCGTCAGCGTCCTCGCGCTCGACCACGGCGAACTCAGCGCCGTCGAGCCGCTGCTGAGCACCAATCTGATCTTCGCGATGGCGCTCGCCCGCCGGCTCACCGGGCAGCGCCTCGGCGTCACCGGCTGGACGGGAGTCGTACTCCTCAGCGGCGGCGTCGCCGCGTTCATGATCGCCGGCCGTCCCTCGGGGTCCACCCACGACGCGGGCGCGTTCCGCCACTGGCTCGTCGTCGGCAGCGTCCTGGCCGTGGTGCTCCTGCTCGTCGCCTTCGCCCGCCGGGTCACGACCCTGGAGCCGCCCCTCCTCGCCGCCGCCGCGGGCACGCTCTACGGGCTGCAGGACGCGCTCACCCGCGTCTCCACCCAGAACTTCGACGAGAAGGGCGTCAGCGGCCTGCTGCTCACCTGGCAGCCCTACGGCGTCATCGCGGCGGCCGTCACCGGCCTGATGCTCGTGCAGAGCGCCTTCGAGACCGGGCCGCTGCGCCTGTCACTGCCGTCCCTCACCGCGAGCGAACCCCTCATCGGCATCGCCTGCGGCATCGGCTTCCTCGGCGACCACGTCCGCACCACCCCGGGCGCGCTCGCCGGGGAGGCCGCCGGGCTCGTCGCCGTCGTCACCGGTGTCTTCCTGCTCGGCCGCCATCCGATGATGCCAACGGGTTCGCAGCAGCAGGCCGAACCGTCGGCACGCACCGGCGGGCCGCCGGCCGGGGACCGCGCCGAATGAGCCCAGGACGCGAGTGAGCTTCAGGACCGCGAGTGCGCGCCCGGCCGGGCGCGCGGGTCAGCGCGCGGGCGCTTCCCAGTGCTGCGACAGGGTGCCCACCGCGAGGCCCGCTGTCCTGAGGCCGCGCACCAGTTCCGGCAGGGCGCCCAGGGTGGCGTGCCACGACCCCTCGGCCGAGGTGCGGTCCGTGTCGTGGAGCAGCAGGGTCCCGCCGCCGGCGAGGTCGCGTTCCGCCGTCCTCACGACGGACGCGGGCGTGCAGTCGGCCGTCCAGTCCCTGCCCCACGCGCTCCACAGCACGGGCCGCAGCCCGGCGCGCGCGGCGGCGTACCAGCGGCCGCCGGTGAGGATGCCGTACGGCGGCCGGTACCAGCGGGGGTACTCGCCGCTCACCTGCCTGACGGTTTCGGCGGCCCGCGCGACCTCCCGGGCGTCGCGCGCGGGGCCCGGCAGCCAGGGGCGCGAGTGGGTCCAGCCGTGCACGGCGAGTTCGTGGCCGCGGCGCACCGCCTCGCGGCCGAGCTCCGGGTGGCGTGCCAGGCTCTCGCCGAGTACGAAGAAGGTGGCGCGCGCCGAGAGGTCGTCCAGGGCGTCGAGGAAGAGGGGCGTGCTGGCGGGGTCGGGCCCGTCGTCGAAGGTGAGCGCCACGTGCCCGGGGTGCCCGATGCCGGCGAGCCCCGGCAGCAGCCTCCTGCGCGGCCCGTGCAGCCATGTGCCCGCGGGCAGCACGTGGGCGGCGAGGGCGAGCAGCGAGGCGGCCGCGGCCGGCTTGGCCAGGTCGCGGATCATCGTGCCCCTCGCGTGCGGACGACCGATGCGTGAGGCCCTTGTCGGCCGGTCGCCGGTGTCCTGGGTGCTTCGGTCCTGATCACTTCCGGCTCGTCTCCTCGCGTTTTCCGGCGCCCTCGGCCTGATCCTCGGTGGTGTCCCAGTTCCCGGCCACCGCGGGCGAGCGCGAGAGGCCGACCGCGCCGAGGACCATCAGGCAGACGCCGAAGACCTCGGGCAGGACGTTGAGGCCGCCCATGACGCGCTCCTGGAACAGGGCCCAGCCGAGGACGACGCTCGACATGGCGTCGCCCAGGGTGAGCGCCGGCTGCGACGCGGCCAGCGACCCCGCCCGCAGGGCGCTCTGCAGCAGCAGGAAGCTCAGCAGCCCGACCGCGCACCCCACGTAGAGGTAGCCGGTCGTCAGCAGCTGGACCCACCCCTCCCCCAGCCTGCCCGTGACCTCCTTCATGAACGCCGCCGTCGTGGAGAACGAGACGGCCGACGCGCAGCCGAGCAGTGCCGCACGCGGTGCGCCGCCGAACCGGCTCGCCGCCAGGAGCAGCAGCGCGATGACCGCCGCCACGCAGGCCCCGGTCGGCAGCCACCGCCCGGCGTCGGACGTGGCGGTTCCCGCCGTGGGCGAGGCCGAGATCAGAAACGTGCCGAGGCCCACGGCGAGCATCAGGAACGACAGCCACGTCCGCCGATCGGGCGTGTGGTGGAAGACGATGCTGCCGATGACCAGGGTGAACAGCAGCTCCGTGGCGAGCAGCGGCTGCACGACCGAGAGCCTGCCGACGGCCAGCGCACCCGCCTGGCAGCCCGCGGACACGATGAGCGCGGCGGTGCCGGTCAGCCAGTAGGGGCGGTGCAGCAGGTCGACCATGCGGGCCAGCCCGGAGCGTACGCGCGACGACGCGGGCGACGGAGGGGACGCGGGCGACGGCGATCGTGGGCGGTCGCCGTCGCCGTCGCCGTCGCCGTCGCCGTCGCCTCCGTCGTCCTCCGTGTCGCCGCCCCGGTTCTCCTGGTCCTTCTGCTCCATGGCGGCGCGGCGCTGCAGCACCGAAGCGCCACCGTTGGCCATCGCGGCGATCAGCGCCAGCGCGACGCTGACGGCGTTCATCGTCCGGTCGTCCTCATCCGAACCGCGCGGCGAGGCGCCGGTAGACGGTGGGGGCGACGCCGCGGACCCTGCGCGGCCACTGGAGCCAGGCGGGCACGTACACCTCGTCCCGTCCGTGCACCAGCGCGTCCCAGACCGCGTCGGCCACCTGTTCGGCCGGCACGGGCCGCGGACGCGTCCGCGTGTAGGGCCGGCCGCGCCGCTCGAAGAACCGCGTGTCGACCACGCCGGGCACGATATGCGTCACCCGTACCCCCGTACCCCGCAGCTCGTACCGCAGGGCGTCCGCGAAGACGCAGATCGCGGCCTTGGCCGCCGAGTAGACGGCCTCCTCGCGTACCCCGAGCGTGCCCGCGACCGACCCGACGAGCACGATGTGGCCGCGCTTCTCCGCGAGCATGTGCGGCAGGACGAGCCGCACCAGGTGCAGCACCGACGTGAGGTCGACGGAGACCACCCGGTCGACGGCGGCCGCCGGCATGGCCGAGAAGGGCCCGGCCCAGCCGACGCCGGCACCGGCCACGAGCAGGTCGATCCTGTCGGTGGTGGCGAACGCGCTCGACACCAGCCCGCGTGCGCCCTCGGGCGAGGACAGGTCGGCGGGCAGCGCGACACCGGACGTGGCGGTGGCGACCTCGTGCAGGCGCTCGGCGTCGCGGCCGGTGACCAGCAGGTCCCAGCCGCCCGCCGCCATGCGCCGCGAGACGGCGGCCCCGATGCCGGAAGAGGCACCGGTCACCAGGGCCACCCCCGTCGACGTGCGGCGGCCGGCAGCGGTAGGAGCGACATCCCGGTAGTCGGGACCGGGCAGAGCTCGCGTCACGACGCCTCCTCAGACGGGTTGGCCCGGCCGCGGCGCTCAGCCACCGCACGCCGGGGACACGACGGGACCGCCCGGCCGTCGCGCTGTGGCCACTCGATCCGTGGACGACGTCGAGTTGACCGTTTTCACCGGTCGCAAACCCGCCGGGAGTACGTACCTGCCCTCGGGCGGCGGCCGCGGGCCTGACGCGGGACGATCGGTTTGAACCGCCGCCGGCGCGGATACACCGGCAGGACATCGAGGCCGGTGGTGACCATGCCGTTCCTCCTCGGATCCTCGAGACAGTGCTCCACGCGAACACTCCCCCGCGCCTCGGGCGGACCCATGGGGATCGGACGGCAATACCGCGTACGAAGCAGCCCGCGACGGCCGACTGGCCGAAGGCGAGGGGGAACGACGGAGGGAGAGGGCGGATGGGGCGACGCTTCCTGGTGCTGAGCGCGAGCATGGGCTCCGGGCACGACGCGGTGGCCGCGGAGCTGTCGGGACGGCTGCGCGCGCGGGGGCACGAAAGCGTTCGCGTCGACGTCCTCGACCTGCTTCCCGCCGGTGTCGGCGGCGCCGTACGCGCGTTCTACCGCACGGTCATCCATCACGCTCCGGCCGTGTACGCGGGCATCTACGCGACCTTCTTCCGGTCGGGTGGAGGGCCGAGACCGGGCAGCAGCCCGCTCGCCACCCTGGCCGACGCGCCCCTGCTCGACATCGTCGGGCAGGGCGCGTTCGACGTCGTCGTGCCCGTCTTCCACCTGGCGGCCCAGCTGACGGGCGGGCTGCGGGCCCGCGGCCGGCTGGGCACCGGCAGCGCCGTCGTCATCACGGACTTCGCCGCGCACCGGCAGTGGCTCCACCCGGGCAACGACCTGCATCTGTGCCTGACCCCGGGCATCGCCGACGAGGTCCGGCGGGCCGTCGGGCGTCCCGCGGCCGTGTCGGGGCCGCTCGTCGCCCGCCACTTCCTGCGCCCGGCGGCCCGCGGATCCGAGGAGCACACGTCTGAACCCCAGGTGTCGACTCAACCCGCGTGGCGGCTT
>NZ_JAGIQL010000270.1 GCF_017813245.1 Streptomyces montanisoli
CTGGGGCGGCCCCGGCCTGCGTCGGTGCACCGCGCCGCCAGGGGGCGCGGGGTGGGGGTCAGGCTTCCTGGTCCTCCAGGTCGGGGTCGTCGGCCTCCTCGTCGTCGTCCTCGTCGAAGACCGCGCTCACGTCGAAGCGGCAGACCACCTGCTGGGGGTCGGCCGACTCGAAGGGGGACGACAGCCACTCGCCCGGTTCCGGGGGGTCGTCCAGCGCGGAGACCCAGAGGGTCGAGTCGCCCTCCTCCAGGCCGAACTCCTTGTGGCGCGAGGCGATCTCGTCCGGCTCGTACTCGCCGAACAGGACGCCGAGGGCAGCGTGCACGCTGCCCGAGACCGCGGCCGCCGCGCCCGCCGTCGTCGCCACGTCGTCGTCCGCGTCCGCGATGCGCTGCGCCTGGGACAGGAGCCGCTCGGGCTCGGCCACCGCGTAGTCGCGCCTGATCAGCACCGTGACGGCGTGCGGCTCCTCCGGGCCCGCGTAGGGCGGCAGGGAGTCGTCGGGCTCCGGGATCTCGAAGGGGGTGACCTCGTCGTACCGGTGGTAGAGCCGTTCGTCGTAGTCCTCGGCGGCGGCCGCCAGCGCGTTGAACGCGTCGGAGACTGCCTGATCATCGTCGTCCCCACCCGTGCGGTTCTCCACGGCCGCCAGGTGACGGTCGAGGGCCGCCTTGACCGCGTCGGCGGCGGCGCGTACGTCGGCAGCGGAGGGCTGCGCAGCATCAGACATAGGGCAGACGCTATCCGTATTGAGGCTCTGGCCGCACAATAGATGCGATGCCGGAATACGAATTTGTCGACGTGTACGTGCCCCGCGGGGTGTCACGCAAGGATGCCACGCGCCTGCTGACCGACCATGCCGAGTACGGGCACTGGGAGCTGGACCGCCTGAGCCTGCACCGCGACGGCAGCCGCCGCGTGCGGCTGCGCCGACGCATCATCCGACAGGTGCGCGCCACGTGGTGACGGCCGTCCCGCCCGTCACAGCGGAACGGGCCCCACCCGTGTGAGGGGTGCGGGCCCGTCCCGGTCTCCGTGTGTGCTCACGCGACGACGCTGTTACGCGGCGGCGCGGGAGCGTCGGTAGAGGACGGTGCCCGCGATGAGCATGCCCGCGGCCGCGGGGATCGCGATGCCCAGTCCCTCGGAACCGGTGTGCGCGAGCTGGGCGTGCGCGACCGGGGCGGCCGCGGCGACCGCCTGCGGCTCCGGCGCGTTCGGCACGCTGCGGACCGGCTTGTGCGGCGTGGCCGGCTTCGGGGGCGTGGCGTGGTGGTGCGGCGCGGGGGCCGGGGACTCCACGTTCTCGCACGACTCGCCGAACACGGGGTTGCCGATGCCGAGGACGTCGATGCCGAGACCGCAGGCGTTCACGGGGATGTCGATCGGGATGCCGATGTTGTTCCCCGAACCCACGCCCGGGGAGTTCGACGTCCCGCCGCCGGCGTGGGCGCCGCCGCCCGCGTGCGACCCACCGCCGTGGTGCGAACCGCCGCCGTGGTGCGACCCATCGCCGTTGTCCGAACCGCCGTCGTGGTGGCCGCCGCCTCCCTCGCCCGAGCGCGGGGGCGTCGAGCCGTCGTGGTGCCCGCCACCGTGGTGCGAACCGCCACCGTGCGAGCCGCCACCGTGGTGCGAGCCGCCGTGCGACCCGCCGCCCTGCGACGCGTTCACGCAGCTGTTGCCCATGGCCGGGTTCAGCAGCCCGACGACGTTCACGGTGTTGCCGCACACGTTGACCGGCACGTGGACCGGTACCTGCACGTTGTTGCCCGAGAGCACGCCGGGCGAGCCGGCGGCCGTGCCGCCCGCGTTCGCGTCCGCGTGCGCCACCCCGCCGCCGAGGACGATGGCGCCGCCCGCGGCCGCGAAGGTCATCAAGCCCTTGCGCGTGACCTGTCTCATGATTCGATCCCTGCCTTCTGCTGCCTGCTGCCTTTCGGAAATGCCCTCGGCACGCGCCGGGGGACGGATGCCCAGCGGCCCCGGAGTGCATGGCGCGCACTCCGGGGCCACCCGGGTTCAGGCCCTGTGCGGGCCGACGCACAACGTCACGCGTTGACGCAGGTGTTGCCGAAGGCGGGGTTCAGCAGCCCGATCACAGAGACCGTGTTGCCGCACGCGTTCACCGGGATGTGGATCGGAACCTGCACGACGTTGCCCGAGAGCACGCCCGGCGACTGAACCGCGGCACCCTGGGCGCCCGCGTCGGCGGAGGCGACACCGGCGCCCGCGAGCACCAGACCACCGGTGACAGCCGCAGCAGCGACGACCTTCTTGATCATTCTTCCTCCTTGTTGGCAAAACGCGGTCCCAGCTGCGGACCGCACACCTGTAACGAGGAGGGAGTAATGAGGCTACGAGCTTATGGTCGCATTCACTCTTCCCCGTGAGGAGCCCGGACGCACGAGCGAATCGGGCTCCCCGCGGGGGCAGTTCAGCAGTGGTCGATGAAGCGGTCGAGCACGCGCGCGCCGAACTTGAGGCCGTCGACCGGCACCCGCTCGTCCACGCCGTGGAACATCCCGGCGAAGTCGAGCTCGGGCGGCAGCTGGAGCGGCGCGAAGCCGAAGCCGCGGATGCCGAGGTCGTCGAAGGACTTGGCGTCGGTGCCGCCCGACAGCATGTAGGGGACGGCGCGCGCGATCGGGTCCTCGGCGCTCAGCGCGGTCTGCATCGCCTCCACGAGGGCCCCGTCGAACGTGGTCTCGACCGCCTTGTCGGCGTGCACGTCCTCGCGCCTGACCCGCGGGCCGAGCAGCCGGTCGAGGTCCGCGAGGAACTCGTCCTCGTACCCGGGCAGGAAGCGCCCGTCCACGTGCGCTGTCGCCTCCCCCGGGATCACGTTCACCTTGTAGCCGGCGCCGAGCATGGTGGGCGCCGCCGAGTTGCGCAGGGTGGTCCCGACCATCTTGGCGATGCCGCCGAGCTTGACGAGCGTGGCCTCCATGTCCTCCGGGTCGAGCGGGGTGCCCAGCGCGTCGGAGAGCTCGTCGAGG
Organism: Streptomyces montanisoli; assembly: GCF_017813245.1. Lineage (GTDB taxonomy): Bacteria > Actinomycetota > Actinomycetes > Streptomycetales > Streptomycetaceae > Streptomyces > Streptomyces montanisoli. The sequence goes on from NZ_JAGIQL010000270.1 coordinate 3,000, forward strand.
AACGCCCGTACGGTCTTGGTGGCGCGCACCGGCCAGGTGTGGCGCCCGAGCCGCGCGACGGCCTCGCTCAGCTCGGTGATCGCGTTGTCCGTGTTCGTCATGGAGCCGTGGCCCGCCGTGCCCTCCACGGTCAGGCGCATCCAGTGCATGCCCTTCTCCGCGGTCTGCACGAGGTAGAGCCGCAGGTCCTCGCGCACGGTGAAGGAGAAGCCGCCGACCTCGCTGATGGCCTCCGTGACACCCTCGAACAGCCCGGGGTGCTTGTCGACGAGGTGGCGCGCGCCGTAGGTGCCGCCGGCCTCCTCGTCCGCGAGGAACGCCAGCACGATGTCGCGCGGGGGCTTGCGGCCGCTGCGCATCCTGTCGCGCACGACGGCGAGGGTCATGGCGTCCATGTCCTTCATGTCGACGGCGCCACGGCCCCACAGGCACCCGTCGGCGATCTCGCCGGCGAAGGGGTGGTGGGTCCAGTCGTCCGCGTTCGCTGGGACGACGTCGGTGTGGCCGTGGATCAGCAGGGCGGGCCGCGACGGGTCCTCCCCCTCGATCCTGGCCACCGTGGAGGCCCTGCCCGGGTGCGACTCGAAGATCCTGGGTTCGAGACCGACCTCGGAGAGCTTCTCCGCCACGTATTCGGCGGCCGCGCGCTCCCCCGGGCCCGAGTGGTCGCCGTAGTTGCTGGTGTCGATCCTGATCAGGTCACGGCACAGGTCCACGACCTCGTCCTCGCCCGCCACGGCCCGGCCCGCGTTCGACTCGCCCACGCTGCTCACTCCCACGATCGGTGCTGGTGATGCTCCCATGGTGCTACGCCCACCGGTGTGATCGGTGGCCGCCGAAAGTTTGCTATGGTTTTCCACGTCGGAACGGCCGCGGGCCGCCGGCAGACACCTTGTCCGGGTGGCGGAATGGCAGACGCGCTAGCTTGAGGTGCTAGTGCCCTTTATCGGGCGTGGGGGTTCAAGTCCCCCCTCGGACACCAATCGGAACCCCGTCGACCGCTGGTCGACGGGGTTTTCGTCTGTCTTCGGCCACGCCGACGCCCGCGACGGTGGTGGGAGCCCGGGGGTGGGTAGGGTCGGCCGGTGGACAGTACACGCAGGACGGCGACGCGTGCGTACGCGAGGTCGTGGCAGCCCGCCACGCGCATCGAGCGTGAGCTGAGGGCCGCACTGCGCGCCCGCAGCCGGGACGCGTACCTGCGGGTGATCGCCGGGTGCGACCTGTTCCTCTACGTACCGAGGGAGCAGGCGGACGGCGGTGACTCCGTGCGCTGGTCCACCTGCCGCGACCTCTCGGGCACCTGGTGCGTGGCCGTGCGGACGGCGGGCGAGCGGCTGCCGAGGCGCGCGCACAAGGTCGCGCAGCGCACGTCCCTGCGGGCGATGGCGGAGCTGTGGCCCGACGCGCACTTCGCGCTGTGCGTGAACCCGGGCACGCCGACGGAGGCGACGTTCCCCGCCCACGGCAGGCACCGCAGGCGGTGGCTCAAGGCCGCGAAGGACGCGGCCGGCCCATCGCGCACCGCACCGCGCGGTGCGGTGCGCGGCGCCAGGCAGGTGTCCCTGCTGACCCGCTACGACGGACCCAGGACGGGGCTGCTCGCCCAGGCCCTGGCCTGCGGCGCGCCGCTCGCGGTGCAGGGCGGTCTGGTCTGGAACGACATCGGGGACGTGTACGACGACTACGCGCTGGACGGGCAGTTGCTGCGCGAGTCGTGGGACACGACCACGTACCGGGAGTGGCGGGCCAGGATGGACGTGCTGCTCGACACGCACACGGGGCAGCACGAGCCGGAGTTCGCGCTGGAGGTACGCGCACGGCTGGCGGACGGGGCCGGCGGGCACGCCGTCCCCGCGGACGCCTGGCGCGCGGCGTGCGCCCGTGCGCTCGCGGAGCTGGGCGCGCCCGACCGCCTGGGCGCGGCCGTCCAGACCCTGGTGGGCCGCATCGTCCGCTACGAGGCGCGGTTTCGCGCGGACGGGCTGCTGCCGCCCGACGGTTACGTGCACAGCGTGGCGGCCCACGACTACGGGCGGGCCGTCAACCTCGCCCGGTGGGGCCTGAGTGCGCGGCTGTGCGGCGGCCCCGAGGCACGTGACGCGATCCTGCGGGCGGGCGCGCTGGCCGGCACGCGCCACACGTCGTGGGCCGACTACTCGGCCGGGTACGCCCTGGGGCGCGTACTGCGGTTCGGCCACGAGGAGTTCGGCGAGTGGTACGAGACGGTGCTCGCGCCGCACCGTCTCCTGATGACGGACCCGGAGAGCCCGTGGCTCACACTCCCGTGGGAGTGAGAGCCCCTGTCGCTCGCGCGAGGCCGGGAGCGTGACGCGGACGCGGTGCCGGCCGGCGGCCCGTGGCCCGGCGCCCTGTCCGGCGGCGGGACGGCCACGGCCCGTCACGCTCGCGCCATGCGGACCGGCGCCCGGCCGCTGCTCGCGGCTGACGCCAAGCCGGAGACGGTCCACGAGCGGCCGCCG
>NZ_JAGIQL010000271.1 GCF_017813245.1 Streptomyces montanisoli
CCCCCCCCCCCCCCCCCCCCCCCCCCCCCCCCCCCCCCCCCCCCCCCCCCCCCCTCCTTCTCCTTGCACTCGACGCCTTTCGTGTCCCACCGGTCACTGGACCTCAGTCGTGTGCTCCTCCGTTCTCCACCGCCCCGCCGACGACGCCCGCCGCACGGCGCGCACCCTGCGCGCCGAGCGCGCCGAGATCGCCGGCGCCCCGGACAACGAGCCCGAACGTCCTGACGACGAGGCGCCTCGCGCCGCCCTGCCCGCGCTGCGCGAGGCCTACCGCGCCGCCTCCCAGCTGTACGAGAAGGTCGGCGTCGGCGCGGACCTGAGGGCGGAGCAGGCACGAGCGGAGAGCGACGAGAGCGCGGCCCTCGCCGAACTCGACCGGCTCAGCAACAAGGTACGCACGCGCGCGTCCCAGCTGCTCGAATCGCCCGACGGCGCGGACGGCCCCTCGCGGCAGGCCGCCGCCGCCCGTGCGGAGTCGCTGGTGCAGATGCTGGAGTCCCGCGCGTCCGCCGCGAGCGAGCAGCTCGGCAGGTTGCGCGGCGAGGCCGAGCGCCTCGCGCCCCAGGAGGGCGACGCCCACGTCGAGCTGGCCGACGACCAGGTGCCCACGGACGCCGACCGGGCCCAGGCCCTCCTGCGCACCGCCACCGGCGAACTGGCCGTACGCGGCGACGCGCTGGAGGCCGCGCGCGCGGCCCACGACGAACTGCTGCACGCGCACCGCGCCGCCGAGGACGCGGCGGGCGGCTTCGACGAGACGGCGGCCCTCCTTCGCGACCTGCTGCGCGGCGCGCCCGCCGAGGACGAGCACGGGAGCGCCGGCGGCGAGGCCGGCGACGAGGCGTCCCAGCGGCCCGAGCCCTACGCGGGGGCTCTCGCCGAAGCCCGCCACGACGCGGCGGAGGCCCGCAGGTCGGTGCGAGGCTGCGCACAGGACCTGTCGGTCGCCGAGTCCGCGGTCCGCGAGGCGAGCGACGTCCTCGTACGCCACGCGAACGCGACACGCTACGAGCAGGTCCGCACGCCCGCGCGCCAGCAGATCCGCGAGCTGCCCGCCGCCGCGCTGCCCGAGCACGCCGAGCGCTGGGCCGAGGCGTTCGCGCCGCGCCTGCGCGTCCTGACGGACGAGCTCGCCCAGCTCGAACGCAACCGCGACTCCATCGTCGACCGGATGCGCGGGCTCGTGGAGTCCGCCCTGACGACGCTGCGCTCCGCCCAGCGTCTCTCCAGACTCCCCGAGGGACTCGGGGAGTGGTCGGGGCAGGAGTTCCTGCGGATCCGCTTCGAGGAACCGGACCGCGCGACCCTCACGGAGCGGCTCGGCGAGGTCGTGGACGAGGCCACGCGCGCGGCGCTGCGCAAGAACTCCGACCTGCGCAGGGACGGGATGTCGCTGCTGCTGCGCGGCGTGCGGGCCGCGCTCGCCCCGAAGGGCGTAGCCGTGGAGATCCTCAAGCCCGACGCGGTGCTCCGCGCGGAACGCGTCCCCGTCGGCCAGATGGGGGACGTCTTCTCCGGCGGCCAGCTGCTGACGGCCGCGATCGCCCTGTACTGCACGATGGCGGCGCTGCGCAGCAACGACCGCGGGCGTGACAAGCACCGCCACGCGGGCACGCTGTTCCTCGACAACCCCATCGGGCGCGCCAACGCCACATACCTGCTGGAGCTGCAGCGTGCCGTCTCCGACGCGCTGGGCGTCCAGCTGCTCTACACGACCGGGCTGTTCGACACCACGGCGCTCGCGGAGTTCCCCCTGGTGATCCGGTTGCGCAACGACGCGGACCTGCGGGCGGGACTCAAGTACATCAGCGTGGAGGAGCACCTGCGGCCCGGTCTGCCCGTGCACGAGCCGGAGGACGAGCAGGTGCACGGAGAGATCACCGCGACGCGCGTCTTCCGCAGGACACCGGCCCAGGACAGGACGGAACCGGCGCGGGAGATCCCCGCCCAGCAGTCGTCACCGCAGCGCGCGCCGGACGTGCCGTCCCCAACGGCCGATCAGGCCCAGGACAACGCCGGAAACTGACGGCTGCCGACAGCCCGCCGGCCAGCGAGTTCCGCCGGTCAGCGACCCACGCCGGTCAGCGCGTCACGGCCGAGTGGGCCGCGTGGTGCTGACGGTGGCCTCCGTGGCGCGCGCGTACACCGCCGGAGACTTCGCCGGACGACGACCCGGGGCGGCGGCGCCGCGCGCGCCGCGCTATCCGGGCCTCCGCGCGCTGCGCCTCACGGGCCGCGCGCCGGGCGGCCCGACGCTCCCTGCGCAGCCGGCGCGCCGTGCTGCTCGGCACGGACACCACGCCGTGGCGCTGGTTCCACATCTGGCGCGTCACCCACACGTCGAGCACGGCCCACGTCGCCCCCACCGTGGACGCCACACCGGCGATCACCATGGGGAAAGCGAGCCACGAGTCGGCCAGCGTCGCGAGGAACGCGACCATGGCCTCGATCAGCGTCACGGCCGTCACGATCACCGCGCGCACGGCGGCCGTCCTGACGGGATCGGCCATCCGGTAGCGCACCGCCGGCTCCTCGACCCACAGGTCGCGCGCCACCCCCGTGAGCGCTCTTGCCGGCGTCCTGCCACGCCGCTCGTCCGTGTCCATCGACCGTCACTCCCCACCCGTACCCGACCTCACGCCGAGTGCCCGGCAACGGCCGGATCACTCCGGCCTGAAACGAAAACGATCCGCGAACGAGCGCGATTCCCGTAACACCATTGTTTTCCCAGACATTTACGCGGCAATCCGGCGCTGCCACGGTGCCCCGGCGACGCCCGGTTCACGGCTCGCGCCGAGTGAAGGTTTTGCGTGGTGTGTTTGAACCAGCGAAACTCGCTGACCTGCTGATTCGTTGAAGGCGGCACATCGTTCCCGCCCACGCCCGGACGGCATAAGGGGAAAACCGGCGACAATCACTCGCCGGTCGGCCCGTCAGGCTCCGGACATGTCTTCGAGTTGCCGGTGTGACAGTAGTAGGCTCACGCCGTTTGTTGCCGGGAACTGGGGGAGGCCATGCGCTTTCGCGGGAAGTCGATCCGCCGGAAGATCGTGGCGCTGTTGCTCGTGCCGCTCATATCCGTCACCGCCCTGTCTGCGCTCACGGGTGTGCTCACCGGCAGCGAGGCCCTGCGCCTGCGCCACCTCCAGGCCGCGGCCGCCGACGTCGGCCGGCCCGTGCAGCGCACCGTCGCCGCCGTCCAGCAGGAGCGGCTCGACACGCTGGTCCTCCTCGCGGCGCCGGGCGACTCGAACACGGTCAGGCAGCTGCGCTCCGACCGGGCCGCCACCGACCGGGCCGTCGCCGACGTGCGGGCCGGCGCCTCGCCGGCGCTGCGCGACGACCTCGACGCGACCGCCAGGAAGCACCTCGACGCCTTCACCACCCAGGCCGGCCGACTGGCCGCCGTCCGCGCGTCCGTCGACAAGAACGGCCTCTCGCGCGGCAAGGCCCTCGACGCCTACGCCACGGTCGTCGACCCCGCCTACCTCTTCCTCTCCACGGTGTACGGCAAGGAGGACGTCGACGGCGACAACCAGGGCCGCGCCCTCGTCGGCATCTTCCAGGCGCAGGAGATGTTCTCCAGCGAGAACGCCCTGGTCACCTCCGCCCTCGTGGCCGGCGAACTGAGCCCCACCGAGCGCCGCACGGTCTCCGGCCTCGTCTCCGACCGCCAGCTGCTCTACAAGACCAGCCTCGCGGACCTGCCGTCCGCGGAGTCCGCCGTCCTCGGCGCCTACAACTCGGGCGCGGCCAACGACATGCTGGCGATGCACGAGAACGACATCGCCACCACCGGCGCCATGGTCAACGACCGGACGATGTCGGCGCAGAAGTGGCGCGACCTCGCACGGCCCGTAGTGGACGGCACCCAGAAGGAGAGCGCCAGGGCCGACTCGCTCTTCCAGAGCCACGTGGCCGCCGCACGCCACGACGTCTACATCCGCTTCCTCGCGGCGACCGGCCTCGGCCTCATCGCGCTCATCGCCTCCGTGATCGTCTCCGTCCGCGTCGGCCGCGCCCTCGTCCACGACCTGTCCGAACTGCGCAAGGAGGCCAACGAGTCGGCGGGCGTCCGGCTGCCCGCCGTCATGCGCCGTCTCGCCTCGGGCGAGCAGGTCGACGTCGAGACCGAGGCGCCCAGGCTCGCCTACGAGGACCACGAGATCGGCCAGGTCGGGCAGGCGCTCAACACCCTCCAGCGGGCCGCCGTGGAGGCCGCCGTCAAACAGGCCGACCTCAGGCGCGGCGTGGCCGAGGTGTTCGTCAACCTCGCACGACGCAACCAGGTCCTGCTCCACCGCCAGCTCGGCCTGCTCGACGCCATGGAACGCCGCACCGAGGACACCGCCGAGCTCGCCGACCTCTTCCGCCTCGACCACCTCACCACCCGCATGCGCCGCCACGCCGAGGGCCTCGTCATCCTCTCCGGCGCCGTGCCGTCGCGGCAGTGGCGCAAGCCCGTGCAGCTGATGGACGTCGTACGGGCCGCGGTCGCCGAGGTCGAGGACTACGAGCGCGTCGAGGTGCGCAGGCTCCCCAGGATCGGCGTCGGCGGCCCCGCCGTCGCCGACCTCACCCACCTGCTCGCCGAACTGCTGGAGAACGCGACGGTGTTCTCGCCGCCGCAGACCGCCGTGCAGGTCAACGGCGAGCGCACCGCGGGCGGCTTCACGCTGGAGATCCACGACCGCGGCCTCGGCATGCCGTCCGACGCGCTGCTCGAAGCGAACCTGCGCCTCGCGGAGACCCCCGAGTTCGAGCTGTCCGACACGGACCGGCTCGGCCTGTTCGTCGTCAGCAGGCTCGCCCAGCGGCAGAACGTGCGGGTCTCCCTGGAGCCGTCGCCGTACGGCGGCACCACCGCCGTCATCCTGCTGCCGGCGGCGCTGCTTACCGAGGCGCCAGACACCGAGACCGGACTCCGCCTCGACCACAAGCGGCGGCAGGCCGCCGGTACCGTCCACGGACCGCGCGCAGAACACGGCATCAGGCTCGCCCCGGCGGCTGTCCCCGAGGCACCGGCCCCCGGCGACCGGGCGGCCGCACGCGACACCGCCGCCCGCGCGAGGGCGGCCGCCTGGGCCGCCGAGGACCAGCACCAGCAGGCCGGCGAGCCGCGTGCGGGCGAGGACGCGGGCGAGGGCGACGGCGCCCCGCCGGCGCTGCCGCGCCGCAGGGCCTCGCCCACGCTCGTCGCAGACCGCGGCAGGCGCCTGGACGACCGGCAGCTGGACGACCGGCAGCAGGGCAGGACGCACCCGGAGCCGCAGGCCGCGGGGCCCGGAGCCACCGCAGGGCACGGAGCCGCCGCGGAACCCGCGTACGGGCCCGGCCCCGCGGGCCCGGCGGCGGGCGGGCTGCC
>NZ_JAGIQL010000272.1 GCF_017813245.1 Streptomyces montanisoli
CGCGCCGCAGGACAGCGCGCAGCCGCCGGCGCAGCCCGTCGCCCCGCAACCCGTGACCCCGCAGCCCGTGGCCCCGCAGCCGCCCGCGCCGCAGGCTCCTGGCGCACCCGCCCCGTGGCAGCCGCAGCAGCCCGGTGGCTATGGCTACCCGGGTGCGCCGGGCGCCCCGATTCCGCCGCAGGTACCCGGCTACGGCTACCCGCAGCCGGGCCAGCCAGGACAACCGGGACAGCCGGGACAGCCGGGTCAGCCGGGACAGCCGGGACAGCCGGAAGGGCAGCTCCCGCAGGGCGGCTACGGGTTCCCGCCGCAGGGTCAGCCCGCTCAGCCGGGCGGCGCGCCCGTACCGCCGCAGCACGGCGGGAACGGCTTCGCGCAGCCCGGTGCGCCGCAGCCCGGCGCTCCGCAGCCCGGGCAGGCACCGCCGCAGCCGTCCGGCCCGTACCCCGGCTCCCAGCAGGCGCCGCCCCCGCAGCACCCGGGCGCCCAGCCTCCGCCGGCGGCGCAGCCGGCGCCCGGCGTTCCGCAGCAGCCGATCGATCCGCGCACGGGCGCCGGCTGGCCCTCCCCCGCGTCACCCGACCACCGCGAGCGGTCGGTGCCGGGCGCTCCGCTCGGTTACACGGCCGCCGTCGAGCTGTCGTCCGACCGGCTGCTGCGCGGCGGCAAGCAGAAGGCGAAGAGCAACCGCAACCCCGCCGCCTCGCGGTTCAAGTTCGGCGGCAAGGCCGCGGAGGCGGACCGGCTGCGCAAGCTCGAACTGATCAGGACCCCGGTGCTCTCCTGCTACCGGATCGCGGTGATCAGCCTCAAGGGCGGTGTCGGCAAGACGACCACCACCACGGCGCTCGGCTCCACGCTCGCCACCGAACGGCAGGACAAGATCCTTGCGATCGACGCCAACCCGGACGCGGGCACGCTCGGCCGCAGGGTGCGCCGCGAGACGGGCGCGACCATCCGCGACCTGGTGCAGGCGATCCCCTACCTGAGCAGCTACATGGACATCAGGCGGTTCACCTCGCAGGCGCCTTCGGGCCTGGAGATCATCGCCAACGACGTGGACCCCGCCGTCTCGACGACGTTCAACGACGAGGACTACCGCAGGGCCATCGAGGTCCTGGGCAAGCAGTACCCGATCATCCTGACGGACTCGGGCACGGGCCTGCTCTACAGCGCGATGCGCGGGGTCCTCGACCTCGCCGACCAGCTGATCATCGTCTCCACCCCGTCCGTCGACGGCGCGAGCAGTGCTTCGACGACGCTCGACTGGCTGTCCGCGCACGGGTACGCCGACCTGGTGCAGCGCTCCCTCACGGTCATCTCCGGTGTGCGTGAGACCGGCAAGATGATCAAGGTCGAGGACATCGTGCAGCACTTCGAGACGCGCTGCCGCGGTGTGGTCGTCGTGCCGTTCGACGAGCACCTCGCGGCGGGCGCCGAGGTCGATCTGGACATGATGCGGCCGAAGACCCGTGAGGCGTACTTCAACCTCTCGGCGCTGGTCGCCGACGACTTCGCGCGCGCCCAGCAGCAGCAGGGGCTGTGGCTGGCGGAGGGCAACGGCCCGCCGCCGCACCTCGCGCCGCCGATGCCGGGCCAGCAGCCCATGCCCGGTCAGCAGCCCATGCCGGGCCAGGCGATCCCCGCGCAACCGATGCCGGGGCAGCAGCCAATGCCAGGGCAGCAGCCGATGCCGGGGCAGCCGTACGCGCCGCAGCCCGGCGTTCCGCCGCAGGGCGCGCCCGGGCAGCCTCCCGCCTACGACGGGATGTACGGGCAGCAGTCCTACGGCTATCCGCCCGCACCCCAGCCGCAGCCCGGGTGGGGCCCGCCCCCGGGCCCCGGTCTCCCGGCGCAGCAACCGGCCCCCGGGCCAGACCAGCAGGGCCGGCAGGACGGTCAGCCCGGCCGGGACGCCAACGATCAGGACGGCACGGTGCCGCCGCCCGGGTGGCCGGCGCAGCCGCCACCCCTGGCTCCGCCGCGGTAGGCGGCCGCGGGCGCGCCTCCCCCGGGGCCCGCACGGCGCGATCGCGTGTCCGTGCGGGCCCCGTCGCACGCGCGCAGGGCAACACGGTGTGTGCCGGGTCGTTGACCCGTTGTGACCCGCGCTGGTAGACCTCCCTTCACCAGTTCCCCGCACGAGAGACCGCTGCCTGCTGCTTCCCTGTCGCCGAGCGAGTGATGACGCGAGGTCACCGGCCATGGCTCGACCCGTATCCCCCTGCCGCGCGCCGCGGCGCCGCCCGACCCGCCTGCTGCCGGCCGGCCTGGCCGCGGCAGCGCTGGTGACGGCCGCGGGTGTCCTCCCGTACGGCGCGTTTCCCGGAGCCGCGCAGAAGGCGCACGCGGCGGACGGCACGAACGGCGGTGGCAGGAAGGTCCTGACGGTCGCGGTGCGCCAGAGCGTGGACTCGCTCAGCCCGTTCCTCGCGCAGTCGCTCGTGGCGACCACCATCCACCGGCTGGCCTACTCGTACCTGACCAACTACGACCCGAAGGACGGGCACGCGATCCCGGGCTTCGCCACCTCGTGGAAGTCCTCGCCCGACAAGCTGGTGTGGACGTACACCATCAGGAAGAACTCCCGCTGGTCGGACGGTGTCCCCGCCACGGCACAGGACGCCGCCTGGACGTTCCGCAAGATGATGACCGACCCGGACGCCGCCACCGCCAACGGCAGCTTCACGGCGAACTTTGCCGAGGTCACGGCGCCCGACCCGACGACTCTCGTCATCCGGCTCAAGAAGCCGCAGGCCGACATGACCGCGCTCGACGTGCCGATCGTGCCGAAGCACATCTGGGACAAGGTCACGGACTTCTCCACGTTCAACAACGACAAGAAGTTCCCGATCGTCGGCAACGGCCCGTTCGTCATCACGGACTACAAGGTCGACCAGTACGTCAAGCTGAAGCCGAACAAGACGTTCTGGCGGGGCGCGCCGAAGTTCGACGAGCTGGACCTGAAGTACTACAAGGACGGCGACGCGGCCGTGGCCGCGCTGCGCAAGGGCGAGGTCTCCTTCGTCTCCCACCTGACGCCCGCGCAGACGACGTCCCTGGAGCACACCGCGGGCATCGAGGTCAACGACGCGCCGGGGGACCGCTTCTACGCCCTCGCGACGAACCCGGGCGCCCGCGCCAGGAACGGTCAGAGGCTCGGTGACGGCAACCCGGCCCTGCTCGACCCGGCCGTGCGCAGGGCGCTGTTCGAGTCCGTCGACAGGAAGCGCCTGGTGCGCACGGTCTTCCAGGGCCACGCGGTGGTCGGGCAGGGCTACCTGCCGCCGCGCTTCCACTCCTACTACTGGCGTCCCTCGGCGGCGCAGCGCGTCGCCTACGACCCGGCAGCCGCCGCACGCGATCTGGACCGGGCCGGCTACCGCGTGGACCGGCAGGGGCGGCGGCTCGGCAAGGACGGCAAGCCGCTGACGTTCCGGATCCTGTGCCACGCCACCGACCCCAACGACAAGGCCGTCAGCCAGTACCTCAAGGAGTGGTGGGCGAAGCTGGGCATCGGGCTGAAGGTGGAGTGCCTGGACAACGTCGGCGACCCGTGGCTCGCCGGCGACTACGACCTCGCGTTCGACGGCTGGTCGGTCGGCCCCGACCCGGACTACGTGCTGTCCATCCACACCTGCGGCGCCCTGCCGGCGACGGCGCGTTCGAGCGGCTCGACCGACAACTTCATCTGCGATCCCGCGTACGACCGGCTGTACGCGCGCCAGTCCGCCGAGTACGACCCGGTGAAGCGGGCCGCGCTGGTCAAGCGCATGGAGTCGCGGCTGTACGACACGGGCTACATGAACGTGCTCGCCTACCCCAACGCCATGGAGGCGTACCGCACCGACCAGATCGCCTCCATCGAGACGACGCCATCGGCGGCCGGCAACATCTGGGGGCAGAACGGCTACTGGAGCTGGTGGTCGGCGGTGCCGGCCGCGAGCGCGGCGGGTCCGGAGGGCGAGCGCCCGGGCGGGTCCCCCTCGACCGGTGCGCTCGTCGCCCTGGGTTTCGCGGCCGCCGTGGCCGCGGCCGGTGCCGTCTGGTTCGTGGTGCGCCGCCGAGCGACCGTCGACGATCGTGAGTAGCCGATGACCACAGCGAGCACACCGGATTTCCCGCTCGGCCGACCTGACGGCCCGGCCCCCGATGCCCGGACTCCGCAGGGCGCGGACGGGGGCAGGACGGCCGGGCGCGGCGCCTTCGCGGGTTACCTGGTGTACGTGGCGGGCAAGGCGGGGGGCGCGCTGGTGTCGCTCGGCGCGGTCCTCGTCACCAGCTTCTTCCTCTTCCGCGTGCTGTCGAGGGACCCGGTCAAGGCCATGACGCACGGCGCGCCGATGACCGTCGCCCAGCAGGACGCGCTGCGCCACCAGTTCGGGCTAGACCTTCCGCTGTGGCGCCAGTTCACCGGTTACTGCGGCCAGGCGCTCACCGGCGATCTCGGCACGTCGTACCAGTTCCACGCGCCCGTGTCCGAGCTGATCTGGCAGAAGCTCCCGGCGACGCTGCTGCTGACGGGGACGGCCGTGGTGCTGTACTCGGCGCTCGGTCTGTGGCTCGGCACGCGCGCGGCCTGGCGCAGCGGCGGGCGGGGCGACCGGGTGAACACCGGGCTCGCGCTGACGCTCTGGTCGGTGCCCTCGTTCTGGCTCGGCCTGCTGCTGATCATCGTCTTCGGTGTGGGGCTCGGCCCGGTGCCGGGGATGTTCCCGACGGGCGGCATGTCGTCCGGCGACACCACCGGCTTCGCCCATGTGCTGGACGTGGCGCACCACATGGTGCTTCCGGTGCTCACGCTGGTCGCCGTCGGGTACGCGCAGACGCTGCTGGTGATGCGGTCGTCGCTGCTCGACGAGATGGGCGGCGACTACCTGACGACGGCGCGGGCCAAGGGCCTGCGGGAGGCGGTCGTGCGCCGCAGGCACGCGGTGCCCAACGCGCTGCTGCCCACTGTGACGATGGTCTTCATCAACCTGGGCTTCGTCGCAGCGGGTTCGATCCTGACCGAGACGGTGTTCTCCTGGCCCGGGCTCGGGCGCCTCTTCTACCAGGCGCTGAGCGTGCCGGACCTGCCGCTCGTGCAGGGCCTCTTCATGGTGTTCGCCGCGGCGATGATCCTGATGAACCTCCTCGCGGACCTGCTGTACCCGTTCCTCGATCCCCGGGTGGGCCGATGACTCTCGCCGATGCGGAACAGCAGGAGCCGGCGGAGCTGCCGCCGCCGGGCAGGCGGTCGGCGGCCCGGCTCGCGCGGCGCCGGCGGCGCGCGGCGGTGCGGGGCAGCACAT
>NZ_JAGIQL010000273.1 GCF_017813245.1 Streptomyces montanisoli
CTCGTCGGCGGCGCGGCAGGCACCGCCTTCGCCGACGCCCCCGGAGGCAGATCGGCCGCGGCGCCCGCGTCCGCGCGGCACGGTTCGCACACCCCGCCCGCGCCCCAGGTGGCCCGCGAGGTGCGCGCCGAGTTCCTGCACGCCTGGGACGGCTACAAGCGGTTCGCCTGGGGGCACGACGAGGTCCACCCGCTCTCCGGCGGCCACAGCGAGTTCTTCGTGCCGGGCAGCCCGATCGGCCTGTCGATCATCGAGGCGCTCGACACGCTGTACGTGATGGGCCTCGACGGCGAACTCGCCGACTCCGTGCGCTGGATCAAGCGCGACCTTTCGTTCGACATCGACGGCGACTTCCACGTCTTCGAGGCGATCATCCGCGTCGTCGGCGGCCTGCTCGCAGGCCACCTCGCGACGGGCGACAAGCGGCTCCTCGACCTGACCGTCGACGTCACGGACCGGCTGATGCCGGCGTTCACCAAGTCGCCCACCGGCATGCCGTACCAGCACGTCAACTTCCGCACGGGCGCGGTGTCCGGCGCGACGCCGCCGCTCGCCGAGATCGGCACGAACATCATGGAGTTCGGGCTGCTGTCCCGGCTCACCGGCGACAGCAAGTACTACGACGCGGCCAAGCGTGCCTACCGCTCGGCCATCGAGGCGCGGTCCTCGCTCGACCTGCTCGCCACCAGCCTGAACGTGGAGACCGGCCGGTGGGCCGACTCCGTGGACAACGGCCCCAATCCGCCCACCGACTCGTTCTACGAGTACCTGTGGGGCGGCTGGAAGCTGCTGGGCGACAAGGACTGCCGCGACTGGTTCAGGCTGCTGAACGGGGCGCTCGTCAAGCACAGCGAGGAGCGCTACGACGGCCGCCTCTGGTTCAAGCAGATCGACTACTCCACCGGCGCCCTGCTCGGCCGCGGGCAGTCGGAACTGGGCTCCTTCTACGCCGAACTGCTGTCGGCGAGCGGCGACCGCGCGCGCGGCGAGGCCTACTACCGGTCCTGGACGGACGTACTCGACAGGTACCCCGTGCTGCCCGAGTCCATCGACTACACGACGCTGACGCCGACCACGAAGGGCAACCAGTTCAGGCCCGAGTACGTCAACTCCTCGTTCGACCTGTACCTGCAGACGGGCAAGCGCCTCTTCGCGGACACGGCCTACCAGTACTTCCAGGGCATGAAGGCGAACGCCAGGACGGCGAACGGCTACACGATCATCGACGACGTCACGGTCTCGCCGATGGTCCAGGGCGACCTGTGCCCGGCCTACGGCTTCGCCGAGAACTTCAAGTACTTGTACTTGATGTTCGCCCACACGCCGCGTTTCGACCGGCACGACTACGCCCTGTCGACGGAGGGCAAGGTGCTGCGCGGGCTGCGCAGGCACGGCTGACACACGTCCGGCGCCCGCCCGCACGTCCCTGCCGTGGCGGGCCCGGTCGGCCCCCGCCCGCCGGTCGCACAGACCGGCGGGCGGGCGAGGCAGGTCCTTCACCGGTCCGGCCGGCCAATCCTGGCAGGGCCCGGTCGCGGGGCGGCGGGCTCAGCCCAGCTTGGGGATCTCGATGGCCGGGCAGCGGTTCATGACCATGTCGAGGCCCGCCTCCCGCGTGCGCGCGTACGCCTCCTCGTCCACCACGCCGAGCTGGAACCAGACGGCCTTCGCGCCCTTCGCCACGGCCTCGTCGGCGACCGCGCCGGCGAGGCCGCTGTTGACGAACACGTCGACCACGTCCACGTCGAACGGGATCGCGTCGAGCGACGCGTACCCCTGCTCGCCGAGCACCGTCTCCGCCTTCGGATGGACCGGCACCACGCGCTTGCCGAAGCGCCGCAGCACCCCCGCGACCCCGTAGGCGGCCCTGGCCGTGTTGTTCGACAGGCCCACCACCGCCCAGGTGTCGCCCGTGCCCGTGAGGATCCTGCGGATGGTCTCGTCGTCTGCGTCCATGCCCAGGCAAACGGACCGGGCGCGTCCGGGCATTCCCGTCCGCATAGGGTGGAGCGATGCCGGAGGAGTACCTGACCGTCGCGCGCGCGGGCACGCACGAGACCGAGATCAGCCGTTCGCGCTTCCTGTGCTCGCTCGCGCCCTGCGCGTCGGAGGAGGAGGCCCAGGACTTCATCGCCGGGGTGCGGCGCGAGCATCCGGGGGCGGGCCACCACTGCTTCGCCTACGTACTCGGCGCGGACGCCTCCGTGCAGAAGGCGAGCGACGACGGCGAGCCCGGCGGCACCGCGGGCGTCCCCATGCTGCAGATGCTGCTGCGCAGGGACATGAGGTACGTCGTGGCCGTCGTCACCCGCTACTTCGGCGGCGTGAAACTCGGCGCCGGCGGGCTGATCCGCGCGTACGGCGGGGTCGTCGGGGAGACGCTCGACATGGTCGGCACCCGTACCAGGCGGCGGCTGCGGCTCGCCACCGTCACCGTCGGCCACCAGCGCGCGGGCCGGCTGGAGAACGAGCTGCGCGCCGCCGGGATCACCGTGCGGGACGTGCGGTACGCGCAGGCGGTGGCCATCGACGTCGCGCTGCCGGCCGACGAGGTGGACGCCTTCCGCGGCCGGCTCGCCGACTCGACGGCCGGCGAGGCCGCGCTCGAGCTCGGCGGCGAGACGTACGGCGACGCTGTCATACCCCACCGATAGTCTCGGGGATCATGAGACTCCTGCACACGTCGGACTGGCACCTGGGGCGGTCGTTCCACCGGGTGAGCCTGCTCGACGCCCAGGCCGCGTTCCTCGACCACGTGGTGGCGACGGTGCGCGAGCGCGACGTGGACGCGGTCCTGGTCGCGGGGGACGTGTACGACCGCGCGGTGCCGCCCCTCGCCGCCGTCGAGTTGTTCGACCGCGCGCTGCACCGGCTCGCCGCGGCCGGGGTGCCGACCGTCATGATCTCCGGCAACCACGACTCGGCCCGCAGGCTCGGCGTCGGCGCCGGGCTCATCGGCCGTGCGGGCGTCCACCTGCGGACGGACCCGGCGGGCTGCGCCGAGCCCGTGCTGCTCACCGACAAGTACGGCGACGTCGCCTGCTACGGCCTGCCCTACCTGGAACCCTCCCTGGTGCGCGGCGACTTCGGGGTCGAGCGCGCGCGCCACGAGAGCGTGCTCGGCGCCGCGATGGACCGGGTGCGCGCCGATCTCGCAGGCCGCCCCGCCGGTACCCGCTCCGTCGTGCTGGCCCACGCGTTCGTCACCGGCGGCGCACCGAGCGCCAGCGAGCGCGACATCGCCGTGGGCGGCGTCGCCTCCGTGCCCGCCGCCGTGTTCGGCGGGGTCGATTACGTGGCCCTCGGCCACCTGCACGGCGCGCAGCGCCTCAGCGACCGCGTCAGGTACTCCGGTTCACCCCTCGCGTACTCCTTCTCGGAGGCGCAGCACCGCAAGTCGATGTGGCTCGTCGACCTCGGGCCCGCCGGGGAGGTCGCGGCCGAGCGCCTCGACTGCCCGGTGCCGAGGCCGCTGGCGCGGATCAGGGGCACGCTCGACGCCCTCCTGGAGGACCAGGGCCTCGCCCGCCACGGGGAGGCGTGGATCGAGGCGACCCTCACCGACGCCGTCCGCCCACGGGAGCCCATGGCGCGGCTGCTGGCCCGCTTCCCGCACACGCTCAGCCTGCTGTTCGACCCCGATCGGCCCGACGGCGACCCGGCCGCCTCCTACGCGCGCCGCCTCCAAGGCCGCAGCGACCAGCAGGTGGCGGAGGACTTCGTGGCGCACGTGCGCGGCGGCTGCGGCCCCGACGCGGAGGAACGCGCGGTGCTGCGGGGCGCGTTCGAGCACGTACGCGTGGACGACGCGGTCCGCGAGGTGGCCCGATGAGGCTGCACCGGCTCACCGTCACCGCCTTCGGGCCGTTCGCGGACACCCAGGTGATCGACTTCGACGCGCTGTCCAGCGCGGGCATCTTCCTGCTGCGCGGGCAGACGGGCGCCGGCAAGACGTCCGTGCTCGACGCGGTCTGCTTCGCCCTGTACGGCGGGGTGCCGGGCGCGCGCCAGAAGCCGGGGCTCGCCCTGCGTAGCGACCACGCGGCGCCCGGCACGCTCACCGAGGTCACCCTCGACCTCACGGTCGCCGGGCGGCGCCTTGAGGTCACCCGCAGCCCCGCGCAGCAGCGGCCCAAGAAGGGCCGCGCCGGGTTCACCACGGTCAAGGCCGCGAGCGCCCTGCGTCAGCACGACGCGACGTCCGGCGAGTGGCGCGCCCTCAGCCGCACGCACCAGGAGATCGGCAAGGAGATCACCGAGCTGCTCGGCATGAGCCGCGAGCAGTTCTGCCAGGTGGTGCTGTTGCCGCAGGGAGACTTCGCGCAGTTCCTCCAGGCGGACGCGGAGCACCGCGCCAGGCTGCTCGGCAGGCTTTTCGACACCCGCAGGTTCGCCGCCGTCGAGGACCGCCTGGCGGAACTGCGGCGCGGCGCCGAACAGCAGGTGCGCGCGGGGGACGAGAGGCTGCACGCGGTCGCCCAGCGCATCGCGCAGGCGGCGGGGCCCGACGGTGCCCCGCCGCTGCCCGAGGGGCAGCCGGGCGACCCGGACCTCGCGCCCGGCGTCCTCGCGTGGGCGGCCGTCGCGCGCTCCGTCGCGGGGGAGCGGCACGACATCGCCGCCTCCGCGCTCGCCGAGGCCGGCCACCGGGAGCGGGGCGCCCGCGCCGAACGCGAGGCGCAGCGCGAAGTGGCCCGGCTCCAGGCCCGCTTCGAGGAGACGAGGCGGCGCGCCGACACGTTGGAGGAGAGCAGGGCCGGGCGCGACGAGGCGCAGGCACTGCTCGACGCCGACCGCAGGGCCGAGCGCGTACAGGACGCGGCGGGGTCGCGCGAGGGCGCCGAGCGCGAACACGAACAGGCGGCCGCCGCGCACGCCCGCGCACGCTCCGCGCTGCCCGCCGGGCTGGCGGAGGCGGGCGCGGAGCAGCTGGCGGCGGCGGAGCGCACGGCGCGTCAGGAATTGGGCGCGCTGGAGGCGGCCGGGCGGGCCGAGGCGCGGGCCGCCGAGATCGACGGGGAGCGAACTGAGCTGGAACGGCAGCTCAGGGCCGACGAGGAGGCCGTGCGGGACGCGGCGTCCTGGCTCGGCGCGTGGGACGGGCTCCGCGGCCGCCTGCAGGCCGGCATCGACGAGGCGCAGCAGGCCGCCACGCGCGCGGAAGCGCTCGCGGGACGCCTCGAACCGGCCGTCCGCAGGCGGGACGCGGCCCGCGAGCGCGACGCGGCCGAGCGCGAGGAGGCCGCGGCCCTGGCGGG